>CAYXRA010000107.1:0-15501 GCA_964467525.1 uncultured Calditrichaceae bacterium
CGATGGAATCCTCACAGAAAAGAAGGCGCTGACCGTCGATTAATTCGGCAATGGGGATCAGTTTCATACGCGCAACCAGATTGCGCACTTCCTGATTTTGCGGCATAAAGCTGCGCGGCCAGGTCGGGGTGTATTTTACAAACGGCCGCCTGTAGGGCAATCCAGATTCAATGGCGTAGCCCAAAGCATGGGCGATACCGGAATCCGGCACACCGCAAACGGAATCGACATCCACGTTATCTCTGCGGGCCAGGGAGGCGCCGCAGCGGTAGCGGGCCTGTTCGACATTAATACCTTCATAGCCGGAAGCGGGATAGCCGTAGTAGATCCACAAAAAAGCACAGATACGCAGTTGATTGCCCGGGGTCCGACGCTGTTCAATCTTTTCCGGTGTGATCAGGACAATCTCATCCGGTCCCAGTTCATAGCTTTTTGTGTAATTCAGGTTTGGCAGTGCACAGCTTTCCAGGGTTGCACAAAATGCGCCTTCCCTTTCACCGATAATCACCGGGGTGCGGCCGAAGCGGTCGCGGGCGGCGTAGATACCCTCCCTGGTGAGAATGAGCAGCGAACAGGAACCCTCGATGGCATCGCGGGCGATTTTAATGCCTTCCTCAAACGTAGAACCTTCGTTGATCAGAGAAGCAACCATTTCCGTCGGATTAATCATCCCGGCGTCCATTTCCAGAAAATGCGTGCGTCGTGAAAATGCCTGATTGACCAGTTCCTGTAAATTATTGATTTTCCCCACAGTAACAATGGCATAGTTTCCCAGATGCGAGGCGACAACCAGCGGCTGATCGTCGGTATCGCTGATACAGCCGATGCCCGTATCGCCCTTCATCTTAAGAATATCATCTTCGAATTTGGAACGGAACTGGGTATTCTGGATATTGTGAATAAAACGGGTGAAATGCCCACCATTCAAAACAGCCAGGCCGCCGCGATGCGTGCCCAGATGGGAGTGATAATCGGTTCCGTAAAACAAATCGCTTACACAATTCTGTTTGGAAACAACGCCAAAAAAACCGCCCATTTTTACCTCCCCGGAGTTTTAAAACGAAAAAAAGCCCCATAAGTAATGAGGCTTTCGTAATTGTCTTTTATCCGGTGTCACCGATTTCAGCAACCGGCAACCGGACAATGCGCCTGTTGCAATTTTGGTGTAACTGCGCCATCAGATCATCCTGCGTTTCATTATAATAACAACTCCGCAATTACCCTCAAAATACATACGCGTATTGCTATTTTATGCTTTGTAGTGTTTTCATGTAATTGGCGCGCTCGTAAGCAGACGGCTCGGCGATCGATTTATGACTCATGCTCCCCTTCATTTGGGCAATCGATGCGTATTCATTTTCTTCCATCCACTGCTGCATATCATCGAGAATCGTCTTTACTTTGTCGACGCCGCGTGCCAGCAGTACCGAAGCCATTTGCGCCACATCGGCACCGGCCATCACTGTTTTCAGTACATCCATGCCGGTGTGGATACCGCTGGTGGCGGCCAGACTGGCCTTAACATTATCATGCAGGATAGCCAGCCAGCGCAGGGGCAGACGCAATTCATGCGACGTGCTGAACTGCAAATCGGGTTTAACTTCAAGATTTTCAAGATCGATATCCGGCTGATAAAAACGGTTGAACAGAACGAGTCCGTCGGCGCCGGTTTCATCCAGTTTTTTGGCCATGTTGGCGAAGGCGCTGAAATAGGGGCTGAGTTTGATGGCCACCGGAATATTCACATGACCCTTAACCGTCTTAAGATTGTCGATATACATATCTTCAATCTGGGTAGCGGTCATATCCGGATCGGTGGGAATATAATATATGTTCAGTTCGAGGGCATCGGCGCCGGCTTCTTCCATCTGTTTGGTAAATTTCATCCAGCCGCCGGCCGATACGCCGTTCAGACTGGCAATAACCGGGATATCGACCGCTTTCTTTAAGTCGGCAATCGTATTCAGATAGTCCTCGGCTTCGATATTATGAAATGTATCCGGTTCCGGGAAATAGCTCAGCGCTTCGGCAAAACTTTCCGTGCCCTGCGTTAGAAATTCATCCAGTTCTCTGGCTTCATGGCGGATCTGTTCTTCGAAAAGTGAATACATTACCACTGCCGCGGCGCCGTTATCTTCCAGTTTTTTTACCGCATCCGGTTTGGTGGTCAGCGGAGAAGCCGCAGGAACGATGGGATTTTTTAAATTGAGACCTAAATATTTAACTGATAAATCCATGTTTTTACCCCCATGGTAGAATAAAAATGCAAGGCGGGCTGCCTTGCATTTTATTGTTTATTTGTCTTATTCTTCCGAGTAATCCAATTTGGTTAAATTCTCGTACTTCTTCCAGTTCATTTTTACCTGTTCCTGAGCGGATTCCAGGAAGTGTTTAGCCGCTTTCGGATCCATCTTGGTAACCATCTTAAAGCGCGTTTCGTTGTACATGTAGTCCTTGATCGGTATACTGGGCGCCTTGGAATCCAGGCTCATCGGTTGCTTACGTTCTTTGATTAATTCCGGATTGAATCTGAACAGCGGCCAGTGACCGGAATTTACGGCCAGCTTTTGCTGATCCATACCGTATTTCAGGTTGTAACCGTGTGCAATACAATGGGTATAGGCGATGATCATCGAGGGACCGTCATATCTTTCGGCTTCGATAAAGGCCCTTACCGTCTGTGTGTCATTGGTGCCCATTGCCACGCGGGCTACGTACACATTACCATAGGATACGGCCAGCAGACCAAGGTCTTTCTTCGGCGTCGGTTTACCGCCGGCAGCAAATTTGGCCACAGCGCCGATCGGGGTTGCCTTGGACATCTGTCCGCCGGTGTTGGAGTAAACCTCGGTATCCATCACCAGAATGTTGACGTTTTTACCGGAGGCAATCACATGATCGAGACCGCCGTAACCGATATCGTAGGCCCAGCCGTCGCCGCCCATGATCCAGACGCTTTTCTTGACGAGGTAATCGGCAATACTTGTCAACAGTTTTGCCTCATCGCTGTTAATCGATTGCAGTTTTTCCTTCAACTGGCTAACGCGCTGACGCTGTTCGGCAATGTCCGCCTCGTCAACCTGTTTGGCGCTGAGAATTGACTCGGCCAATTCGCCATCAACCTGATCTTTCATGTTTGCTAGCAGTTCTCTGGCATGTTCATTGTGTTTATCGATAGTCAGACGAAAACCGAGGCCGAACTCAGCGTTGTCTTCGAACAATGAATTGGACCAGGCCGGACCGCGACCGTCTTCGTTTTTGGCCCACGGCGTAGTCGGCAGGTTACCGCCGTAAATGGAAGAACAGCCGGTGGCATTGGCTACGATCATCCGGTCGCCGAAAAGCTGGCTGGCCAGCTTAACATAGGGCGTTTCGCCGCAGCCGGCACAGGCGCCGGAGAATTCAAACAGGGGACGCAGCAACTGCGAACCTTTGACCGTTTCCACCTTAAGCTGGGTTCTGTCGAAGTCCGGAATATCCATAAAAAAGTTCCAGTTTTCACGTTCGCTTTCGCGGAGCGGAATTTGCGGTGCCATGTTAATCGCTTTTTTACCGGTTTCCTGTTTGTTCTTAGCCGGACAGACTTCAACACAAAGTTCGCAGCCGGTACAATCCTCTACTGCAACCTGCAGGGTGTACATCCAGTTCTCGGGGAATTCCTTGCCTCTGGCTTTGGCGGCTTTAAAGGTTTCCGGGGCCTTATCAAGAATCGCTCCGTCATATACTTTCGGCCGGATTGTGGCGTGCGGGCAGACATTTGCACATTTGTTACACTGGATACAAACGTCCGGATCCCATACGGGAACTTCCAGTGCCACATTACGCTTTTCCCACTGGGTTGTCGCTGTCGGGAAAGTACCGTCAACCGGAAATTTACTTGTAGGTATCTGGTCGCCCTTGCCGGCGATAATCATCGCGGTTACATCCTGTACGAATTCCGGTGCTTCTGCCGGTACAGGCGGTTTGAGCGGGATATCGCTGCTCACCTGAGCAGGCACTTCAATTTTATGTAAGTGTTCCAGTGTCTGGTCAACGGCTGCAAAATTCATTTTAACAACCTGCTCGCCCTTCTTGCCGTAGGTCTTTTCGATGGCCCCTTTAATTTTGGCAATCGCTTCATCGCGCGGCAGAACACCGGAAATGGCGAAAAAGCAGGTCTGCATGATGGTGTTAATGCGTACGCCCATGCCTGTTTCTTTTGCCACTTCATAAGCATCAATCACATAGAATTTAAGATTCTTATTGATGATTGCCTCCTGGATGTGGCGCGGCAGATGATCCCAGACCTCATCTTTGGGATAAGGACTGTTCAGCAGAAAGGTTGCCCCGTCCACAGCCTTGTCCAGCACATTCATTTTTTCCAGGAATACGAACTGATGACAGGCAATAAAATTAGCCTTGTCGATCAGATAAGTTGAATGAATCGGATCTTTTCCGAATCGTAAATGGGAAATCGTCATTGAACCCGATTTTTTGGAGTCGTATACAAAATAACCCTGGGCATAATTGTCGGTTTCTTCGCCGATAATTTTGATTGAATTTTTATTTGCCCCAACCGTACCATCAGCGCCGAGACCGTAAAACATCGCCCTTACCACATCTTCCGATTCGGTGGAAAAGGACGGATCGTATTCCAGGCTGGTTTTGGTCACATCTTCATTAATACCAAGGGTAAAATGATTTTTAGGTTTGTCTTTGTTCAGTTCATCCAGAACAGCTTTAACCATTGCCGGGGTGAATTCCTTTGATGACAATCCGTAACGACCGCCGATAACCTTCGGAAACCGGTCAAAGGGCAACTGCCCGAGGGCCATTTGTTCACTGAAGACGCTCAAAATATCGACATAGAGCGGTTCACCTGCGGAGCCCGGTTCTTTGGTGCGATCCAGAACGGCAATAGACTTGGTTGTCTTCGGAAATGCGTTTATCAAATGTTCGACGGAGAAGGGACGATATAGCCGGACTTTTACTGCCCCGACTTTTTCACCTTTATCCGCCAGGTATTCTACTGTTTCCTGAACAGTTTCAGCGCCGGAACCCATCAGAACGACGACGCGTTCGGCTTCCGGATGACCAACGTAGTCAAATAAATGATACTGACGGCCAACAACTTCGGCAAACTTATCCATAGCTTTCTGCATAATTCCGGCCACTTCGTTGTAGAAGGGATTCACCGTTTCGCGCGCCTGGAAGAACACATCCGGATTCTGTGCGGTACCGCGCAGTACCGGTGCGTCCGAATTGAGTGCCCGTTTACGATGTTCGATAATCAGATCATTATTCATCATCGCCTTCATATCATCCCTTGTCAGCTCTTCGATTTTCTGTACTTCATGCGAAGAACGGAAACCGTCAAAAAAGTGAACAAAAGGAATACGCGATTCCAAAGCCGCCGCCTGCGATATCAAAGCAAAATCCATGATTTCCTGAATTGAATTGGAAGCCAGCAGACCAAATCCGGTTTGTCTGACCGCCATTACATCGCTGTGATCTCCGAAAATAGAAAGCGCGTGCGTTGCTACGGTTCTGGCCGAAACATGAAAAACCGTTGGCGTTAATTCACCGGCAATTTTGTACATGTTCGGTATCATTAATAAAAGACCCTGTGACGCAGTGAACGTTGTGGTTAAGGCACCGCTTTGCAGCGCGCCATGAACCGCGCCGGAAGCGCCGCCTTCACTCTGCATCTCCGTTACACTGGGAATGGTGCCCCAAATATTTCGTTCTCCCTTTGCAGTAAATTCGTCTGCCCACTCACCCATGTTTGAGGATGGAGTAATGGGATAGATGGCAATAACTTCGTTAATCTTATGCGCTACAAAAGCAGCCGCTTCATTACCATCTATCGTGACTATTTTTCGACCCATGCCAAACTCCTCTATTATAGAATTAAATGTTTGATGTTGTCATTTAATGAATAAATTCACGATCATTATTATTCAATTACAGATTGGTAATTTAATCAAAAATGATGCCAAATCACAATTTTCTTATATATCTTTATTAACTACTGTTTCTATTATGTTTATTAAAATATTACACCGGCAGCGGCAATAAACGTTCTTTTTAATGATTGGGATCAGTTGGCATAATTTCTTATTATTGGGAAATTTCCGTTTAACAATCTCAAGTTATATAAAGATAACGCTTTATCTTTTGTGTTGGTGTTTTTTCAAAAGGTTCACTATGCTCGATAATGCGGTTCAGCCTTGCATAGTCAGGCAGCTTTTGGTTTACTTCAATACGAAGCGTTTCGAGTAATTCATTTATCTTTGCTTCAAGTTCCGAATTACTTTTATCCTGTTCAGAAAATGCGTTTTCTAATTGATCATAATCGGGATATACCCGGGCGCACAATCGGTTATTATCTTCGAACACCAGCGATTCCATCACATAGAGCGCTTCATTAATCAGGGCTTCAATCTGCTCGGGATAGATGTTCTTACCGTTGGACCCGATGATAACCGTTTTTAAACGGCCTTTTATAAACAGATATCCTTCTTCATCCAGTTGCCCCAGGTCACCGGTCTTCAGCCAGCGGTCATCGCTGAACACTTCCTGCGTGCGCCTGGTGTCATTATAATAACCGGGCATCACATTATTTCCTTTGACGCAAACTTCGCCTGCCGCTTCACCGGTATCCGATGATGAAATTTTTATTTGCACGCCGTCCAGCGCTTTACCCACAGAACGGAATTTTGTTTTGAACGGCGCCGATCCGGTTACCAGCGGCGCGGTTTCGGTCAGACCATAGCCTACGGCATAGGGAAACCTGGCCTCCCGTAAAAATAATTCCACTTCCGGTAAAAGGGCTGCCCCTCCGATACAAAAGGCCTTCAGCTCGCCGCCAAAAAATTTGAGCAGCTTTCTGCCGGCAATTTTATGGAGCTGTCGGCGCACCATACCATATCTGTAAAGCTTCCCTGTCAGACGTTTGTTTTTGAGCTGCGGTAAAATTTGTGCTTTATAAATTTTTTCGATAACCAGGGGTACGCTCAGCATGATCGTCGGTTTCACTTTTTTCAGCGCAGGCAAAAGAACCCGCGGTGTCGGTGTCTTATCCAGATAAGCCACAGAGGCCCCGAAGGCGATCGGTGCAATCAATCCCAGCGTTGTTTCATACGTATGGGCCAGCGGCAAAATAGAGAGCAGCCGGTCCTTATCAGTTATATCGACGAATCCTTTGGCGCCCAGGGCATTGGAAACAATGTTTTTATGTGAAAGCATCACCCCTTTTGCGTGACCGGTTGTGCCGGATGTATAAACGATAGCCGCCAGGTCATCTTCTTTCACTTGCGGGTGCCCGTTTTCCGGTAACTTGCCGGTCATCTGCCGCGCTGCCCGCTTAATCTTATCAAACTCCTTTTCACTCTTTTCAAGGAATTCCTGAAAGAGATCACGTTTTTGATTGCTTTCATGCGCCTGAAAATCATCCAAAAAAAGGATGAATTTCAGTGAGTCAATCTCCTCATCCGGCAATTTTTCAATTAAGCGACGTGAGACAAACAGCCCCCTGGCGCCGGAGTGGCGCAGAATGTGGCGAATTTCATTGGGATGAAATTCAGGCTGAATGGGAACGGTGACGCCGCCCATGCCGGTAATCGCAAAATAGGCAATACCCCAGTTCGGACTGTTCTCACCCAGAATAGCCACGCGATCACCGAACTGCACATCTTTATTACGTAGAAGTTGCGACAACGCCTGTACACGATTATACATGACCGCATAGGTAATTTTTGCGCCGTTAACACATGAGAGCGCCGTTTTTAAGCCGAAGTTATTTACGCTGTTTTCCAGTAGTTTTTTTAGTGTCATTATCTTTCATATTCCATTATTTTTTCGTTGTTCAAATATATCAATTCCCCGGCATCGATCAAAGTCAATTTCAGAAAACGTAATTAAAACGCTTGGCAGCGAAACCACATTTCAGGCATAATAAAAAGCAGAAGGATTCGGATATCAGAATTAACGTATTAGCATCATCTTTACGGCGTGGCTGCGCCCGTTAACAGACAGCAGGCAAATATAAACGCCGCTGCTTTGATTTTCGGCATGCCAGTGAAAGCGGTGATAACCGGGCTGCTGATATGCATCGATCAGCCCGGCAATCAGCCTGCCGGTCAGATCGTACACACACAAATTAACCCGCGCATGTTCTTTTAAATGATAACCAATCGTCGTCCGGGCATTGAAGGGATTGGGATAAATGATCTGTGGTTCCGTTTTCAGCTCACCGTCATAATGCTGCATCAATCTAATCCCTGACGGATCGGGATAGCTGATCGGCCGCCCCAGCAGCCAGTCGACGGCCGACCAGAGAAAGGGCCAGTCCGATCCGGCATCTTCCAGTTCCTGTGCGAAATCGGTGCTGTCCCGGTCGAGGTCTTCTTCAATTTCCGGATGGGGACCGATTAACAGCACGCGGCCCGAATCGACCGTAAAATTGATGATCGCCGGCTCATCATGCCAAACCGCCCAGCCGCCGACCGTATCGATTTTTGCAGTTGCATGAGGACTGAAATAGGGGCCGCCGTAATATAACATGATTTCGTAAGACGGCTCAAATTGATTGATGGGGTTATCCGGATGCAGATTCACAGTCGTCATGGTATAGTCATCCCAGGGTGCAATGGCGTCGATGGCGCCAACGGCCAAACCGTCGAAAAGATCGAGCGGATAATCGATTTTACCGTCTTCTTCCCAGATGACTGAATCGCAGGCAAAATATGCGCCGGCGCAGATGCCCAGATAGCCGCCGCCATTTCGTACAAAATCTTTAATGTTTTCAACGCCGTTCTGATCGATGGCCATTTTATAATAGTAAGCATAGCCGCCCGGAAAGTAGAGAGCCTGATAGCGACCGGACAAATCACCGGTGTTGATTGTTTCGGCGGTAATGCGCTCGTGTGAAATCCCTTTCCAGTCCAGGAAATTTTCAAAAGCGATCACGCCGTCGTCCCAGACGCCGTAGTCATAATAAACGGCCATTTCGATATGCTCAGCGGCAGCGTGTTGGCCAAGCAAAAAAAGAAACAGATAAAAATATTGAACAATTCGCTTCACAAGTCATCTCTTCGCTTAAAATCCGTAAATCCCGAAGGCGATCCCAAAATAACCGCCATCACCCATAGAATAATCTCTGTTAAGATCGATGTGCGTATAATTAATTTGAAAATCAAAATGGTTCAGCCCGTTTTTCAGATTGGGGTTTCCTGAAAATGCGCTGATGATTTTTAATACACCGCGTAAATTGAAAGCGAAGCCCATTGGTCTTTTTTGACCACTGTAAGGCTGGTCAATGAGACCCATGTGCCATTGAAACATTTCAAAAAAGTTAAGACCAATACCGCGCCGCACGGTCACTTTATCCGGATCATCCAATAAAAACATGGCCTTGGGAAATTTTATATCGCCAAAGGCGCCCTGATATTCCACCTGTCCGGATTGGTTTCTGTTAGCCAGAAGATCATTGGCTTCCGCCACATAATCAATGGTAATCAAATCGATATCCACACCGTTGTTTTGCATACCCAACCCCAGTTTCAGCGCATTGCCCAAACGCGCCTGGCGGGGCAGGGGATCTGCCTGATGTTTATCAATATAGCGCATCTCATCTCCAATATTAACTATTGCATAGCCATAAGAGATTTCGATAACCGGGAATAACTGGAATGTAGTTTTACGCTCATCTCTGAACAATTCGGTAAACGGGACATTGATCTGCAGTCCGAAGTCAAAAGCATTGGCCGTTGCCTCGCCACTGCTATTTTCTGCACCCACGATTGTAAAAGGTGTTAGTTTGGAAACAATCCTTTTGTAAGTTACACCTATCGCAGCGCGAAGGAAAAAATCAACGCATAAACCCAGTCCGAAGGCGTTGGTATATTCCCTTGAATCGTATGTGCCAAGTTCAGTGCCGGTCTCATCAGTCCATACATTTTCCCCTAATGAAAGATAATTCAACATGTAACCCATACCGATACTCAACGGGAGATTTTCATTTATTTTCTTGAGATTGTATCCCAGTGACAAACCAAAATTTGAATAATTTGTTTCCGGTATGCCGGGAATCCAGTCCCGCCGGGCAATCTGCAGTGCCCCGTTACTGTTCTGACTGAATTGGCCCAGTTGCGCCGGATTATAATAGAAACCGAAAGCATCATTGGCGGGCATGGCTGTGAAGGCTCCGCCGGAAGCCTCAAGATAAGCCGAAGGGCCGGATAAAAGGAAAGGGGCGGCATAGAATCCCTGGGCGGAAACATATGAAGGCGAAAATGAAAGGAGTGCGGAAAACAAGACAATAATATGTTTCATGTCAAATCTCCGGAAAATATTTGTTTAAACATATAAGCAGGGAACGTTTCTTAACAAATAAGATACAAATAATTAATAAAAGAACAAAAAGCAAAATCGGCAAGAAATATTGACGCCGGTCAATTTGTTGAAAGTAATATGCGTTTATTTTGATGTAGCGCTAATTTTAATTAATTTAGCAAAATTGTAATTCCTGTCATTCTAACGGAGGAAGCATTTTGAAAAGTCAGTCTTTTACATATACACTTTCACTCATATTTTTTTGTATGAGTATTTTATATAGTCAGACCTATGTGATACAACACGATTTCAATCAATTGCAGATCACAGAGGAAGACGGCCTGCACCACATCGATTACCTTGCCCAGCCTAACCTTTCCCAATTAGACAACCAGGTTGGACAACCGGATTTACCGGTTTACATTTACAAAATCGTTCTGCCCGCGGAAACATCCGTGGCAGACTTTACAGTATCCAAAATCAGTGAGCAGGAAGTGACGGGCCGCTTTAATATTAAATCCCAGCAACCGCTCTGGTATCAGGACGCTCCGAAAAATAATGCAGCACAATCTGCTGCAACCGAATTTCAAGGTAAGCGTACTTTTCCGGATCAAATCGTGCAATATACCGGCACCAAATACTTTAACGGTATCCCCATTGCCCATTTTGCTGTTCACCCGGTAAAATACGATGTTAACAAAAATAAATTATACTTTATCAATCGGTTGGAAATTGAAATAGAAACCGGCGCCGGCCAATCAACGGCCATATCCCCGGATGCAATTAAATTGCCCTCCGCATTAAATGAAAACATATTTGATTCTTTTCAGGAAAAATCCGGATTACCGGTTGACCTGTCCCAAACAGGGGCGCATACGGAATCTTTCGAAAATGTTACGCCGGATCTGGTACATCGCTATGTGATTATCACGACTGACGAACTGGCGGCGGACTTCGAAGCGCTTGCCGACTGGAAAACACGCAAGGGTGTACCGGCGGTTATCCGCACCATGGATTGGATCCGTTCGGAATTTCCCCATGCCGTTGACGATGCGGAACGGATGCGCAACTATATCCGCTGGTCATATTTGAACAAGGGGACGAAATACGTTCTGCTTGGCGGCGATCTGGAGCTGGTGCCGACACGGCTGATCACCACCGGGGGTTACACGTTTGCTGCCGATTACTATTTTTCCGATCTTGACGGTACATGGAATGCCAATCAAAATGACATATTCGGAGAAGCCAAAGACAATGTCGATGGTTATCCCGAGGTTTATGTGGGACGCCTGCCCGTTGAAAAAAGTGACGATGTTTCGAGGTATCTGACAAAACTATTTCGATATGAAAAATTAGATACGGTCGCCGGAGCGGACTATCCGGCCAATGTGCTTTATACCGCCTCCAATCTCAGTAAAAAGGATGATGGCAAAGACTTGATCATGAAGCACATCGATCCGGTAATCAATCCCTTGTTTAAGCGCACCTTAATCACCGAGGATGCCGATGTCGGCAGCGATCCCCAGGTGGTGCTCGATGCGCTGAGCGATAATTACGGATTGATATTTACCGAGAATCACGGCGCCTATCACACCATCAGACCGGGCGGACGCGGTTCCAATATTTACAGCTTCAATCTCAATGATATAACCAATCACGATCCGGCCATCTGGTATGTGGCGAGCTGTTACACCAATGATATCCGCAAGCGCTCCTTTTCGGAGATGTATTTGTTGAGTGAAAATGGCGGCGGCGTGGCCTATATCGGTAACAGCAGTTACGAATATCCCTTCAGCGGTATTTATTTACAAAAGGAATTTTATGAGCTGATCTTTAAAAAGGATCATTATCATCTTGCCGAGGCCCATTTTCTGTCGCGTTTACCTTACCTGGGTTATCTTTCCTGGGAAGGGCCGTCCCGGATTATCGTCTTTTCCACCGTTGTTCTGGGTGATCCGGAGCTGCCTGTCTGGACCAAAAAACCCAAAGATATGTCTGTAGAGTACATCGATAATCCCGACGTGGATGGTAAGAATAAATTCACCGTGCGCTTAACCGATCCCACGGTTGATGTTGCCCTGGAGAACGCCCGTGTCGTGCTTTATCGTAAGGGTGAAATTTACGATGTTAAACGCACTGACGAATCCGGTATTGCCAGATTTTTTCTGGATCAATACGCACCGGGTAAGGTGTTTGCAACCATGGTACACCATAATTACAAACCGGTAGAAACCGGTTTCAGCGTACCGGAAATCGACGGCGCCGATCTTACACTGGAAGATTATAACATTGATGAAACATACGGCACGCAAAACAGCATTATCGAACCGGGTGAGGCCGCTAATTTGTCATTAAAGATAAAAAACGAAGGGGAACGCTCAACCTTTGATCAGTTCAAAGTTAATTTGGATTGCACGCACGAATTAATCCATTTTGACGTCGATTCGGTTTTGGATGTCCCCGCTATTGATGTCGGCGAGACAGCCGTTATCGGACCCTTTCAGTTCAACGTGAGCAGCGCTTTTCCTAAAGATACCGTATTAACCTTTGATGCCCGGTTTTCCTATGCCGGACGTGTTTTCGGGACCTTGCCGGTTCTGCTGGATATTCATTTACCGGTATTAAAAATTGCCGATTATCAAACTGAAACCGTGGCGCTGGATTCATCGTTTACAACCGCGCTGAATCTGGATATCATCAATGCCGGCCGGGGAGCGGCGGCGGCGGTGAAGGCCAGCCTGAAATCCGGTCTGCCCGAAGTGCAAATAATCACCGAAGAAATTGTGCCTGGAGATATTGCACCCGGTACAGTGATAAAAACCCAGCAGTCTTTCGTAATCGAACATACCGTTGTCTATGATTCGGTAGAACTGATTGTCACTTTTGAAGACATGCATGGCGTTCAGTGGCATTACAACCTGGATTTCCAGGCGCCGCAGCCGCCGGCAAATTTTTCATATATGCCTTACGCCGGCAATGCCATCATGCTTAGCTGGGAATCGCCGCTATCAACCGATATTCTCGGCTATCATATTTACAGAAAACAACCCGCGGACACCGCTTTTGTTCGTATTACCGACGAATACGTCCATAATGCCGGCTATTTTCTCGATGAAACGGTGCAATCCAATCAGCTCTATCAATATAACTTTATCTCTGTAGATTCATCCGTCAATTACAGCGCCATGGGCCAGGATACACTAACCGCTTGGCCTGCTCTACCATATCTCAACTTGTATCCCCAAATGCTCGGCGTTCAGGCAACCGGTTCGGAGATGAACGGATTAACCGTTTTTGACATCGACGGTCAGGGCGGCAAAGAAATTATTGCCTCAGGCGGATACGGCGTTTTGGGGATTTACAGTTCAAACGGAGAACTCCTGCATTTTATCAATTCGATGAAAGGACATACAACCGCCCCGGCTGTGGGCAATGTTTACGGTGACGATGCGGTAGAAGTGGTTGTAAGCACCTTCGCCGAAGGGGTGGCCGGGAATTTCATTTATATCATTGATCCGCAAAGCGGTTCAATCATCCATGCGATTGATCTTGAATACCGGGCTCCGACATCGGTTGTACTGGAAGACCTGAACTATGACGGTTACGATGAGATTATTGTGCTGACCCATGCCAATAACGCCCCCTCGCCTTTTCCCCGCGACAGCCGTCTGTTCGTATGGAAAAGTACCGGTACGGAATGGACATCTTTCGATAGCTGGCCGGAAGAGGGATACATCTTTAAAAGCCCCTTTTCGCTGGGTATGCCTGCCGTCGGCGATCTGAATAACAGCGGCGTGAAAAATGTTGTCGTAGCCATTTCTGATGGCAATGTTTATGCCTTCGATCCGGTGAATTCCGCCGACACAGTCTGGACTTCTCAATTCAGCGGTTTTATGAATACGGCTACCAGTCTGGCCGATCTTAATTCGGATAAAAAGCTAGAGATTCTCGTCGCATCGGTCCAGGCAGATAAATTATACGTTCTCAACAGCGACGGTAAGCCGCTGCCCGGCTGGGAAAACGGCATGGATATCGAGGTAACCGATCCCTGGTATCGGGGTTCGCCGGCGATTGCCAGCAACATTGACCGTGACCCGGAAATGGAAATTATTTATGCAGGCAGGCAGAAAGCTTACATTTTCAACCTGGACGGCACGAAACAGACCGGCTGGCCGGTCGATATCGATAACGGTGAAAGCTTTTTTAATCCAAATCACACGTCAGTCAGCGTTTACGGAACGCCCGTGATCGCCGACATTGATCAGAACGGGGTCGCGGAAATCATTTTTACAAATTACCGGGGCATTATGCATGCGCTGGATGTAAGAAGCGGGAAAAATATAATGGGATTTCCCATTGATACAAATATTGACATCGTCCACAGCCAGTCTCCGGTAATCAATGATGTTGATAACGACGGCGATCTCGAGCTGATATATATCGGACATAACGGTATTGTTCATGTTTGGGATGCGCCAGGTCATTATTACGCCCCATCTTATCTATACTGGTATCATCCCTACGGCAATGAAAAGCACAGCGGCCGTCTCGATACGTTGCATTTAAATGTCATCAGTGCAATTGATGATTCGGATGATAATGCAAATATACCCGATCGTTTTTATGTAAAACCCAACTATCCCAATCCTTTTAATCCAAGCACGACGATTCGTTTCGGGCTGCCCTCGCCGGCTTATGTTGAGCTGTCCGTTTACAACCTGCTGGGACAAAAGGTGTCGTCTTTGATATCCGAACTGAGACCGGCAGGCAGACAGGAAGCTGTTTGGAATGGTACGAACCAATCAGGTCAGCGTTTGGCGAGCGGGCTGTACATTTACAGATTAGAAGCACAAACGAAAGATAATCAGAGACAGCTTTTTAGTAAATCAGGGAAAATGATACTGCTGAAATAATATTCTTTTGTTGATAAAAAAAAGCCTCCGGGATTGATCAATCCCGGAGGCTTTTTGTTTACTATGAATGATATATTTATTTGACCAGGACCATCTGAATGGTTTGCTTAAAACTGTTGGTCTGCATCACTGCAAAATAGATACCGCTGGGTACGTTAATTCCTGCCGCGTTCTTCCCATTCCATGTAAACTGAAATTTGCCGGCATTAATCGGACCGCTGAAAAGCGTATTGACTTTTCTGCCCAGTATGTCATAAACAACCAGGCTGAGTTC
>CAYXRA010000108.1:0-15500 GCA_964467525.1 uncultured Calditrichaceae bacterium
GAAAACCATCCATATTAATTTTTCTTTTTCTAAATATTAACTTAAATTTAAGCTTTTATTAAAATTTCATTTAGAAGGTGTGTGAAACGTCTCTGAATTAAAAGGAGTGATAAATCGGATGTTTCCGGTTTCTAGGAGAACAGTTGCATACGATGCAAGCCCAATTATCAAAAATTGTTAAAACCGCGCTGGAAGAAGACATCGGCAGCGGTGATGTCACCACCGAATCCACGGTTGCGGAAGAACAAATTCTGGAAGGTAAATTCATTGCCAAAGCCGATGGGATCATTGCCGGCCTCCAAATTGCGGCATTGGTTTTTAATCTGCTCGACAAGGATGTTAAATTAGAACCAAAAATAGCAGACGGTAAACCGGTGGGCAAAGGGGATGTAATCGCTGCTATAAGCGGACCCGGCAGGGCAATTCTCAGCGGCGAGCGGGTGGCGTTGAATTTTCTGCAGCGTATGTCGGGTATCGCCGGTGTAACCAGAAAATATGTCGACAGCGTGCGCGGCACCAATGCTGTTATACTGGATACCCGTAAAACCGCACCCGGTCTGCGTCTCATGGATAAAATGGCTGTTGCAATCGGCGGCGGACAAAATCACCGCTTCGGACTGTTTGATATGGTGCTGATCAAAGACAATCATATCACTGCGGCGGGCAGTATTCGCAAGGCCGTGGAACAAGTGCGCAGCAAATTGCATAAACAACTACAAATTGAAGTCGAAGTAAAAAACAATGCAGAGCTGGAAGAGGCGCTCTCTCTGAATGCAGACCGTATTCTGCTCGATAATATGACCATCGGGCAAATTAGTGAGGCCGTGAAAATCACGGACAATAAAATTCCGCTGGAGGCATCGGGCAATATCAGCCTGCGGAATGTTCGCGCCTATGCCGGGACCGGCGTCGACTATATTTCGATAGGCCGCTTAACCCACTCCGTGGAAGCATTGGATATATCATTATTAATCAACTGGTAAAATCCGGAGGTTTTTAACGTGTCAGTGGATGTAATTTTTCAGGAAATGAAAGAAAAACTCGGGCGGACTGTTCCGGAACCCGAATTAAGAATAAAAGCCGAACTGGCTGATGAAATAAACAGACTTAAAAAACAGAAAAATGCCGTGATTTTGGGGCATAATTACATGGAAGCGGCGCTGTTTCTGACTATTCCCGATTACAAGGGCGATTCGCTCGAACTGGCCCGTAAAGCCGCGGAAACCGATAAAGACATCATTGTTTTCTGCGGCGTCAGATTTATGGCGGAAACGGCCAAAATTTTAAGTCCCGATAAAACCGTGCTCCTGCCGGCGGAAAAAGCGGGCTGTTCCCTGGCTGAAAGCATCACGGCGGCGGATGTGCGTGCCCTGCGCGAACGATTCCCCGGTGTGCCGGTGGTAACTTATGTCAATACCTATGCCGATGTAAAAGCGGAAAGCGATATCTGCTGTACTTCCGGAAATGCCGCGGCGGTCGTGAATTCACTCGATGCCGATACGGTTATTTTTCTGCCCGACGAATATCTGGCCGGCAACATTGCAAAAGAGACCGGAAAGCATATTATTTTCCCGAAGCAATTTGATCAGATAAAAGGCGCCAAAAATAGTAATCTCGATTATCAGATTATCGGCTGGGATGGTAAATGCGAAGTCCATGAAAAATTCACCGTGGAAGATATCGAGAATGTACGCAAACAATTTCCGGACGTCGTTATTCTGGCCCATCCCGAGTGCAGTCCGGAAGTTGTCGCCGCCAGCGATTATTCGGGCAGTACGTCCAAAATGATCCAATATGTGGAAGAGACAAAAGCGCCGCGTTATCTGCTGCTTACCGAATGCGCCATGGGCGATAATATCGCCGCCGCCAATCCCGAAAAAGAGATGGTGCGTTTATGCAGCGTGCGCTGTCCGCACATGAATGAGATTACCATGGAAGACACCCGCGATGCGCTTCTTTACAACCGCTATGTGATCGAAGTGCCCGAAGAAATCAGAAAACGCGCTTATGATGCCGTCGAAAAAATGATTAGAATTACATGAAAGCGTGTATTAAAGCAGAAGTTCTGGTTATCGGCTGCGGCATCGCCGGCAGCACCACTGCTTTGATGCTGGCGGACGCCGGTATTCCTGTAACAGTCGTAACCCGCGGAGACGATCCGGTAATCACCTCCACCTATTATGCCCAGGGCGGCATCGTTTACGAAGGTGAGGATGATAATCCCGAATCACTGGCAAATGAGATTATCAAAGCCGGCGCCGGTCACAGCAACCCCAAAGCCGTGAAAATTCTGGTGGAGCAGGGCGCCGATCTGGTGCGCAAAATTCTGATCGATCGTCTGGGCATAGATTTTGATAAGACTCAGGACGGATCTTTATCGCTGGTGCGCGAGGGCGGCCATCTGATTCCGCGCATTCTGCATATCGCGGACGCCACGGGTAAATCGATACAGAACGCGCTTGCCTTAGAACTGCAAAGACATCCTCAAATTACTTTACTGCACAGACACACCGCCATCGATATCCTGACGCCGGCGCATCACTCCCTCAATAATCTGACTATTTATGAAAGGCCCTCCTGCGTTGGCGCCTATCTGCTGAATAACGAGACGGGCAAGGTTGTCCGTTGCATTGCCAAAAAGACGGTTATCGCGGCAGGCGGTCTGGGGCAGATTTTTCTGCGCACCACCAATCCGCCGGGTGCGCGCGGCGACGGTATCGCCATGGCTAACCGGGCCGGCGCGCGGGTGATCAACAATGAATTTGTACAGTTTCATCCCACAACTTTTATTCATCGCAATGCGCCGCCGTTTCTGATTACGGAGGCCGTACGCGGCGCCGGCGCGCGGCTGGTCAATGAACGCGGCGAGCCTTTCATGCAAAAATATGACAGCGAGTGGAAAGATCTGGCGCCCCGCGATGTGGTAGCGCGCAGCATTCATAAGGAAATTCTCCACCAGGATTTACCCTATGTTTACCTCGACCTGCGTTCGTATATCAAAGAAGCGGAAATTAAGCGCAGCTTCCCGAATATTTATGAAAACTGCCTGGAATACGGCGTCGATATTTCTAAAAATCTCGTTCCGGTTGTTCCCGCCGCCCATTACGCCTGCGGCGGTATCTGGGTCGATCAGTGGGGCAAATCAACGGTCAAGCATTTTTATGCCGTTGGCGAGGTGGCCTGCACCGGCGTGCATGGCGCCAATCGCCTGGCAAGCACCTCACTGCTTGAAGGACTGGTCTGGGGATACCGGGCCGCGCAGCACATCCAAAAAACCATTAACAAGCGCAAAACGATTAATGCCGATGATATACCGCACTGGATGGATTACGGCCGGGAAATGCCCGACCCGGCGTTGATTAATCAGGATATGAGCTCCATAAAAAATATTATGTGGAATTATGTGGGACTGGTGCGCACCAAGCACCGCCTGCAGCGTGCGCTGAGGGAATTGCGCAACCTGGAAAACGAGATCGAACGATTCTATCGCGTAACCAAACTGACGGACAGCCTGATCGGCCTGCGCAACGCCGTCCGCACCGCCATTCTTACAACCTCCGCCGCCTGGGAAAACAAGCAGAGCAGGGGCTGTCATTATCTCGAATAGAGTTTAATTGATGTACATAACAGTTTTTTTAATTGATACAATAAAAAAACCGAATGATTGAGTTCTTTAAAATCTTAAGTAAATCTTGTCTTTTCTTTTTGTATATTTATTTTTAAATTGCGAAAAAGTGGAATTATTCAATTATGGCAAATATAAGAATAAATAGTTTTACAGAAAAATTATTGAATCTAATTTCAGAGCCAAAATTTATAAAATTTGAAAACATATTAAGCGAACCTAATTTTTTTAAAATAGTTGGTAGAACACATTATGAAAGATGGCACTCTTCTTTTATTGGATGGCTTCTTGATTCTTCAGGAACCCATCTTTTAGGAGATTATACTCTTCGTAGATTTTTAATGCTTCTATTAGATTCAAATTGTCTTAAACCTGTTAATGAAAATCGAGATTTTTTATTGAAAGTATTACCAACAGCAAACTTATATCATATTCAGGTAAGTCCTAATGAAAATTTTCCAACAGAAACAAGCGTAACGGATTTAGGTAGGTTTGATGTATTCTTATCTGCAAAATATTTGAATGAATTCGGTACCACTGGTAACTTAAATATTGTTTTTGAGTTAAAAATTGACTCTAAACCGTGCAAAGATCAGGCGAATAAATATGCCGATTGGCTTTACTCAAATCACCAGAATGATGTAAATTTTTTAATCTATATAACTCCAATTTTATTGAATAATTCTAAATCAACTGTTGGGGACGATCGTTGGTATTGTTTAGATTATCAAATCTTAAACGATAAAATTCTTATACCTCTTTTGGATCATCCGAACTTGAATGAAAAAGTGAAACCTTTTATTATTCAATATATAAAGAATTTAAAGACTAGATATAAAGGTATAAAAATGGCCATAACAAATGAGGAAAAAAGGCTTGCAAAGGCTCTCTATGAGAAATATAGCGATGTATTTGATTCAATTTATGATGCTCTTGTTTCTGATGGAATAATCGACTTTAGTACTTCCGACTCAACATACACAAAAGGCAGAGAAGTTGGATTGCTTGCAATAAAAATTAATGGTAAGCCTTTTTCAAATGAAACAGTTAGGCTTCTATTTGAAGATGTGCTTAAGTATTTAGTTGACAATAATTATCTAGTTAAATTACCGTTACCGTGGGGTACAAGTAATAAGCGATACATTCTCACGAACCAGGAATCAGCCAAACACCCAAATGGAAGAAATTTCTTTTATCCTGTTAAATATAAAGAATATACGATTGAAACCCATTATGCTAGAGATCGTGGCTTAAAAGTATTGGGTGATTTATGTGATAAATTAGAAATTGAATATGAAATAATTGAAATATAGGGTAGTGTCAAAAATGTTATGAAAAAAAATGAAAGTATAAAAATATAAAATTGTCTAAACCCTTGACTGACTTGACCTTGAGCTTTATAAGGGGCTCCGCTCAAGTCAGTCAAGAGGGGGAGAAGGATATGATAAACTATAAAGAATGCATAATCAGTAAATTAACCAATATTTTCAACAGAAACTTTTGACACTACTAAATATAGAAATAAGGAAAAATTATGCTTAATGATGAGTATGAAAGACTAGTGCATTATATAGAAGGAATGATTGATGATGGGGTTCAACTTGTACATGGAGGTAATATAATTGATTGGAAGGATACAAATGTGAGTGATGTTCTTAAGAGGATTAAAAAAATGAAAAAAAATAAAAAAGCCCATGATTTTAAAAGTGGGCAACTTGTAAAGAATATGCACACAGGCCAAAGTGCAGCAATAATTAATGCTGATGATAAATTTGTATATTTAGTTCCCTCCCAGAAAACAATAACATATCCCATTGAACTGTTTTGGAATCATCATGAAAAAAAAGAGTCAGGATAATAATAGGTCTCAAAAAGATTAAAAAATTTGCTAAAATTGGATAATCTAATTTTAATTATCATCATTATTTTAGTACTCATTATTAATATTAATTTTGGTTAATCAAAACGGTTCATGCTTTTTCAAAATATTCCGATTACTTTGTTGGGAGCAATTGACGGATAAAATTCAGTTATAGGTTCCGTCTCTCATTTGACCGGCAACGGTGATCGGATAAAATACCAGTCAATCAATAATCATAAACGTTCCGGTCAAGCGGCGATTTTTAAAATCAGTTAAATTAAATAAAGAGCACGAAATGGCAAAACTCAGATTAGGGATTATCGGATGCGGCATAGCCGCGAAAAAACTGCATTGGCCGGCGCTGCAGCAGTTAGAAGAGCATTTCGAGATTACCGCCGTCTGCAATCACACCGAACCGAAAGCAAAGGAATTTGCCGAAATGGTGGACGCACCCTATTTTCTCGATTATCGTCAACTGTTAAAACGGCGGGAAGTGGAAGCGGTAATCATTTTGCTGCCCATACCGCTGAACTATCCGGTAACCAAAAAGGCGCTTATGGCCGGAAAACATGTGATGGTGGAAAAACCGCTGGCAAAAAATCTGGCCGAGGCAAAGAAGATGCTGCGGCTCGATCGCAGCTACGACCGGATAACCATGGTTGCCGAAAATTTCCGCTATCGCCGGACATTTCACAAAATGCATGAACTGATGCAATACGGCAAGATCGGAAAAGTGCATTCGGTTTCATGGAATGTGTGTTTTCTGGTTAATGAAAAGAATCCCTATGCGCAAACACAGTGGCGGATTAATCATCAGTATCCGGGCGGATTTATAACCGACGGCGGCGTGCATCAGATCGCCGCGCTGCGTTTTCTTTTCGGTGAAATTATGCGTGGTTCGGGGGTTGTCAAAAGTGTAAATCCGTCCATCGGTGAAATTGATCATCTGAACTTTCATTTTAAAACGGATCAGAATGTCAACGGCTGTCTGAATCTCAATTACTCTTCCAATGGTTATTCCGAAGATAAATTGGTCGTATTCGGTGAGCGGGGGACGATGGTGATGGAAAATAACGTGATCACCTTAAAACAGGATGAAAAGGAAGATCAGCGGATCGCGGTGGAAGATGACGGCGGATACAAGGGGCAGTACGAGGATTTTTATCAAAGTATCCGTCGCGGCTCCCCGGTTGTGAGTAATTTCGAGGAGGGGTACCGGGATTTGAAAACGGTTTTAACGGCGATTAATTCCGAAAAGAAACTGATTAAATTCACGGTTGAGGAATAAATCAAAAAGCATCATCCGTTTAAATTAAAAAAACGGATTTTGCTGCATGTCTGATAAAAAAATACTTGCCGCGTTGTACGGATATAATCCCGGCGATTTTCCGGCACTCGATGATTTTCTTAAAACAGAGCGCCGTAATTTTGTTGATTTCATTAAGTTAGAGTCTCCCGATTTATTACATTTGTTATGCGACCTGCTGATCGCCGATTGGTCCGCATTCAGAAAAGAAACGTCTCATTTCGATGCCATAAGAAAACACAACATCCCTGTAATACTGCTGGTCGAAGATACGCATTCCGAATTAAGAGAAGCCGTGCTCTGGCGGGCAGAAGCACTATGGATAAAGCATGTAACGACCACTGAACAAATGACTGAAACGTATCAGCGCATTATAAAAAATGGAAATAAACATTTAGCGAATCAATCAGCGTTTCAGGTTGCCTCAGAAGAAAAATCCGCTCCGATATTTAAGACCGCGGTTGAAATGGCGCCCGTATCCGTGGCAATCACCAACCGTCAGGGTAATCTGGAATATGTTAACCGTGAGTTTTGCAAATCCACGGGATATGCAACGTGGGAATTAATCGGAAAAAATCCCCGGATATTGAAATCGGGTGTTCACGATCGTGGATACTATAATACGCTTTGGGAGCAAATTTCTAACGGAAAAATTTGGCAGGGTGAAATTTGCAACAGGCGCAAGGACGGCAGCAAATACTGGGAAAAGCAGTTGATTGTGCCGATTAAAAACGGCGGTATGATTTCAAACTATCTGGCAATTCGCATCGATGACACGGAACGCAGAAGAGCGGATGAAGCATTACGCAAGGCCGAGGCGCTAAACAGCGTAAAGGAACTGGCCGGCGGCGTGGCCCATGAGTTCTCACAGCCGCTGCAGGTTTTGACAATCGATCTCTCGGTGATGGAAGAAAACGGCTGCGAAAAAAAACTGATAGAACGCTGCCAGCGCATGACAAACCGGATTGTCGAACTGGTAGATTATCTGAAAAAGATCACCGTTTTAAAGCGGCAGCCTTACCTGAATAGCACCATACTGGATTTAAAAAAATCTTCGGAGTCCGCATAAATTATATGGTGGTAATAAACCACGGATTGGCATCGGCATCTATCAGATTAAAATGCGGTGCTCCTTTAAAAACTTTCCGTAACTTCAGACGCGGATAATTGAATCCGATTCCGATATTAACCGGGAGGCCACATCAGACGGCGTCCGCTGAGCAAATGCAGATGGGTATGAAAAATGCTCTGTCCGGCAGCCCGGCCTTCATTCAGCACCACGCGAAATCCTTCTTCATCCAGATTAAGACGTTTTGCTATCTTTTTCGCCGTGATCATTATTTTACCCAGCAGATGTTCATCTTCACCCACGAAATCGGATATTTTAACAATGTGCTTCTTGGGGACAATCAATAAATGTGTTGGCGCCTGGGGATTGATGTCCCAGAATACGGCCAGTTCATCATCTTCGTATTCCATTTTACAGGATCGTTTTTTGTTGATAATCTCACAAAAAATACAATCATCATTCTGCAAAACCTTCCTCCTTTTGATAATAGAAAAACGATTGAACTACTGCCAAACCGCTTATCGCCGCTGTTTCGCTGCGTAAACGATTAATGCCTAAAGAGACAGGTATAAAATTGCTTTCATGCATCATCATTCGTTCCGCATCGGAAAATCCGCCTTCAGGTCCTATCGTCAGTAAAACTTCATCACCCGAATTCAGGCCTTGCCGGCGCAACTGGCTGATCAGTGCCGGCTGACCGGCATCTATCGCGGCAAATTTACATTTACATGATTTTGTTGTCCCGACGAATTGCGGAAACGCATCTGTTAAAATAATCCGCGGCAGGTAAAAACGCAAACTTTGTTTGACAGCCTGGCGTAAAATTTTTTGATATCTTTTTACATTATCGCTGTGATAATTCGCAAATTCACTTTTGAACAGATAAAAACGGGTGACGCCCAACTCGGTGCCTTTTTCCAAAATCATCTCCAGTCTGGCCGGACGAATGAAACCAAGACCCAGACTGAGATTTAAGTGCGGTTCGGGTTTTTGCTCAACGGATTGAATTTCTGCGACGATTTCTTTTTTATTTTTGATGATGAGACAATGGTATAGCTTACCCTGTCCGTCGGTAATATTAATTTGCTCGCCGGGTTGCTTCCTGAGCGTTTGCAGGAGATGTTTTTTTTCGAAGTCGTCAAGCGTAATAAGTTGATTATCGATTTGCCCGGGTTCGGCGTAGAAGAGTTCCATAACAGGGCAAATATGGTAAATATATCAAAACAATGCAAATAGCCATCGCATTAAGTTTGTCGGCGTACATAAATAATGTTATTTGTCAGGTATTCTTGATCGGGATCGGGGTCGCTATCGGAATCGGTGCCGTTCTCACCGAAATTGAACCGGAGGATGTTAGTAGTAGATATTTTAATTCGGTCTCAAAAGTTTGTATCCTAAATATCTCAATATAATAATTCTGTTCACTATCAAAATAGTTCAATTTTTTGCTATAGTATTATCATGTGAGTTTTAGATCAGTGGCATCGATAAGTTTACGGTAAAAGTTATAAACGGGAAATTACGTATATGACAAAAAGGCTGCTGCGGTGTCCCAAACGTTTTGAAAATTATGCATATCATAAATGAGTATTTTTCAAATACAGGAAGCCGCAACAGTCTTATGATTTTTAATACTATTTAAGTAAAATCATACGTTTGCTTTAAAGTTGCATACAACAATCTGATAAACATATCGGTCCCAACAAGCCGAAACGATGCACAAAATTTTCACATCGACCGCCTGGAGCGGATTACTGACGTCAATACACCGCGATTTGCATAACATAGCTGCGATGTTTTTGAATAATTCAGCGAAATACATTATATTCACAATCTTGAAAAAAATGGAAGTGAGGCGTAAAGTTTGCGGAAAATATACTAAAAAAACGATTCATTTTGCCGGAATATTTTGAAATTAAAGCAATAACGATAAAATGATGATGTATGTCTTGCGCGTGGATTACGCGGACATCAGTTAAATCAGTAAAAAATATTTGGAGAAATAAATGCAGACTGTTCAGATAAATCATATTAAAATCGGAAATGGTCAGCCGCTGGCCCTGATTGCCGGACCCTGTGTAATCGAAAGCAGGGATATTGTTATGCAAACGGCGGGGCAGATTAAATCAATTTGTGATCGGCTGAATATCCCGTTGATATTTAAATCTTCTTTTTTGAAGGATAACCGATCATCCGCGGAGACTTATCAGGGAGCCGGACTCGAATCAGGACTCAAAATATTGCAGGAAGTGAAGGAAACATTTGAATTGCCCGTCCTGTCCGATATCCACGATCAGCACGATGCCGAAGCCTGCGCCGAAGTTTTGGATGTGATCCAGATACCGGCGTTTTTATCAATGCAGACTTCATTAATATTAGCGGTGGCAAAGACCGGAAGGGTAGTGAACGTCAAAAAGGGACAGTTCCTGGCCGCCTCAGATTTGCAAACGGCGATCAATAAAATCACCGGTGTTGGAAATAATCAGATACTGCTTACCGAAAGGGGCACCTTTTTCGGGTACCACAATCTGATCGTCGATATGCGTAATCTGAAAATCATGCGCGACCTCGGATATCCGGTGGTGTACGATCCGACCCATTCTATCCGCAAATACGGCGTGAGCAGCAGCGACCGCCGCGGCGGGGCTAAGGAATTTATTTTCGGACTGACCCGGGCCGGAGTAGCAACGGGCATCGACGCCCTGTTTATCGAATCGCATCCCGATTGTGATAATGCCCTGTGTGACGCCGCCAGTATGCTGCCTCTGCAGAAACTGGAATCGCTTTTAAAACAGGCCAAAGCGCTCGATGAAATTGCCAAAGCAAATATCAGCGAAGATGAAACGGGTATTTACGATTATAAATAACATCAGAATTAAATGAATATCGTTGTTTCAGAATCAGGAATGCTACTATTTTAACAGAATATAATTACCAACGATAGTGATGGCTGTACTATTCAAAGGAAAGGAAAACCGTTATGTCAAAATCCGGACTCACCTGGAAATTCCCCGCGACTTTCTGGACGGCTAATGTAATTGAACTATTCGAGCGTGCCGCTTATTACGGCATGTTTATCGCCTTAACCCTGTTCCTGACCCGTGAAGTGGGTTTTACCGATATCGAAACCGGTTGGGTTACGGCTTTCTTTGCTTCCTTTCTTTATCTGGCCCCGACCTTTACCGGCGCCCTGGCCGATAAAATGGGATTCCGAAGCGCCCTGGCGCTGGCATTCTTTTTACTGGCCGTGGGTTATTTTCTGCTGGGTGCTATCCCGACAAAACTGATGGCCATTACTTCATTATTCATCATTATGGTTGGCGGCTCGTTTGTCAAACCGATCATTTCGGGAACCGTGGCAAAGGCGTCCGATGATGCACACCGCTCGCGCGCCTTTTCCATTTTTTATGCCATGGTCAATGTCGGTGCATTCAGTGGTAAAACCATCGCCAAACCGCTGCGCACCGGGCTTGGACTGGAATACATCAATTACTACGCCGCACTGATGGCCCTTATCGCACTCATCATCGCAATTATTTTTTACAAAGATCTTGATGTAGAGGGGAAAGGTAAAAGTTTTAAGGAGGTAGCCAAGGGTTTTGTACAGGTAATCAGCAATGTTCGCTTTATGGCGCTCATCCTGATTGTTGCCGGATTCTGGACTATTCAGGGTCAGCTCTATGCAACCATGCCCAAGTACACTTTACGACTGGTCGGTGAACATGCGGCCCCGGAATGGCTGGCCAATGTGAATCCCTTTGTCGTGGTTATGCTGGTGATACCGATTACACATCTGGTGCGCAAAATTAAACCGATCAGTTCAATTGGGGTTGGATTGTTGATCATTCCCTTGTCCGCACTATCTATTTCCCTTAGCCCTATTCTGCAGAATGCAACAGGTACCAGTGTCGATTTCTTCGGTTTATTTTCTTTGCATCCGGTTACGGTTATGCTGATTGTCGGCATTGCCCTGCAGGGCTTGGCCGAATGTTTTCTGTCGCCGCGTTTTCTGGAATTTGCCTCTAAACAGGCTCCTAAGGGAGAAGAGGGGTTGTACATGGGTTATTCTCATTTAACCACGTTTTTTGCCTGGATGTTTGGTTTTGCGGCTAGCGGATACCTGCTTGATAAATACTGTCCGGAACCGAACACACTGCCTCAGGGCATTACTGAAATCCAGAAGGCTGCATATTACGGCAATGCCCATTATATCTGGTATTTCTTTGCCGGAATCGGGCTGGCGGCCTTTATTCTGCTGATCGTTTTCAAATTTGTAACCGATTGGCTGGATCGAAAAAAAGCCCCGGAAAATCCGGAAGTATAAAATTATGAAACAGCCATGATTGTGCAAACATACAAAGACACGATTAAATAGACGAAGGGCATTCATTAGTCCCCCTCCCCTGGCGCAAGCCACCACTTGCGTGGCTCCCCCTCCCTGCCATGGGCACCCCTTACGGGGCACGCGTGGGGAGGGGGAGAGGTGGGGATTTTAATCAGATAAAAATACGTCTGAAAAGCATGCAACTTTCAGGCCGCAATTCCGGTACTAAATTGACGACGGGCATTGTTTAAGAAAAAAATATGAAATAGCTTTGCATAATTAATTAAGTTTCATTAATAAAAAACAGTGACGGTCAGCGATGAAATCGAAATTAATGAAAATCAAAATGGTGCTGATGGATGTGGACGGTGTTCTGACCGAAGGCATGATAACCTATACATCATCCGGCGAAGAACTCAAGTCCTTTAACATTCAGGACGGCATGGGGATTACCCTGGCACGTATGGGCGGACTGAAGACCGGCATCATTACCGGCCGGATATCGGAAATGGTTAAAAAGCGTGCCGAAGAGCTGAAATTTGATGTTATTAAACAGGGGCATTTTAAAAAGCGGCCCGATTATGAGGAAATCAAAAAGCAGTTTAATCTGGATGACGAATCAATAGCATACATTGGCGACGATGTGCTCGATATCAGTATTCTGAAGCGCGCCGGTTTCAGTGTCGCTCCGGCCGATGCCCGCGATGAAGTGAAGGCAATCTGCGATTATGTCACCGTTGCGCCGGGCGGCAGGGGGGCTGTGCGCGAAGTGATTGACCGGATACTCAAAAGGCAGGGCAAACTCTATGATTTGATCGAAGAGCTTGCGGATTAAGCAACACCCGGCCATGACATCAATTTAAACGATAGATTTTAACGCGTTAAAAAATGAACAGGCTGAAATTACAATGAAATCAAGCCTTCTGACGGTATTTGTTATTGCATTATTTACTATACCTTTGCAAGCTCAAATTCACATTGTGGTTGCAGATATCAATAACGCCTCGGATGCATTTCATCTGGATACCTGGGAACGATCGGTGCCGGAAATGCTCCGGGCCGAATTTTCCCGCTTACCTGATTTTGTTGTTCTTGAGCGAGAGAAACTCGATGCGCTCTTCGAGGAACATAAACTGGCCCTGGCCGGTTTCCTGGACAGCAGCGCCGTGAAAGAAGTCGGTGAGCTCATGGGCGCCGAATTTATTCTCCATGGGACAATTCATAAAATCGATCGCCGTTACCGAATCGATGTCAACATCATCCGTGTGAAGACCGGTCAGGTAAAAACAGAGAAAGTCGAGGCGCCCGATGCCGATCATTTAAATGAGATGGTCGGACTTCTGGTGCATAATATCCTCTATCATTTAACGGGTCAGGGAGCATATAAGGAACAGGTTTCCATTGCCCGACATCCGACAAAATATTTTTTCGCGGCTACGGTTGGATTCGGAATTCTCGGTGTTGTGGCGAATAACAGTTATCTTGATAATAAAGATAAATATGATCAGGCCTCGCTGTTAGAAGATTTCGACACTTATTATGATAAAGCAAATAATGCCCGCCAGCTTTCCGTGGCTGCCTACGCCCTGGGCGGCGCTGCTCTGGTCGGCACACTCTACTGCTGGATCAGAAATATGGCGACGGAGGATATTACCGCGCATCGCGAACAAAATATGCAAATCAGTCCAACTGTGAAAACCGGTTATAATCGGGAGGTGATGCTTGGTGTGCAGATACGTTTTTAGATTGTTTATCGCTCTGATTTTTCTGGCTGCCTGCACCGATATCGATCGCGATAACCTGCTCGATCCCAAAAACGATCTCAGTTATCGCGAAGCAAATATTCTAATCGAAAGTTTTGTAACCTTCGATTCTTCCGGCAATCCAGCGCCTTACAATGCATCGGCAATAGAGGCGCTAAATGAGGCCGCAGCCACGTTCGGAGAGGAACTGATCATCATTGAATATCATCGTGATATCCCTGATCACGGTTATGACGATCCCTATAATTCCAATGAAACCAATACTTTTTTCAGCGATCTGCATCGCAAATATGTTGATCACTATAATCTGACCATTCCCGAAGCACAGCGGGTACCACGCGGCGTGCCTGATATTTTCGTCAATGCTACGGCGTTCAGGGTAAGCGGGGCCGATGCCCAATCCGGCAAATCTGTCACGGATCGACTGGTGCCGGCTATTACCGCCCGCCAAAACAACAAAGCTTATTATACGATTGACGCCCAGGCGGAAGACCTTGGCAATAATACCTATAAGCTATCCTGCAAGATTGCGCCCCTGGGTAATCAATCGGCGGAGAATTTGTTACTCAAGGTAGTTTTCCTAAAAAATTATGACACGGATTTACTGGGCCGTGTCGCCCTGAATCTGCATCAGGCAGTTACCATCGATCAGATCGACGCCGGGGAATTTGCCAAAATCGATCTGGCTCCTTTTATCCTTAGTCATTCTCCGGATGCATTAATTTTGATTTTAACATCCGATGATGAATTTCGTATTTTGCAAACGTATACAATGGAATTCTGAGCAATGAAACCATCAAATTTTTTCCTTTTTTCAATCACATTGTGTTTTATATTTTCCTGTGAGGGCGTCGAAGATTTAATCAATGCCGGCAAAGAACCTGAAATCGATGAAAAAGGCATTGTATTGTCGGCGGAAAAAGTGTATCCACGGGATACGGTAACGGCCTCGATCAGCGCAACCAATCCGCTGGACGGTCCGCTGAATTATGCCTGGTCGGCGACAGGTGGAACTTTTATTCAGCCGGCAGATAAAGATACCGTGCGCTGGATTGCCCCGCTTAGCGGTAGAACGTATACGATTAAAGTTGAAGTCTCAAATGAGAAGTTAAGCGCCGATGCTTCCAAAGACATCAATGTAATCAGTCTGGCCAGACCATTGGTCGATATTATGAGCCCCGAACCGGACAGCCATTTTATTCTGGGAAAAAAGATACCTGTACGCGCCCATGCCGAGCACGAAACCGGCATCAAAACGGTACGACTTCTTATCGGTGACAGTCTCATCGCTGAAAAAGACGGGAACAGCAGCAACGATTACATTTTCGACGCATTACGCGCCGCCCCTGATATGGTGGGTAAAGCGAAACTTATTATCCAGGCCGAAGGTTTTAATCAATTAACGGCGCAGGATGAAGTTGAAGTCCAAATTGAAGGTATTATTTTAGGAAAATGAAACATCCATGATTTGGCAAACACACAAAGGCATGATTAAATAGACCCCCCCACCCCTTCGCCCCTCCCCCGATGAATCGGGGGAGGGGTTGGGGAG
>CAYXRA010000109.1:0-15308 GCA_964467525.1 uncultured Calditrichaceae bacterium
AGAAAATAGACAAAGAATGTTTATATCTAACAGATTTCTGAATCAATATAAGATATCCATACCGAATGGACTTGAATAAAACAGATCTTGAATTAGCTCTAAATTTTGCTAAAAAAGTAAAAGATTTTATACTTAGCAAGGTAAATATAAAGTAAGAAATTGCCAACAATCGTTTCAACTTGACGCCCTCACCGTCCACTCGGACAGTCAATTTGAAGTAAATCGGGCGCGGGTTAATCGCGGCGTTGGCAGGAATAATTGGTTAGCAGCCAATGTTCCAACTTGCAGCTTAATGCTTGTGATAATCGAACCCGATAAATTAAATTGATCTTACTGGCGGGAATCATTAATCGGATAGACTTCGTTAACTTCGGCTAAAATATTTCGGAAATACGAATATGAAATTTTTGACACCAAAATTCATGAGAGACTGGATTGCGGATATCCGCAGGGACGGCTTCAAACAGTTTATAAAGACGCACGGCTGGAAAGTTATTGTAGCTTTCGTTTTATTTTATCTGATTCGGGACACCATTCTGTATATTCTGATTCCCTATCTGATCGTGAAAGGGGCCTTCTCCTGCAGCTAACCGTCGGTTGAATCATGCCCCCGTTTAGTAAATCATCGCTTCGATATATGAATCGTAGTAGACCCGCTGTCTGGCCTTTCGGAAATCCCGTTCGTCGGCTGAATAAATAACGACAAACTTTTGCGGATTGCGGTCAAACAGGGGAAACCAGGAACTTTGTATCTGGATCATAACCCGGTGATCCTTTTTAAAAGTGTGCAGCACATCCTGCAATATAAATGCGACTGCTGTTTTCTGATCCGCTATCAGCGGCTCCGGATTGGAAAAACTGTTTCTGAATTTACTGCGGAAGATTTCCGCCCTGACCAGTCGCTGATAACCGCCCATTTTTTGCCCGTCCGATACCTCGTCCAGAGTGTCCGGATAGACATCGATCAGCTTCACGACCCAGTCGCAATCGCTGCCGCTGGTGGACACCTGCAAAGCTGCCCTGATTGGGCCGGCAAAACGCACGGACTGCTCAAGCGGTTCGGTTTTATAAGTTAGCACATCCGGTCTGCGGTCGGCAAAGCGCTGATCTTCCACCATAAATTTTCGTCCCCAGGTATGGGTTATTTCAGCGGTGAAGGGCACCGGATTATCCGGATCGCTGACATATTCATCAAAATACTTTGGGTCTGTCACCGATTGATTGTTAAAATAAAGTCGTTCATCTTTAGAAAAATACATCCGTTTTTTTTCCAGATTCGGGGGCGGCCATTGTTCAAACGCGTGCCACTGATTTGCACCTGTATCGAAGCAGCGGGCTTCAACGTTTTCGAATGCGCCCTCTCCCTTCAGGAAATACTTAAAAAACGGTAATTCCACATGCTGCTGATACCAAAGCGAAGTTTTCGCATCGAAAGTAACCGCGCCAAGCCTGTCGCCGTCGGAGCGCGCCCATCCGCCATGAAACCAGGGTCCCATAACCAGATAATTTTCATTCACCGGATTCTTTGCTTCTATGGACTTGTAGGTATTCAGACTGCCGTACAAATCCTCGCTGTCGTACCAGCCGCCAACCGTAAGTACTGCCGGTTTAATATTTGATAGATGGGGCAGAATATTTCTGGATTTCCAGAAGTGATCGTAAGTGCCATGCTCCATTAATTTATTCCAGAATCGGATTTCATTGTCAAAATATTTTTTATTGACATTGGGTAAAGGGCCCAAATCGAGAAAAAACTGATAGGCGTCCGGTGTGCCGGGGTCGATGCGTTCGCCCCAGCGCTGCGTCAGCTCCGGCCTTGGGCGTCCAAAATTGGCGAAAAAATTAAAGGAGAGCAAGAGACCAAATGCGCCGTTATGATGAACATCATCGCCGATAAACCAATCCGCTATCGGCGCCTGGGGCGAAACGGCCTTTAATGCCGGATGTCCGCTTAGGGCGCCCATGGTTGTATAAAATCCGGGATAAGAAATGCCCCACATACCCACGTTGCCGTTATGATGCCTGATATTATTGATCAGCCACTCGATCGTGTCATAAGTATCGCTGCTTTCATCAATATCCTGCGCGCTTTGTTTGTCGGGAATGAAAGGCCGCATATTCACATATTCACCTTCCGACATGAATTTCCCCCGAACATCCTGATAAACAAAAATATACCCTTCATTGCGAAGATATTCTGAGGGACCCAATTTTGATTTATAGGCTTCACTGCCATAGGGCGCCACGCTGTAGGGCGTTCGGTTAAGCAGGATCGGATAAGCGCCGTTTGTTTCACGGGGCGTGTATACTGCAGTAAACAATGATTTCCCATCGCGCATGGGGATACGGTATTCCTGCTTTGTATACCTGCCGGCAATATCATCCGGCTCTGCGCAACCAAAAATCAAAGCAGCGCTGAATAAAAAAACAAAGTGGAGATACTTCAGGCGTTTGCGGTTTGTATCCTGTATACTTTTCAAAGCTTCACTCCCGGTTTGATTTTTTGACAATTTATGTGTTAATCAAAAAAAGTACAAGCCGCTGAAATAAATTATAAATGATACAGATTGTAATAAAATCCGGGGATTCAATTAATTTGGGATATAACGGATAAAATCAAAGAAACTAAACGAGAATGAAAGGGCTTGCTGAAAGATGAAAACGCGGGACGGTTTTATTAAGCTGCATTGCAAAAACCAACACAATCGACGGATTTGTCCCAACTTATTTTTACGTTGATTCAGGGCGTAAAAATTTCTATTTTTGCAAACCTGACTAACAAAGGATATGAAATTGCCATGAAATTATTAATCGGTGTAACTTCGTCAATCGCGGCTTACCGCATGCCCAATCTGGTTTCCATGCTGAGAAAGCAGCATGTAGAAATTAAAACCGTCGTCACGGAAAAAGCCAAAGCCTTTGTGTCCCCACAGGCTTTGGCTGTTATGAGTGAAAATCCCTGTTTAGCGGACGGCGATGAATGGGGCAATACCCAGCGGGTTATTCACATTGAACTGGCTAAATGGTGTGATTTGATGTTAATCGCCCCGCTTTCGGCGAATACAATGGCCAAAATTGCCTGCGGCATTTGTGATAATTTGCTTACCTCGACCGTGCGGGCGCTGGGACAAAAACCACTTCTGGTTGCCCCGGCCATGAACACGGCCATGTGGGAAAATGCATTGACGGAAACACATCTTACGGAAATAAATAAATATTACAATTTATCGATCATCAATCCGGTGGCCAAGCGCCTCGCCGATGGTGATGAAGGCATGGGCGGACTGGCGGATGATGACACCATAATTAAAGCAGTAAAAAGTTATAATCCAAATAAAAGAGGTATATAATGCGACCAGTATGTTTGATTGTCCGTGATGGCTGGGGCTATAACGAAAAGACTGAAGGCAATGCCGTTTCAGCGGCAAATACGCCCAATACCGATAAATTAAAACAAAAATATCCCTGGATGCTCATCGAAACCTCCGGAGAGGCTGTTGGTCTGCCCGGGGGCTTTCAGGGATCGAGCGAGGTCGGCCATTTGAATATGGGCGCCGGCCGCGTCGTGGTGCAGGAACTGAAACGGATCGATGACGGCTTTCAGGACGGGACCATTTTCAATTCCGAAAAATGGCAAACCTTAGTAAAAAATTGGAAAAAAAATAATTCAAACTTGCATTTATTCGGCCTGCTGCAGGATGAAGGCGTGCATGCCCATCAGGAGCATCTGTTTAAAATTATGCGCGAGGCGCGTCATGAATTTCCCGGGGGTCAAATTATTATTCATCCCTTTTTGGACGGACGCGATACCCCGCCGCATAGCTGCCTGGAATATCTGGCCCAGCTAAACCAGGTTATCGAAGAAACCGGCAATTGTAAAATCGGAACCATTATGGGAAGATACTATGCGATGGATCGATCCCGCGACTGGAAGCTGACCGACAAGGCTTTTAACTGCATTGTCAATTGTGAAGGAAGAAAAGCTGATAACGCCGAAGACGCGGTAAAGTTTTCATACGAAAATGACAAAACTCCGGATAATGTCGATATGTTTGACGAATATATTCCGCCGATCGTTATCGGGGATTATAATGGCGTGCAAGACGGTGATTGTGTATTTCACACGAATTATCGCCAGGACCGGGCAATCCAGCTTTCCATGGCATTTGTTGAAAAAGACTACGAAGGCAATCTGAGCAGAAGACCGGATGTCTATTATCTCGGTTTTACCCAATATTATGATGAATTCGATAATTTTCTTGTCGCCTCCATGAGCTCCGGCGGTACGATGAATAAATTAGTTGGTGAAATGATTTCAAAGGCCGGGTTAAAACAATTGCGTCTTTCCGAAACGCAGAAATTTCGTCATGTTACCAGTTTCTTCAACGGCAAGCTGACCACCCCCTATCCCAATGAAGATCAGGTTGAAATCAAAAGCACCATTGATGCCGCAGCCTTTGCCAGTCACCCGCAGATGGAAGCCTATCGAATTACGGAAGAAGCCATAAAGCGTCTGGAAAATAATCCCTATGCCTTTATACTCATTAATTTTCCAAACGGCGATATGGTTGGCCATACCGGAAACTTCGATGCTGCCAAAAAAGCTATTGAAGTGGTTGATGAATGTGTTGGCACATTAGTGGAACGGTTACTTGAACTTGATGCCCACATACTTATCACTGCCGATCACGGCAATTCGGAACAAATGATCGATTATGAAACCGGAATGACCAAGACCAGCCATACAACGTCACCGGTGGAATTCATCTATGTGGCCAGGAATGCTGATAAAGCACAATTGAAAGCTAAAGGTAAACTGGCCGATTTCGGTCCGACCGTGCTGCACCTGCTCGGCCTGGAAATTCCCCGGGAAATGACGGCAGATATCTTAATCAAATAATACATCAATCTAAAACAGCGAGGGAATCAGGATTTCCCCGCTGTTTTCTTAAACCTCCGTTAGCATATCTTTTTCTTAAAAAATCATAAATACTACCGATTATCCATTCTGAGCTTAATGGAGATACTAAGTGGAAAAAATATTAAAAAATTTACTGCCAAGGGAAATCGATGAAAAATGGTACCGGCAATTACGATTGGAAGCAGACATCGAACTGGCCAAAAGAGGACTCACCGGACCCATACTTTATATTTTACTTTTTTTAATTATACCGGTTACAACAAGGATTTATGCGGATTATCCGGCATTCATCATAATTTCGGGCATTTTGCTGGTACTTTTAAGTATTGGCAGATTGTTAATTACCATAAAGATTAATCGTGTCAATCAGAAAGAAATTCCTCCGTGGCGGTTTGGATTTGCCTTATTTACCTTATGCATTGCCGGATTTTGGGGTGGCTTTGCCATGATCACGCTTTATTTTTATGAGTTGTCACTCACCTCTCTGCTGGTTTTGCTTATCGTCAGCGGCATCGGTTCCGGTGCGATTAATTCAGTTTCACCAAATTTCAGACTATTAAAGTGGTATCTCTTTCTTTTATTATTGCCCACTCCATTTATCGTTTTTTTTATCGGCGGATTTAAAATTTATACTATCGGCGTGCTCTTTCTACTCTTCCTGCTGTTTATGTATGTACAAGCTAAAAATCAATTTGAAGCCTACTGGATCGCTGTTGCGGATAATGCCCTTTTAAAGATTCAATCTGAAAAATTAGAGCAGGCCAAAGCACAGGTAGAAACAGCAAACAAAGCCAAAAGTGAATTTTTGGCTAATATGAGCCACGAAATACGAACGCCGATGAATGCCATCATGGGTATGACAGACCTGGCCCTTGACACGAATTTAAACCAGGAGCAGCAGAACCTGCTGGAAATCGTAAAAAGTTCATCCAATGCCTTATTAATGCTGCTTAATGATATTCTTGATTTTTCAAAAATTGAAGCCGGTAAACTGGAGCTGGAAGAAATTGCGTTTAATATTCGGGACACCATTTCGGATTCATTAAAATCCATTGCCGTACGCGCCCATAAAAAAGGGCTGGAACTACTGCATATTATAGAAAAAGATGTGCCTGAAACGCTAATCGGCGATCCCGGCCGATTAAGGCAGATTTTAATTAACCTGATCGGAAACGCAATTAAATTCACGTCCGATGGTGAAATTGTTGTTCGTGCAAAAAAAGTTAAGACAAGCGATGATAAAATCAGACTAATCTTTTCCGTTACGGATACCGGCATTGGTATTCCCAAAGAAAAACTGAAAACAATATTCGAAAGTTTTACCCAGGTTGACAGTTCAACGACGCGCATTTACGGGGGTACCGGGTTAGGATTAACCATCACCCGGCAGCTGGTCAATATGATGCATGGTGAAATCTGGGTTGACAGTCCGGCCAATAAAAATCCGCAAACGGGCGGGCCGGGCAGCGATTTTAAATTTACCGCTCAATTTAAAGTTGGCGAGATGCCGGCTAAAGCAAAGAAAATATATGAACAAAAGGATTTAAGTTCTGTGTCCGCATTGATTGTGGATGACAATGCAACCAACCGACTTTATCTGCATGACCTGCTTTTCAATCGGGGCATGTCCCTCCAACTTGCCGATAGTGCAGGCCTGGCATCGAAAATGCTCGATGAATCCTTCCAGTCTGAAAATCCGGTAAACCTGCTGCTCACGGATGCCCAGATGCCCGGAATGGATGGATTTTCATTGATTGAAGAACTCAATAAACGCGACTACCGCCCTGATTTAAAAATTATGATTCTGACTTCTGCCGGCGTCCGCGGCGACGGCGAGCGCTGCCGCAGACTGAATGTTGACGGTTATCTCATCAAACCCATAAAATCAAGTGATTTGTTTCAGGCTATGACTATGATCCTGTTTTCTGAAAGTGAGGATGAGAAGGAGCCTGATTTGGTCACCCGACACACTATATCCGAATATTGCAAAAAACTGAACATCCTTATAGCTGAAGATAATAAAGTTAATCAAAAACTCATTGTTCGCATTCTTGATAAACAGGGTCACACCTCCGTGGTGGCCAACAATGGCGAGGAAACCATTGAAAAACTGAATACGGATAATTTCGATTTAATATTGATGGATATTCAGATGCCCGGGCTGGATGGTATTGAAGCAACCAAAATTATCAGGTCGAAAGAAAAAGAAACCATGCAGCGCATTCCAATCATTGCACTTACCGCTCATGCGATGAAAGGCGATATCGAGCGCTGTCTTGCTGCCGGAATGGACGCCTATATATCAAAACCGATTAAAACCGAGGAGCTGTTCCGGGTCATCCAGGAATCGGTTCAAACCTAAACGGCTAAAACGATGAAGATCATGTTTAGTCCTACGATGCAACAAAGAAGCAAATATTGCGTACGATTTCCTGAGCACTTTTTTAAGCACCCTGAAAGCGTTAAGGCGCTTCAAACCAAGAGGCCAATCCGGAAACGGGTTGGCTTTTTTTATTCACCAATTTTCAAATAAATTATTAATTTGCGGCTATACATTTTGACCATTTCGCCTTAAATTACAGTCATGTCACTTGCCGTGACAAGGGTGGGAATCGGAATAATACAATAAACTGGATCGATATCTTAAACCATACTATTCACGGCAACCTAATTACGTAAGCCCTAATATCATTGTGAAAAAATTAACCGGAGTGCGCATGCAGCCGTTTTTAAGGTTTCGAAATGGTTTTTACAGCTTAATGCTATTTATTGCACTGATAGTTATTTTATTGTCCGCAACATCCTGCAATTCAAATTTATTCTACCAGCCCAAACCCTACCATCCGGATTCGGTTGAAACATTTATTGCCTCGGGGCCTGGGCGCGAAATAAGTTACGAGACGTCATTCGGCACCCAGTATGCATATTATCTCACGCCAATAGCTGGAATAAAAAATGCTCCGTCGCGAATCTGGGTGTTGTTCGGTGGGATTAATTCCCTTGCGCTTGGCTGGATTCCCTGGTTTGAATCTTATCCTGACAGTACAACCGCTTTTCTTTTAATCGAATATCCGGGTTACGGGTGTAATTCCGGTACACCCCGCGTTAGACGCATTAATGAATCGGCCGTCGGTGCATTTAACGCGCTGGATAGAATTTTAAAAAATAAGATAAGTGAAAAAAGAATCGAACTGGGAATTTTAGGACATTCACTCGGTTCGGGAACTGCACTGCAATTTGCTGTTCAGGCTGATGCGGACAGACTGGTCTTAATCTCTCCCTTTACCTCGCTCAATGCATTAACGGCATACCGATATGGATCATTCCTGGGGACATTTTACGCCTGGATCAATCCTGAAAACTACAAAAATACCGGAAATCTAATGACAATAATGGGCAACAATCCGGAAATTAAAATATCCATTATTCACGGCACGGCGGATAAAGTTATTCCGGCTTGGATGGGCAGAGAACTGGCCGCTCTTGGTCCGCAAAGAATCAATTATTATGAACTAAAAGACGTCGGGCATTCGGCGCTCATTAAAGAGCACATTACCCTGATTCACCGGCTCATGCTCGGTCTGTCTTCATCCTGACTTTCAATGCTCATTTTTGAAAACGACCGGCCGGCTTTCGATGCCAACCCGGTTCACTGCCGTTAAATAATAATTACCGGCGCCGGTATTTTTTATGCTGAATCCGGTTTTTTCACCGGGCAGAATGGCGATGATATGTGCCGGATCATCAATATTGATATCATTGTACAAAACAAAATGCCTTGCATCGGGTGACTTGTGCCATTTAAAAATCAGGCTATCCTGTTTGCTTTTATAATGCAATTTGGATGGCGCTGCCGGCGGAACATTTTCTTTCCAGGTCAGCGGGGGAATCAACGTCGGTTTGGGATAGTACTTTTCGCTGATTTTATTAATTCCATCGAGCAGTGTATTGGCTGAAAAGAAAACCATTCCCGGAAACTCCCGTTGTCTGATTAATTTGATTTGATCATAAACTTCCCGCCAGGTAAATTGCCGGCCCACTTTGTATGTGGCAACACCGGGTACAATCAATCTTTTCAGATAAACCATCGAAGACCACAGGTCAATCGCCTCACCGTATGGGGCAACCGGGTGTTCCATTCGGGTATAAGTCATCGGAAAGAGCAAGTCCATTTTTTGTGTTGCCAGCCACCGCCGCGCATCCTGATCCACGGAATAGAAACCATTCCATGCGCCGCCGTGATGATGCCCGAGTACCGCCGCCGAAACTTTGATCCATGGTTTTGCCATGATAACCGAATCGTACACAGCGCTTACAAAATTACTGATCTGTTCCCGTTGCCAGGCATGCCATGACAGATTGAGCGGATTATGTTTTTCTGATTTGAATCGGCTTGTACTGACCGAATCCGCGGAATAACCGTGATCCAGCGTGCCCTCCGGATACCTGATATAATCGAAATGGATGCCGTCAACATCATAATTCAAAATAATATTAAGCACAACGTTGCGGACATGCTCCTGAACAGCAGGAATTCCGGGACTGAATGTCAGATAACCCAATGCCGGCTGCATGGTATTGCCCAGACTATCACAAACGAGCCAACCGGGATGAAGCAGAATCGGGTGCATGGGGTTGCTTTCCGGAGGCAGCGGCTGTCCAGCACGCCAGGCCGGAAACGTATTGATCCAGGCGTGCAACTCCATGCCGTATTCATTGGCTGCGTTAATTGCAAACTGCAGCGGATCCCATCCCGGATCGTCGCCTATTTTTTCGCCCAGCAGGTCGGACCACGGTTCATAAGCCGAGTGATAAAAAGCATCGGCGTTGCCGCGCACCTGAAACAGGATAAGATTGATTCCGGCATCGCTGAATTTTTTGAAGCTGTTACGGATATAGGTCTGCGATTCTTCGGGCGATTTGCCCTGCGCAAACTCAAAACGGGACATCCAGACGGCACGAATTTCATATTTCATCGCCGGCTGTATTTCGCAGGAAATGAAATTTAATGCAAGAAAAATTCCAAACATCAGAAAGGCGGCATATTTCATCATATAATTTCCTTTATTTTACAGGTATCAATTTAACAAAATATCCTGTTGCCGCAAATAGATCACTTTGCGCAACTCTCTTTTTCATGCTATATTTGATCCATGATTTTTGAATATAACAGAGAGCTGCTGGCCCTGGCTTTTCGTTTCTATGGCCGGGCGATCCATTTTCCATTTGATGAGCAAACCCATGAACTTCAGCATATGTTCAGGGAAATCGAAAAAAGCATGTCAGATGACCTGGACGCCACGATCGGCAACACAATTCTGAGCGTCATCAATTTTTATCAGGGTGAAGAAATGAAAGCGCTGCAAACCGAATATGCCCGCCTGTTTGCTCCGATCGATGAAAAAGAGCCTTTGATTCCGCTCCGGGTCAGCGAAGCATTTTCCGGTATTGATTATTATGAATTGTATGATATGCTCGAAGAATGGTCGTTAATCGATAGCAGCGAACTTGCGCCCGACCTGCTGCCTCATGTACTCGATTTATTCTCTTCAATTATTGAATATGAAGATCCGGTTATTGCAGAAAATTTCTTCGGTAAATTCTTAAAAAACGCACTACCTGAAATTTGCCGGAAATTATATAAAGCTGCCAATATCAATTTTTATGCGGAATATGCCAGGGGCCTGAATGAACTTGTTGTTCTGCTCGATCAATAACCGTCTATTTATTCTAAAATACTATGGCAATAAAAGTTGAAGGCAATCAGATATCTTTGGGCGTCCGTGATCTGGTAGGGGCTTACGGCCAGCGTCAGCTTCTTTCTTCGTTCCCCCTGCCCCAGCGCGGCATGCTCGGTAAAAACGCCCAGGCAAAAGTACAGCAGAAAAAAAACCACCGATTCGGTTTATTTCACTCGGAATATTTTTTGCGCCGCCAGTACACATTTCAGGATTATACTTTTTTATTGCAGGGTCGGATTGACGGTGTATTTCAGTTTAAGAACCGTGTGGAAATTGAGGAAATCAAATCGGTTATTTTGAATAGCGGTGAATTCAAAAGTCTGCGCCCGGAACGGTTTCCTGAGTTTTCGGAGCAGGTCTTGTATTACGCCTATTTATTACAGGATGAACTGGACGGCATTGAGGTTGCCGCTTATTTGATTTTGGTAAATCTTGTCAATGACGCTCAGCGCACGTTTAATATACCTTATCAACGGCTACATGTCGAGCAGTTACTGCTCAGGCGATTCAGTCATATCGTATCGGCAATTGAACGGGAAAGGCAGCAGCTCGAGCAGCGCAAAGCCGAATTAGAGTTGATTAATTTTGATTTGCCCGAGGAACGGCCGGAGCAGAAAAAAATGATGCTGGCCGTTGACGATGCCCTGAAAAACAGAACACACTTATTGGTTTCCGCTCCTACAGGCAGCGGAAAAACCGCGGCAGCCCTCTTTCCCGCTATTCGCTTTGCCTATGCCAACAACAAACACCTCTTTTTCATCACCTCGAAAACCACGCAGCAGAATATTGTAAAAGAAACCCTGCTGCCGCTAATAGAGCAGGGCTTGGATCTGAAAGTACTTTTTATGCGTGCCGCCGAAAAAATGTGCGCCAATAATGTTTACTTTTGTCATGAAGCTTACTGTCTTTATGCAAAAGATTATCAGGAGCGCATGCTCGGTTCCAACATCATTACCGATCTGCTGAACCATCAATTGGTGACTCCCGAAATCATTTATGATGCAGCCGTGCAGCAAATGCTTTGTCCTTTTGAGGTTGCCCTGGATCTCGCCCATCAGTGCAATATCGTCGTCGGCGATTATAATTACGTTTTTGATCCGGCCGCAACACTTAAAAGACTTTTTAATAAAAAGGACTACTCGGACTGGATATTAATTATCGATGAAACGCACAATTTATACGAACGGGGCATGCAGTACCTTTCTCCGCAAATCAAGATGGAAAAGGTATCCAATTTGATGAAACGCATTCAACTGAAGAACATTAAAATTTATCAACAACTTTTCAAAGCGCTGCAGGAAATTCATCAGATGCTGGCCGACTTAAACCTGGAAGGCGAAATTCATTTTTCCGGCAGACAGTATTTTAACACCAGCCTCAACGTACAGGCCTGGGACGATGTATTCCGCCTCTATGAATCTGCCTTCATTAAGTACCTGATTTATAAGATCAGAAAACGGATGATCATTCTGGATGATCCGCTTGAAGATTTTTATTTTAATCTGCGCCGATTCGTTCAGGTAGCCCATTTCCAGGAGCGGGCCTTTGTGCCATTTTATGATGCTCAGGACGGCGGTATTCTGAAAATACAGTGCTGCGATCCGTCGCACTATCTCGGTGAAAAAATCGACGGTTTCCACGCGGTTACAGCCATGTCCGCCACGCTTGATCCGATAATTTTTTATCAAAATGTACTGGGATTTAATGAAGACCGCACAAGCCGGCTTCAGCTAAAATCGCCGTTTCCCAATGAAAATCGCAGGATAATCATCGTTCCCAATATTTCAACACGATATAAAGACCGCACTAAAAATTATCCTAAAATTGCCGCGATCATCGAGGACGTTATCCGGTTCAAAGAAGGCAATTACCTGGTATTTTTCCCGAGTTTCGATTTTATTCAAAACGTAAATCTTTTTCTCGGCAAAGTAACCTGCGAAAAGATCTTGCAAAAACCGGGCATGAATGATAATGCTCGCGATGAAATTCTGCAAACGCTTAAAAAAGGTAAAAAGAAGCGATTACTTCTGGCCGTAATGGGCGGGATTTTTTCGGAGGGCGTTGATTATGCCGGAGAGATGGCCATCGGCGTGATCATCGTGAGTCCGGCCCTGCCCAAGATAACTTATGAAAGAGAACTATTACGCCAGTACTATGATGAAAAACTAAACATGGGCATGGAATACGCCTACGTTTATCCGGGGATGAATAAAGTGGTGCAATCCGTTGGACGCCTGATCCGTTCCGCCAGCGATCACGGCATCATTGTCCTGATCGGCGAGCGTTTTGCCGGTGAAGATTATAACGCCCTGCTGCCTGACCATTGGTTTGAAAAACCGGGCGATATCGAAATAACGGAACATTACCAATCAGCCATTAAAGAGTTTTGGCGCAAGTTTACTTAAGAAATCAATATAAAAATCGATAATAGAATAACGGTGTTTACGTACGGTATGCGATCGTGCATTTAGTGCGTTGCCTTTTCAGAATATCCGCAAAATGTTTGATTAAATATACAGAGGCTTTGATGAATGAAAAATTAATTACAAAGCTTTTTAAAGTGTTAGAAATCGTTGTGCTGGAACATGTAACAGACGATAGATTCAAATTAACCGGTGCCGCTCCCGACTGGTTTAGAATGATATTTCCGGAAGCGCTTGAAAATAAAGTTGCGGTTAAGCCCGGAAAGAAATTTCTCTTCCTGGCCAACTTTCTTACCGATGCCAGGGATTTCTGGGGGGCGGACCGGGCCGGCCGACTAAAGTCGGGCCACTGGATTGAAAAGGGCTCGGACGGTAAACAATACCAGGTGGAAGCGACGGCTGTATCCCTGGGAGATAAAAATTTACTGCTACTCGAATCGAGTCAATACTCCTACAAGGAGAAGCAATTCATTTTAAAACACGGCCGTGATATGAATTTCGAATATAAATTACTCGAGCAGTTTGAGGATGCACAACAGAGATATCAGGATAATCTGGAAAAAGAAGTTAATAAAAAGACAATCAGACTATATGAAGAGAACCTTCGGTTAAAGCAGGAGTTGAAGGAATTGAAAAAGACCCTTGCTTTCATTCAGGAGGGTGGAACTCAGTGATTGGAAAAGCATCTTGGCCTTGTTTCGTATCTTCTGTTAATAAAGAATCATCCTATTTAAAAACTTGAAACTTTTGCAATGTCTCCAATATATTACCCATATTTGAGACTAAATCAATAATAAAGGCAATCAACGGAATCAGTGCTGCCATCGCTACCCGTCCGAGATTTGCCAGGTTGAATGGCCATACAGGCATGCGTTCAGTTTTATCGTATAAAAAATCAATTTTCTCAAGGGACTCTATTTCTTCATTGAAATTTTTACCGAATTCCTTGTTGGCCATTTTGCGTTTAACCTGAGCATTGAGCTCGGAAAATACACCCGCAATATTTTCCAATTCTTTTTCTTTCGCTTTCTTCATTGCCGTATGTACCGAACCAAGCGGCAAGAAAAATGTAACAAATAATAAAATAATCAACGCTAAAAAACCGATTTGTTGACCGGGTAGCAGTGCCGTACCACGTAAAATAAGTGAAATGAAGATTAGAAAAAAAGGAAGTACCATATACATAAATTTCAATGATAAATTGGAAAGAATTTTAAGACCTGCCGAATTATCAGGTGACAGCGGTTTTATTATAAATCCATGTGACTTTGAAATTCGCTTAAAAAGTATCGAAAATACAAGCAAACTCATGGTAAAACGGAAGAAAAATATCGCCAGCAAAAGCGTCGTATAAATAAGGTTAAAAAATTTGAGGAATATAAATCCAAACGGATGATTCCAGGAATGCCAGATGTCTTTTCCGTAATATTTTATCGGGTCGAATCCTTTCAACAGGTTTAACACCCAAAACAAGATGAACAATAAAATGAATACGTAATACAGTGCTCTGTAAATGCCGGCAGGAGATAAAAGCCGAGATAGCAATTGGTCGGTTTTTTCAGGATCCATGCCTTCTTGTACTTTCCGGGAATCGATAATTTTATAAATATCATTCGATAGAAAACCGACCGAATATTTTGAGAACTTGTAATATAAATAGATTGAGAACAACACAACTGCCCAGAGGGTATAAAGGGTATAATCCTGAAGCACACCTAATAGTGGCTCGGGGTCCGGTCTGTTGTATAGCGTATCCTCGTAACGACCGATCAGGATTGAAATGATTATGGGGATAATAAATAAAATAATACAGGATCTTCCGGCACCAAGCTTCAGTTTGCCGGTTTTCCATTCAAAGAGATTATCAAACAGCAACTTAAGAATCGGATCATCTCTGTAGAGTGATGCCGCGGTTTTGTCAAAAAAGTGCTTGTTTTTTTCTAACGACATGGTCGACCCCTTTATCTGTTGCTATATAACAATTTTCCATACTACCAATTATTCAGCAAAGTCGGCTGAAGGTTAAAAGATGTAACTGATCCTGCTAAACACATCATGTCCAATTATTAAAGTTAGTTAAATTTTGTATCAAACCTATTTAATTAATTCTGAAAACAGGTGCAAGTAAATATTTTTCCTTTTTTAAATAATTTTTTTTATTTTGTTTAATCCTTGTTCAGAAACAGCGGTGCTTTAAGCCGAATGATTCATTCGACTGGTGGA
>CAYXRA010000110.1:0-15067 GCA_964467525.1 uncultured Calditrichaceae bacterium
TTGGGGCAACCCCTCCCCCGATTCATCGGGGGAGGGGCGAAGGGGTGGGGGGTCTGTTTAATCATGCCTTTGTGTGTTTGCAAAATCATAAATGTTTTATTTGATAAAATTCATATCCTCTTTAAAACGCTGCAGGATAATCGCATCTACTTTGTCGCGGAACGATTCAATCTTAATGTTTTCGATGGCGCTTTCAGCAAAGGCATAGGTTAAAATATTTCTGGCCCTCTGCTGGCTTATCCCGCGGGATTGCAGGTAAAACACGGCATTTTCATCGAGCTGACCAATGGTCGCACCATGGGTGCACTTGACATCGTCGGCATAAATTTCCAACTGCGGTTTGCTGTCTATCCGCGCCGTATCCGACAGGAGTAAACAATTGTTGGACTGCTTGGCGTCGGTTTTTTGGGCATCAGGCCTGACATGAATCTTTCCGCTGAATACGCCTTTAGCCTGTTCGGATAATATGCCCTGATATATTTCATGACTTTCACAATGGGGCTTGGCATGATTGATATACGTATGCGTATCGATAAGCTGATTATCATGTCCCATATACAAGCCGTTTAAATGCGTCTCAATACCCTGACCGTCCAGATCGGTATTGATATTCGTACGGCTTATGGAAGCCCCGAATGTCAGGCTTGTCGAAATATAGCGACTGTTATTTTGCTGATGAATAAATATGTTTCCGATATGATAGGCATTCATGCTTTCGTTTTGCAACCTGTAATGATCCACCTGAGCATTTTCAGCGACTCGTATTTCAGAAACGGCGTTCGTGAAATACTGATCCTCTGAAAGTGAAACATAGCTTTCTATCAGCGTAAAATTACTGTTTTCATCAACGAATACCAGATTCTTCGGATGCGTTACCTGCGGCTTATCATGGCCGGTGCTGATGAAAACCAGGTGAACCGGTTTTTCGTAGTTGACATTTTTATCAATTTTAATGACAGCGCCATCTTTAATAAATGCACTGTTCAGCGCCGTAAAGGAATCATTTTCATAGTTTTTGTATTTTTTGAGCAAATCGACCATCTCAGCGGCATCCTGAGATAAAAGTCTTTTTATATTTGTTATAATAACATCTTTCTTTGATACCCTTTTGTCTGATAATGTTTCACTAAAAAAACCGTCGACAAATACCAGGCGCAGTACGGATTCATCCTTAAAAGTGAGCTGATCGATATCATCCTTGCTGATTTTGGTAATCTCAGGATAAAGCAGCGGTTTAAAATCATTCTCCAGTATCGGACTGATATCGGTAAAACGCCACTCTTCATCACGCTTTCCCGGAAATCCTAAGTATTTAAAGTTGTCTAATGCCTCTTTGCGCACTTTGTGTATCGGATGACTGTCGGCATCATCCAAACCGGATTCGAGGATATCAAAATGCGATATAAATTTTGACGTATATTTTTCTTTTTCGGACATAACTAAATTTTCTCCTGACTTTCCTCTTTTATCCAATCGTAGCCTTTTTCTTCCAGTTCGTAAGCGAGCTCTTTTCCACCGGATTTTACAATCTTTCCCTGGTATAAGACATGCACATAATCAGGTACAATGTACTGAAGCAAACGCTGATAATGTGTAACCAGAATAAATGCATTATCCTTGTTTCGTATTTTATTAACCCCGCTAGCGACGGTTTTCAATGCATCGATATCCAAACCGGAGTCCGTTTCATCGAGAATTGCTAACCTGGGATTCAGAACGGCCATTTGAAAAATCTCATTTTTTTTCTTTTCACCGCCGGAAAATCCCTCGTTGACGGGACGACTAAGGAGGGTACTGTCCATCTCAAGAAATTTTACTTTTTCTTTTACCAGAGCCAAAAAATCAGCAGCATCAATTTCTTCCATCCCTCTGAATTTTCTCTGCTCGTTCAGCGCCGTTTTCAGGAAGTACGTATTGCTGACGCCGGGTATTTCTACAGGATACTGGAAGGCCAGAAACAATCCGCTTTTTGCCCGGTCTTCGGGATCCATTTCCAATAAATCCGATCCTTCAAAAGAAACACTGCCCGATTTAATGTCATAACCTTCGCGGCCTGCCAAAATATGGGCCAATGTACTTTTTCCCGATCCGTTGGGTCCCATTATTGCATGAATTTCTCCCGGTTTCACATTCAGATTAATGCCCTGTAAAATGGTATTTCCATCAATTGCTGCCTTTAAATTTTTTATTTCTAACATAATCTTTCTCCAAATAAATTATTCTTTAACCTACGCTGCCTTCCAAACTGAGGCTTAATAAGTTCTGGGCTTCAACGGCAAACTCCATCGGCAGTTCCCGGAATACTTCTTTGCAGTAACCGTTCACAATCATCGATATTGCATCTTCCGTTGAAATTCCACGTTGATTTAAATAGTAAATTTGATCCTCACCTATCTTTGAAGTGGTAGCTTCATGTTCCATTTGCGTACTCGTGTTATTCACTTCGATATAAGGAAAAGTATGAGCGCCGCATTTATCGCCGATTAAAAGCGAATCGCATTGTGAAAAATTTCTGGCATTTTCGGCATTTTTCAATACTTTCACCAATCCACGATACGAATTATCACTGCGACCCGCGGCTATACCCTTTGATACAATCGTGCTTTTAGTATTCTTACCGATATGAATCATTTTCGTACCGGTATCTGCCTGTTGATAATTATTTGTTAAGGCTACGGAATAAAATTCGCCGATTGAGTTATCTCCTTTCAATATAACACTGGGATATTTCCAGGTAATCGCGGAACCGGTTTCGACCTGGGTCCATGAAATCTTTGAATTTTCTTCCTTGCAAATGCCGCGCTTGGTTACAAAATTGTATATTCCACCCTTTCCATGCTCGTCACCGGGATACCAGTTCTGTACCGTCGAATACTTAATTTCGGCGTCTCTGAGTGCAACCAGTTCCACTACTGCGGCGTGCAACTGATTTTCATCGCGCCTCGGTGCGGTGCAGCCTTCGAGGTAACTGACATAACTGCCTTCCTCGGCTACGATTAAGGTGCGTTCGAACTGACCTGTTTCCGCGGCATTGATTCTGAAATAGGTCGATAGCTCCATCGGGCAGCGCACGCCTTTTGGCACATAAACGAAGGAGCCATCGCTGAATACCGCGGAATTGAGCGCGGCATAGAAATTATCACCGGCCGGAACCACCGAGCCGAGATATTTTCTGACCAAATCCGGATGATTCTGCACAGCTTCCGAAAATGAGCAGAAAATAATACCCAGTTCTTCCAGTTTCTTCTTAAATGTTGTGGCTACGGAGACACTGTCAAAAACAGCGTCAACGGCAACGCCGGCCAACTGTTTCTGCTCTTCCAGAGGAATGCCCAGACGTTCGTAGGTACGCAGTAATTCAGGATCCACCTCATCGAGGTTGTTGTACGCGGGCTTCTTTTTCGGCGCGGAATAATAGCTTATTTTTTGATAATCAATCGCAGGATATTTTACCTTGGACCAGCGCGGCTCTTCCATTTGCTGCCAGCGACGGAAAGCCTTCAGCCGCCACTCCAGTAAAAATTCCGGCTCTTTTTTTATGGCCGAGAGCTGAGCAATAATTTCCTCATTAAGCCCGGGCGGCAATGTTTCCGATTCGATATCAGTGACAAAACCGTATTTGTATTCTTTACCGGTGATCGATTTAATTTTTTCTACTTCTGAATTACTCATAAAACTTTCCTCAATTATTTGCAAGTGATTCTGAAAACACTTCCTTAATTTTTTTATTCCGATATTTATTTTCTAATTGTATTAAAGTGATTTCTCTGAAAAAATCTTCCAATTTTTTCTGAACGATAAACATCGGACTTTTGATATTACAATTTTCCTCCTGTGCGCAATCGACTTTATAACAACAACTGACAATGGACAGCGGACCGTCAATGGCCTCCACTACCTCTAACAGCGTTATCTGATCCAGTTGCCTGTTCAGACTATATCCGCCTTTAATTCCCTGAATTGATGCCAGCAGACCGCTCCTTGTCAGGGATTGTAAAACTTTCCCCAGAATTTCAACCGGGATTCGGTATCTGGAAGCAATCACTTTGGTCGCGATCGGATTAAACTCATCCCGCTTTGCCACTTCCAGCATTGCAATTAAGGCATATTCAACTTTTTTACTAAACCGTAACATTTTTTCTTCTCAAATATTTGTGGCTGATAACGCACTAAAATCATTAAAATTCCCAAATACGACTTTTTTTGTCGTATTTTTTTGCTGAATATAAATCCCCTCTCTCAGAATGTCAAATGATAGCGTATTTTATCGTTAAATCTCTTCCGGTTACAGGTCTGTTTAATAGAGATGAATGTATTTTTTGTTTCCGTCTCAAAAAAAAATCAGGTAAATTAGTATTCATCAAATCAAAAAATGATCAGGCATACGGCGGAATAAGATTTCGAATGGAAGCATCTAATCTGTTCTTATTTGGCATTGTAATCGATGACCTGGGGAAAGCTGCGCTGCGAATCTGATTTCGCGTGGATTTAACGGATGATCAGTTCCTGGTGGTTTAAAGAACCAAACACGGTCCGATATTTAGTCAAATTTAGCCGTTCCATGTAAAAAAGATCTTCCAGAACGAGGGCGATGGCGCCGAGTACGCCGGCGTTGTTTAGTAATTGAGCACTTTTTACCTTAACGGCACGACTCGGCGTACGCAGGGTATCATATTTGATTTTTTCTTTGATAAATTTCAGCAGGATTTTATTGCGCGATAAATGGCCCCCTCCGATCAGAATAAGCTCCGGGTTTAAAGTATTGATCAGTATAATACACAAAATCCCAACCAGATAACCATACTCGCGCAATAGCTCTACAGCCAGCTTGTTATCCTGGCTGGCCTGAAACAGGAGTTCCTCTATATCGAAAATATCTGTACCAGGCGATTTGGCATAGCCATTCTGAACAGCGCGCCTGGCACCTCTAATCAAAACTTTCTCCGAGAGCAGATCGCCAAAATTCTTCTGACCGTCATAAATGAGCTTAAAATCATTGGAATCGGAAATAAAACAGCCTAAGTCATAATAACCGATTTCTCCTGCGCTGGCAGAAACCCCGCGATACAGTTCACCATTGATAATTATACCGGCGCCAAGGCCGTCTCCAATCCATAGATAAACAAGATTCTCGGCATTCTTACCATTCCCAAACCGATATTCACCCAAACTGATCGACTTGACGTCATTTTCAATAATGGTTTCAATTTTATATTTTTTCTCAATAGTTTTGCGAATCGGAAATCCTTGCCAGCTTTTAAGTGAATCGGATTCCTTGATTTTGCCGCAGTGATAATCGATCAGTCCGGGTATAGCCACGCCGATGCCAATGGGTTTGGCTTTTTTTACCCAGCGTATTTCTTTAAAATGATCGATGATCCTGAATATTTTTTCCAGAACCAAATTAAGCGCCAGCCCGGCTCTATATTCAATTACTTCATTATCGCATATTGTTGCATTTAAATCTGCCAAAGCCACCCTGGCATGATCGCGCTTGATTTCTATACCGATAGCGTATCCGGCTCTGGGATTAAATTCAAGCAAAATGGGTTTTCTTCCTCCCAGGCTGGTGGAACTGCCCATCCCGACTTCAGAAACGTAGCCCTGATTCAAAAGATGAGCAATGATTTCCGATACGGCGGCCTTTGATATTTTATAACGCTTAGCCAATTCCGCCCTGGACATGGGACCTTCGTTTTTAATAAACCTTAATATATTTAGTTCGTTGTATTCACGAACTAACTTTGGACCATAACCGGCATCTCTAATCATTTATCAGTCCATCCTGAAGTTATTTTACAGTACAAAATAAATAAATATTTGATAAATATAATATCTTATTTAACTTAATAAAAGGAAAAATCAAAATTAATGTTAATCTTTACCATTGAATTTTGATAATCAGCGAAAATATTCATGTAATCTCAGAATATTTTAACATTTAAGTATATTTTATATTCACATATTGCAATATTAGATCGATAATGGGCAATATCTGTTTTATAAGCTTGTGTAAAGAGGTAGCTATGCGCATCCAGAAGATAGAAAAATATCCGCTATCCGGAGATAGATTCAATATCCCCCCAAATGCCGAATACAGAGCGCTTGCCGGGGAAGAGATTCATATATTGCAAAGTAACAACAATCAGGCCACAGACTGGCACAATATTTTGGTCACAGACCCTTTCGACGTTTCATTGATCAGAGATTGTCAATTCTTCGGTAAAATATATCTCGGGAAATTGCAGTCAGGTTTTCTGAAGTCCGGTAAGCTTGTCCTGCCTGTGGGATTACGGAACTGTGTCATTTCAAATTGTAATATTGGCGATAATGTTTCAATGCGAAGTATCGGATTCATTGATAATTTTAAGATCGGCAACGGTTGTATGTTGTTCAACATCGATGAGATGACCAATACTGAAAATTCAACCTTCGGCAACGGTTTTTTGCCTGATGATAATGCCGAACGCAGAGTCATCGCAGTGTCTAACGAAATCGGCGGCAGGGCCATCGCTCCTTTCGCAGGCATGATGCCGGCAGACGCTTATCTGAGTACATGCTTCAGACACGATAAGCAATTTCATGCACGACTCAACCGGTTTACGGATGATTTAAAGGAAACGCTGTTCACGCCCTACGGTGTTGTTGGCGATAACACCGTTATCAAAAGCACCCGATTGATCGAAAATGTTCGCATCGGCGCCGACTGTCTTATACAGGGTGCAAATAAGCTGCAAAATTTAACCATCCAATCATCCCCCGATGCCGCCACTTTAATCGGCGAAGGCGTGGAGCTGGTAAATGGTATCATTGGATTCAGCAACAGGATATACTTCGGCGTTGCAGCGATAAACTTCGCCACCGGTCGCAATGTAATGTTGAATCATGGTGCGCGTTTATTTGATACTTATCTCGGCCCGAACTCCACCATAAGCTGCTGTGAAGTTTTAAATAACCTGATATTCCCCTTTCATGAACAACATCACAACAATTCATTTCTGATCGCCACGACCATCAAAGGCCAAAGTAACATCGCTGCCGGTGCGACTATTGCATCCAATCATAACTCGCGGGCGGCTGATGGGGAAATTGTTGCCGAACGGGGATTCTGGCCGGGGCTGGTTTCCAATTTTAAACATAGCTCATATTTCGCGCCCTTCACCCTGATTGCCAAAGGCAATTACTATAACGAATTAAACATTCAACTGCCCTTCTCTCTGGTCAGTCCCACTTCCGATATCACCGCAATCAATATATTTCCGGGTTTCTGGTTTAAGTATAATATGTATGCCGTTGCCCGGAACAGTTGGAAATTCAAAAAGCGTGACAGGCGGATTGTAAAAAGCCAGCACATAGAAACGGATTTCCTGGCACCGGATTCTATTTCTTCGATGCTAAAAGGCATATACATTTTGAGCCAGGCGATAAATAATGCGGCTCAAAAAACTTACACGATATCCGAATTAATCAATAAAGCCGGCGATATCGATCGCAATATAAAGGTTGAACTGGACGGTGCGGTTAACAAGGGCAAAGCAATACTGATAAAGCCGGCCCAGGGTATCAGCCTGTACAGAATGATGATCAGATATCATGCCGTTAAATCTTTACTGAACTTTCTCGAATTAAAAAACAAGAAGAGAACATTGACAGAATTAAGCGGCTTTATCAGGCAAAATTATCGTCCCCCTGCTCAGGAATGGGAAAATCTGGGTGGTCAAATTGTTTCAAAGGATGATTTGAATAATATTGTCGAAGATATCAAAAATAATAATATCAATTCCTGGAAAAGCCTTCATAACAAGTATGATCAATTACACGATAATTATTTTCAGCAGAAATATCACCACGCCCTTTATTGCGCCCTTGCTGTTGAAGATAAAGACATCGATCAATTGGACGAACCTTTCCTGCGTGACCTGTTACGGGAGGCCAGAGAAAGCGCAGGCATGATGCTCAAATGGGCCCGAAGCGCCCGCGCTAAAGATTATGAAAATAGCTTCAGGAAAATGGTGTTCAGCAGTGAAAAAGAAATGTTTGCTGTTGTGGGTAAAATTGAGGATGATCTTTTTTTAAATGACTATAACATTGAAATCGATGAATTTATTGCATCTGTTGATGCGATAACAGAATAAGAAAACGGGAGTCAGAATGAGTGCAAGAAAAAAACCGGTAAAAGCATATAAAAATTTAGACTTTTTAAACAGCCGATTTGCGAGACCAATCCGTATCCTGGCTGAGTTTTACGAGCCATATCATAGATTCGAGTCGATGGAAATCGACAGTACGATTGTATTCTTCGGCTCGGCACGCATTAAAGCGAAATCCGCAGCAAAAAAGATTTTATTCAAATGTACCGAAGCTTATGAAAAAGATCCGAGCATAAAAAATGATAAGCTGCTTTCGGACGCCAGATTGCAATTAAGGCTATCTAGATATTACGAAGAAGCCGTAAAACTGGGCCGTTTACTGACTGACTGGAGCCTGGACCGGGAAACCGGTAAACAAAGGTTTTTTGTCTGTTCAGGCGGCGGGCCGGGGATCATGGAGGCAGCCAATAAAGGAGCAAAAAAGGCCGGTGGAAAATCAATCGGTATGAATATTTCGATTCCACATGAACAGGCGCCCAACCGTTATATTTCCGACGACCTGGGTTTTGAATTTCATTATTTTTTCATGCGTAAATACTGGCTTGTTTATATGGCCAAAGCGCTGATTATCTTTCCCGGCGGATTCGGCACCCTGGATGAACTGATGGAAGTACTGACGCTGATCCAAACTCAAAAAGTCACTAAAAAATTACCCATTGTCGTCTTTGGTCAGGATTACTGGCATGAGGTCATAAACTTCGATGCCATGGCCCGCTGGGGCACGATCGCCTTTGAAGATCTGGACCTTTTTACTTTTGTCAATTCAGCAGACGAGGCGTTCGGTTTATTAAAAGAGGAATTGGTGAATAATCAGCAAGAGATGCAATCAGCAATAACTAAATAATGAACTGGTAAGAATCAACTAATCTTTTATGAAGTCCATGGCCTGATTATAATAATCGAAGAATTCCATTTCCATCAGGCGGGCATTGACTTTATTATTCTGTGATTTAAGAGACCAGTAATTAATTCCGATCACTTCCTTTTCGATGGTTTTGACCACATCACGCAGCAGCACGGCTGAAAACAGGGCGTGTTTTTCGGTCCATTTTGATGAAGATTTAATATTAACCTTTAAATCCGGAGAAGCCTGTACCTGAATATCTTCTGTGACATCAAAATAATCTTTGAATTTAAAATAGCTTTTATTCAGGGCGGACTGAATCAGTTTGGAACCGGCATAGCGAATTAAATCCGTTAATTTTTCCTCGAAATAAAACCGGATGACATCCATATCCCGGAAATCCTTGCTGTCCCCGGCTCGACCGTCGGGCGTTTCGCCGGTGACTTCTTCATGGAAATTAAATAAAGCGGGTTCAACGATGAACTGGCCTTCGGTCCATTGCAGAATTTCATCCATCGCCTCATCTTCATCTTTGTCCTTAAAATCGAGTCTCTGCAACTGTCCTTTGTCGTAATAGAATAACGCCATTTCACCATCGTGCTTAATCCGAACGATACCGGTAAGTGAATTTTCTTCGGCAAACTTTAATAGCTTGATTATATCCGTATCTTTGAGATTACCCCGCGGAGTAAACTTCTTCTTATATTTTTTTTCCGATATTTCACGTTCCCTGTTCGCCTGTTGTAAGCGCTGACTGAGCATGTGAGTTAAAGAAATAGTAATGCCTTTGTTATTCAGAATTAAATGATCAAAATCCGTTTTTGATAATTTCCACAGGTCCACGTCACTTTCTGCAATAACCGTAGCCGAACGGGGATCGCCGGTAATCAGGGACATTTCACCGAAATAATCGCCATCCTCAAGATGTGACAGAATAATTTCTTCATTTTCTTCCGCATTGAGAGACTTAACCACTTTTACTCTGCCGCTTTTGATGACGTACAGGCAATTACCAAATTCACCTTCCTGAATAATCGCTTCACCCGATTTAAAGTTGCTATCCTGAAGATCGGCAGCGATTAATTCCAGGTCTTTTTCGGGTACCGAAGCAAACAGCGGAATATTCTTCAGGTGTTTTACGGATTTTGTCGCCATTTAAATATAATTTTCCACTAATTTTACGATTTCACTGACTTCATGGGTTTTGGTGATTTCGGTTTTCCCCATTGACTTCAGTTGTTCTTCAAAATCTGCTTTAACGGAATCGTCTGCAAGAAATATAAATGTGATATTCCCTTTTTCCCTTGCTTTCTCAATAAATTCAATCCCGTTACCGTCCGAAAGCTTGATGTCCGAAATCACGATATCGGGAACCGCTAGGTCCATTGCCTTAAAAGCGCCTTCCATATTCTGCGCCGTTTCTACGTTGTAACCCAGTCCCTTAAACGCCCGTTCGACGAGTTTCCTTACGACCAATGAATCATTGACGATAAGAATGCTTTTTATTTCTTCTTTTCCGGGCTTTTCGTCTTCCTTCTTTAATTTCAGCGGACGGACTTTAATTTCGAAGTTCCCTTCTTTCCATTTGAGCATTTCATCGAGCGCTTTATCATCTTTGATATCGTCCATTTCCACGCTCTGCAATTGACCGGTCTGAAATTCGAACCGCCCTTTTTTATTATCATGGGTAATCGTCATGCTGCCTGTAAGCGAATTGGACTCACAGAAACTGATCAGATCAACCAGGGGCACATCGCTCAGATTACCGGACGGTCCGTCCTGAGTTGCTTCTATATTTTGGGCTTTGGGAATTTCGGTGGCTTTTTTCAGTGTATCACGTAAACGCTGACTGACAATTTTTCCCATGCTCAGGGAAATGGAAGGATATTTTTCGAGAATGACATCGAAATCATTCTTTTGCAGGACAAACATTTCACAGGGTTCGGTGGCAATAACCGATGCCGAGCGGGTTTCTCCGGTTAACAGGGCCATTTCGCCGAAGTAATCACCGGTACCGAGCGTGGCGACAACCTGCTCGGTTTTCCCGTTATCGGCATAAATACAAATTTTTACTTTTCCGCTGATGATGATAAACATCTCATCTCCGGGATCGCCGATATTACAAATGACTTCATCTTTTTGAAAGGTTTTAAACTTCAGACGCTCGACAATAAAATCTATACTTTCCTTGCCCAACATGCGGAAAATCGGCACCTGCTTCAAAATCTTGCTTATTTGGATCATCTTTGGAGCCTCCAAGACATAGAAATTATTGATAGTTCCTTAACATGATATATACTACAATAACCAGGATAAAAAAAATCACTGTCCACCAGAAAGGACGCACTTTTTTTCTCGGTAACCGGTCGATTTTAACTTTCGGTTTACCGGAACGCTTCCGTTCCGAAAGCCTGGACTCTAAATCAAATTTTCTGTGTTTTTTAAAATTAATGATTGGAAATACACCCGCCTTAGTTTTATTGTATTTTAAACATCCGATGCGATACAATAATTTTTGATCCCTGACGGTTGCGCCGCCTGCCCGTGCTCACTAATCATTGATAATCTTATTTTGCCCTATTTATACTTAGCGCATTGAAAAATAACCAAATTATCATTGCTTTACAATTCAAAATTGAAAATAGTTAAAACAAATTCTTATTTCAAAAAAAATGGGCTGACGCGAACGCCAACCCATTTGATTTTCGATTCAACTAATATGCTTTTACATCTTCATTTATTTTACACGCTTGGAATCCCAGTACATGTAATAAAGCAGGATGGCAAACATAATGAAACCTAAGATTTGTCCACCCGGACTATGTTCCGCCCAGTGTTCGGTGCCGATGGCCTGCATAATGCTCCAGCCGTCCGTTCCGCTGACATACTGACCGATGAAGATAATTGCCGCGGCAACCACACCCATAATTGCGCCGCCGGCGATAAATCCGGAAGCGATGAGCGTGCCCTTCTCTTTGCGTTCGGCGCGCAGTTTTTCATCATTGGTGCTCCTGGAAACAAAATGGGCGATGATACCGCCGGCCAGAATCGGCGTATTCAGATGCAGGGGCAGATACATACCCAGGGCAAAAGCCAGCGGCGGGATGCCGATAAAATCAAGTACAATCGCTAATATGATACCGGCCAGATAAAGAATCCACGGCGCCGGTTGTCCGGTCATCAACGGTTCCAGTACGGCAGCCATTGCCGATGCCTGCGGGGCTTCCAGTCCGCCGGGACCAAAACCGAAGGTCTGATGCAGCAAAAAGATAACGGCGCCGACTGAAGCAGCGGCCAGCAGGGTTCCGAGGAACTTCCAGCGCTGCTGGGTGCGCGGCGTGGTGCCCAGCCAGTAACCGATTTTCAAATCCGTAATAAACCCGCCAGCCATCGAAAGCGCGGTACAAACCACACCGCCGATGATCAGCGCGGCAAGCATACCGTCTTCTCCCTCGAGTCCGATAGATACTAAAATTACCGATGATACAATCAGCGTCATCAATGTCATACCGGAAACGGGGTTGGTACCGACAATAGCGATAGCCCGTGCGGCAACTGTGGTAAACAGAAAAGCAATCACGGTTACGATAGCCAAACCGGTGAGGGCAAACAGAAAATTGCCGTTAACCACCAGAAGCAGGAAAAATACCAAAACGCCAAGCAGTGTGCTGACAATCAGCACAACGAGCCATTTCATTTTAATATCGAGCTGGGTGCGCGGTGTGGCGTTGGTCTGATCGGCTGAAACACCTTTCCCGGTAATTTCCTGAATGGCCAGCTTAAAGGCGCCGGTGATAATTTTATGTGATTTAATAATACCGATCAAACCGGCGGCGGCGATACCGCCGATACCGATGTGTCTGACGTAATTGCTGAAAATTTCCAACGGACTCATATCGGCAATCGGTTTGGTTGCGTTCAGAAGCGGTTCGGGATTAAACTGCCCGATATAAAAAATCGCCGGCAAAATAACCCACCAGGCCAGAAAAGAACCGCTGGCGATAATCAGGGCATATTTCAGGCCGACAATGTAACCGAGCCCCATCACCGCGGCGCCGATATTAACACGGAACTCCAGCTTGGTTGCGGCAGCCAGTTGCTCGCCCCACTCAAAAACACGTGAGGAAACAACTTCTCTCCAGAAACCGAAACCGGAAACCAGGAAGTCGTACAAGCCGCCGATGAAGAGGGCTTTCAAAAGAATTTTAGCCTGCCTTCCGCCTGCTTCCCCGGCAACGAGCACTTCCGTTGTGGCCGTGGCTTCAGGGAAGGGAAACTCACCATGCATATCCTTGACGAAATAACGCCTGAAAGGAATCAGAAACAGAATTCCCAGAAATCCGCCAAATAAGGAGGCCAAAAAGACCTGCAGGAATGTTGCTTCCAGATTTAAAATATACAATCCGGGGATGGTGAAAATCGCCCCGGCAACGATGACGCCTGAACTGGCGCCGATAGACTGAATAATAACATTCTCGGAAAGTACGTTTTTTCTTTTCAACAGTGAAGAAAGTCCCACGGCAAGAATAGCAATTGGAATGGCCGCTTCAAACACCTGGCCGATTTTCAATCCCAGATAAGCGGCGGCAGCGGAAAATACAACCGCATAAAACATGCCCCAAAACAGCGAATATCCGGTCACCTCGGGCAGCGGTTTTTCAGCCGGTACAACCGGCATGTAAACCTCACCTTCTTTCAGTTTGCGATAAGCATTTTCAGGTAATCCTTTCCCTGACGATAGCACATCCATAAGCACTCCTCAATTTAGTTAATTCATCGGTTTGGATTAATAACGGAAAAGAGGGTAAGTTACTCAATATAAATAAATAAGTAAAGTTGTTTTTGCTTTTGTTCGATTAATATTGAAAGCAGATAAGTAGCGTAGAATTAGAGAATGAGCGAACATTATAAAAAACGCGTCAAAACCAAGCGCCGCCTGAAGGAATGGGAAAGCAATCCCTTCCTGTTCAGCTACTGGCGGCGCCTTTTTCATTTCGAGCGCATCGAGTTTATACTATCGGCCATTGCCCCGACGATCAGACTTTTGGGACTTTACCGAAAAGGCCTGCGCAACAGCATCAATTTCCGGCACCGGACAATTGTTTTCCGGCTGCCCAGGCTGCCCAGACAATTTGATTCTTTCAGAGTTCTGTATATGTCCGATTTTCACTGCGAAAAAAACGCTGCGGTGATGCGTGCCGCCGCCCGCTATCTGCGCAACCTGTATTTCGATCTGGCCATACTGGGCGGCGACTACCGGTTTAAAATCAAAGGCAGTCATCACTGGGCCGTCAACGGCATGAAAGACCTCGTCGGGGCGATCCGGTCTGCGGGCGGCATCTACGGCGTGCTGGGCAACCATGATTCCTGGGAAATGATCGAAGCGCTGGAAAAAACCGGTATTAAAATGCTGGTGAATGAATTCACCGCGATTAAAAAAAACGGGGCATCGATTTATCTGACGGGCGTTGACGATGCCCATTATTTTGAAAGCGATGATTATAAAACAGCGGTCTCCGGCATTGAAAGCGATGCCTTTCAGATTCTGATCAGCCATTCCAATGATATTTTAACACAGCCCTTGCCCAGACCGGCCGATTTGATATTATGCGCCCACACTCACGGCGGACAGATTCGTCTGCCCCTGATCGGCGCCCCGATGCTGCACAGCCGCATGCCGCGCCGCTTTTGCAGCGATACCTGGGATTTTAAGGGCATGCCGGGATTCACCACCAACGGGTTGGGCACATCCGGCGTTCCGGTGCGTTTCAATTGCCCGGCGGAGGTCGTTACGATTGTTTTGAAAGCGCAATGAGTTTAAAATTTATTAATGTACTTTACTATCTATTCAAAAATTGTTCAATAATTTTTAAAATTTCAGTAAAAGAAAAATATTTGTAATATTGGTTCTATGTCGTTTTGTGTTGGTATTATACATCATACGCAGCAGTATTAAACAGCGGCGATATGTTCAGGGATTTATTCCGCCTGCGCGGAACGCCTTTGGCGGATGTTTGAGGATATTAGCAAAAAAAGCATAGCCACTAATGACAAGGTCACAGGTAACAAGGTC
>CAYXRA010000111.1:0-3820 GCA_964467525.1 uncultured Calditrichaceae bacterium
TTGGAGTTGGCAAAGTCAGAGATACACGCTCAGATTTCGCAAGTAAGAATCTAATTGAGGATAAATGGAATGAATTCTTCAATCTTAAATAAATCCCGTGCAAAAGATATTACGTTCGATGCAGACAATATGTGGATTGAACTGACCGACGGCCGGAAGCTCAGTGTTCCGTTAGTTTATTTTCCCCGATTATTAAAAGCTACGGATGCCCAAAGAAATAAATATATTATCTCGGGTGGTGGGCTTGGTCTGCACTGGGACGATTTGGATGAAGATATCAGTGTTGAGAATCTGCTCCTTGGCATTTATGACAGAAGCGCCTCGGATACCTGGGAAAACCGCACTAAAAGCGCATAGTGTCGCTGTAATTAATTACAAGGATAGCTGGCCATTTTTTTAATATAATTGGCGCTTTTGATAAGAAGTACCTGCTATTGTAAACACCGTCGTAACATTTTTTCAGGTTTCTGCGGCAGGAAAATGGGTGCATCTTCCATAATCTTCTAAAAATAAGCCCGATAAAGCAGCTTTACATTCCGGCCGCCTTCTGGCATGATCGCCTTCACACGATTCAGGTGCTGGTAGTATTCGCTGTCCAGCACATTGTTTACGCTGAATGAAATGGTGTGCAGAAAGCGCCCCGCAGGGAAATTATACTGGGCAAAAATATCTAATATCGCGTAGCCATCGGTCGGGGATTCGAATTCGCCGGTACGGGACTGCTCGTCAGCGCCATTGATAAAAAATCCGGATTTTAGTCTGCTGTCCTCATAATAAAATCCCACTTTACCCTGCATTGGCGGAATGCGCGGCAGCGGCTGATCATCATCAACCAGCGTACCGTGCACATAACTGGCCGTACCCTCAATGTTCCAGTTTTTGAATATATGCAGGTGCCAACTGCTTTCGGCGCCGTACATCAGGGCATGGGCGCCGGTATAACGATAGACAAACAAATCATTGCGCTGGAAGCTGCGCTGATTGGTGTTTTTGGGGAAAATGTAGCCATAGATTTCATTTCGGTAAACGGCTGTTTTAAATTCGATTCTGTCCGAGTTGTAATTAATACTGATTTCCGATCCGAAGCCGCGTTCCGTATCCAGATTGGCGCTGCCTACTTCATAAGCATAAGCAGCCAGATGCGGTCCCTCGGAAAAAAGTTCTTCCACGCCCGGCGTGCGCAATGAGCGGAACAGATTAACGGCTCCATTCCAGTTAGCGTCAATGGCGTAGCGCAGACCGGCAGCGCCTGAAAAACCGGAAAAGGTGCGCTCACGGATCGTGCCGTTTAAAAAAATAGAGTAACGTTCTTCTTCCGGTTTTACATTACGCAGATCATAACGCAGCGCTCCGGCCAGCGAAAATTTTTCCCACTGAAATTCCTGAAAAATATAAGCGGCCGCAGCCCGCTCGATGGTATTCGGCGTAAAATTGAGACCGGCCGAGCTGTAATCGCGGTATTCCGTCCAGAAACCGAACATGCCTTTCCGGCCGCAACCGCACTCCGGAATGTAAAAACGGCCCTCGAAATTATGTGTCTCAACGCCGAATTGGGTTTTATCCGGTGAAGTACCCCGCGTGTGAAATTCGGCATGATAATAATCGGTATATGAATAATTCAATTCGGACCGGTTAAGCAGTGTAAAATCGTGGTAAAACTGGGCGCGGCCTTCATAATGATTGCGCTCCATTTCAATATCGACACCGCCCGGATGTCCGCCGAGATCGGCCGGTAAGGGAGGAATGCCATACTGAGAGCGATAGCGTGTTGCAGCACCGCCGATATTGCCCCATCCTTTGTAAAATCCGATACCACCGGAAAAATTTGTGGTGCCCGCCGATGTATTTTCCAGTTCTCCCTTCGGGGTATCGAGATTCTCTGCCGAACGACGACTGGCGTCGAAACTGATCGCAAATGGCGCAACCGGCACCGTAAGTTTAAATCCTCCTACCGCTCCCTGATTTACACTGGTCCCCTGCAGGCTTAAACTGCCGGTCAGTCGGTGCGGCAGGCCATGGGGGACATAGTCATGGGTGACATCGATTACCCCGCCTATGGTATTGGAACCGTAAGTTATAGCCCGCGGTCCGCGAATCACTTCGATATAATCTGCATTCACCGGTTCAATAACCACCGCATGATCTGCGGATGTGGCTGAAAGATCGCCGGTGCGCTGCCCGTCCTCAACGATCAGTAAGCGGTCGCCGCTCAATCCCCGTAACACCGGGCGGGCAGGGGCCGGCCCCATGCTGCGCTGACTGATTCCCGCTTCCATGTCGATGGTTCCGGCCAGGGTCTGGCCGAGATTCTGCCGCAGCTTGCCGCCGCTTACCTGTAAGTCAGCCTTTTCAAATGTATCCCTCTCGTCATTACCGCCTTCAACAACAATGGTTTCACTGTATAAAGTATTGGCTTTCATTTCGATATTGTAGGTAACCGTTTCACCGGCAAGAATTTTTACTTTGATTTTCCGGTCATGGTAGCCAACCCGGAAAACCTGCATATGATAGGTACCCTGCGGCAATTCAAAAAAATGATATTCACCGTCGTCGTGAGCGGCAATGGACCGGTTGAGCTCCTTGATGTAAAGATTGGCCCAGCCCAACCTTTCACCCGTTTCAGCATCACGGATGACGCCTACCAGATTACCGGTACCGACAGCGGCGCTTCTTCCATCTGGTCCGCCGCCCCAAAGCAGGCTTTGTAAAATTAAAACAAAGATGTACCCCCGAAGGAGGTACATCTTTTTACCATTTTCAATTATAGGATACATCAATTTTTCCTGTGTAATTAAGCAAACCGATTTCTATCTGATCAGGGATTAATTCCAATTCGATCGGGTTATCAGTTTATTTTGTTCCGGCAGCTAAAACCTGGGCCGGAATTTCCCTGGACACAAAATCGGAATGATCTTCATGGTATACGCTGAAGACGATACTCGTCTGCCCCTGCTTTTTTCCCCGCAGATGAAATTCAAATCCGCCTTCTTCACCTTCATGCTGCCAGATTGTAGTTACCGTTGTATCAGCAATTTCGAATCGCAGCTCATGGTGATCTTCTTCGGGCGTGTAGGCGTCACCGTCCTCATCAATGAGCATAAAAATATAGGGTACTGAAATTTCCCCTTCGGCAACACTCAGAGAACCGGACAGTTCGCCGTTGCCTTCATATTCAACTACGGTCTGTCCGCTGCTGGTAATGCGGATTCCGATACCGCGTGCATGATCATCATCTTCACCATTGGGATCGGTGCTTTCACTACAGGAAACGGCTAATAAAAAAGTCAGGATACTGGTCAAAACCATAAATTTATATAAAAATCGCATAATTCACCTCATTATGTACTAATGTTAAAAACTACGTACTGCGTCTGATTCTGTAAAAAAAACAGACTAATAAAAAAATATTTTAATGGTCGGAAAAATTAACGGGCAGGCGGTGCTTTATTACCGAAAAGAAATTTGTATACATCTTTCAGTGGCTGCGCTTGTGAAAGCAGCACAAAAGGACGCTGCTTACCGGTTAAACTAAGAAGCTGTATTACGAAGCAGAATGCAACCGACATTAAAGTCAGTTGCAGGTGGAAAACCGGACAGTCAGTATGATCAATCAGATCAATGCTGTGGTTGTGAAAAAAGTCAGATGATACGACAACCATGCCAATCAACACGATCGAAAAGAGAATTAGGTATTTTTTCCTGTTTGTCGTCATTTGGCTCATATTAAAGTTAGATTAAACATCTTTCCTTTGATACTTTTAATTTTAACCAACTAAATCAGGTTTAATTCTATTCCGGCAGTCGCACCGACAATCCGAAA
>CAYXRA010000111.1:3920-14763 GCA_964467525.1 uncultured Calditrichaceae bacterium
ATATGAGCCTCCACCTCAACAGCCTTCTGGTCGCAAGACCGAAGGCTGATTTTTTTATATAATCCTTTTAATAATGCTTGACATTTTAAGATATCTTTGTAAATTATTACCGACTGGTCGGTCAATATAAAATAAGGAAGCATCAATGCCCAAAGTAATCGATAAGGAAGCCAAGAAAAAAGAAATCATTTTCGCGGCGCTTTCCGTTTTTGCCAGCAAAGGCGTGGTTAAAACAAAAATGATTGATATCGCCGAAGCGGCCGGTATCGGCAAGGGTACGATCTATGAATATTTCCGCAGCAAGGAAGAAATCTTTGCCGCCGGATTTGTATTGTTTTTCGAGGACATGGAGAAAATGATCGAAAAGGCGCTTGAGGGTACGGACGATCCGGAACAACAACTGCAGTTGCTTATGGACACTTCCCTGGACAGCCTGAATCAGTATGGACCGGACTTTGCGGCAATTATGATGGATTTCTGGGCCGAAGGTATCCGTAATAAGGATGAAGAATTTTTGACAGCCATCAACATGCCGCGCATTTATGAGGAATACCGGCGCCTGGTACGGGGCATCCTGGAAAACGGTATCAAAAAAGGCGTATTTAAATCATGCAATACGCTGCAAACTTCGGCGGCGCTGATCGGCGCCTTTGACGGGATTATGCTGCAGTGGATCATGGACCGCGATATGATCGATATTGAAGCGGCCTACGCTTCCCTGCTCGAACATTTTTTAAACGGAATAAAGAAATGATATATTTTTTGTACTTTAACCGACCGAATGGACGGTCATAAATAATTCGATTTTTATTTTTTCGCCATAAGAGGAGGTATCATGAAAACAACATTCTTATCAAAAATCATACTTATTTTTATTTTGCTAATCACACCTGCACTCGCCCAGCAACCGACTGCCGATGAAATTATTCAAAAAGTAAATGACCTGATGAACCAGAAATCGGTTTACGGAAAAGCATCCTTAACCATTGTCACCACTTCCGGTGAAAAACGGACCTTTGTATATGAATCCTGGAGCAAAGATGGCGGCGAAAAAAGTCTGATCCGTTACCTCAAACCGCGCCGCGTAAAAGATCAGGCTATTCTGATGCTGAACAATGCCGACGATATCTGGATGTATTTTCCGCGTACCAAACGGGTGCGCAAACTTGCCACCCATGCCAAAAAACAAAAAATGCAGGGCAGCGATTTTACATACGAAGATATGGGCGCCGGCGATGCCTTCGTAACTGATTTTAGAGCCAAACGGCTTCAGGATGATAAGATGCAGGATCATGACTGCTATGTGGTAGAACTGACCCGCAAACCGGACAGCGACAGCCATTACTCACGAATGGTTGTCTATGTTATCAAAGAATACTTTCTGCCTGTGGTAATCGATTATTACGATGAAGACGATCCCATACTATGGGAAAAACGCCTGGTGCAATCCGATATGCAAACCATCGACGGTATTCCCACCGGCATGACCATGGTAATGCACAATCAGCGCGATAATACTAAAACAACCATGAAAATGCTGGAGGTTAAATATAACATCCCGATCGAAAATGTAATGTTTACGGAAAGGGGGCTGAAAAAATGAAATTCTCTCTTCCTGAGCACTGCAAAAAATTTTATATACATTTGCAGCGTCAGACTGTAAAACGGCAAAATCCGCCTTTAAATCCTTTCTTAAAAAACGTGCTTCTTTTTATGCTGATTCTTACAATTCAACAGAGTCATGCCCAGCCGGTTGAAATATTCGGTTATTACGAACCGCAGCTTATGGGCGCCCGGATCAATGGCGAGTTTTATCAATTGGCCTCCAACAAACTACGCGTCGATCTGCAACTGGAGGCTTCGGATAACGTGCACTTCGGCGCCAATTTTGACTACATCACCTACCACGGTAAAACCGAATGGAATCTCCTGAATTTTTTACCGGACCGCATCTTAAAAGAAGTGCCGGATTATAATATCCTCGGCTATGATTTCAATCCCTACATCCTGCCCTTCGAAAATCGCAATTTTCTCGATAATGCGTATGTTAAATTTTATTTCAAATATGCGGATTTGACGGTCGGCAAGCAGCAGCTATCCATGGGCAGCGGCTATGCCTGGAATCCCACCGACCTTTTCAACAAAAAGGATATTACCGATCCCACCTACGAGCAGCCGGGACACAATGCCCTGCGTCTGGATATTCCCATCGGCAGCCGCATCAATATCACTTCAATTTATGCGCCTGCGGCAGACTGGAAATATTCGGACCTGCTGGTAAAATTTAAAGTGCGCATTGCCCGTTTCGATGTGGCGCTGATCGCTGCTCAGAAACACTGGAATTACAGCGACGCCCGTATTTTTGATCCGGTCAAATTCGATTACTATCATATCAACACAAAACGGCACATTTTAGGCGCCGATTTGAGTGGCGAATTACTGGGACTGGGCGTGCGCGCTGAAGGTACGTATAATAACGTATCCGTCAGCAATAAAGAGGAAAACCAGTACCAGCTTGCATTAGGTGAACTGAACACAATATCTGCGCGTATCTTTCAGCCGATGAAAATTGACGAACACTTCTATGAACTGGTTGTGGGCAGCGATTACACCTTCGATTTCCAAACTTACGTGATGATCGAATACTATAAAAACACGGCAGGAAAAAATGATTATAGAAATTATACATTCAACGATTGGATGCAGTACCTGGTTGCGGAAAGACGGGCCATCAATCAGGATCAGATTTATTTCTATTCCAGCCATCCCTTAACCGATCTGATCAATGTCGGTTCATCGGCAATATTCAGCATTTCCGATGGCAGTACAGCGCTGATTCCGACCATCACATATAACATTTTTGAGAATGTTGACTTAACCGCATTCGGCAATTTTTATTTTGGCAAAGAAGGTACGATATATTCACCGGATTTCGGCAACGGCGGCATTTTAAGAGCAAGAGTATATTTTTAGAAAAAAACGGATAAATCATGCATCAACTTTTATTCAGGATTTATCTGACTTATGCGTTATTAATGATCGCCTCTCTGTTTCAAGCGGGAATTATAATCTTACTTTGAACTTAGCCAATCGAATGGAGCATAAAAATGAGAGACAAACTTTTAACCGGTCTTGCAAAAACTCACGCTAAACATCCCTGGCGGATGCTTTTAATCGTAACTGTTTTAACCGCTATCATGGCGGCATTATCGACACAGCTTTCGGTGACCATGCGCTGGTCCGATCTGCTGCCATCCGATGATCCGCGGACGGTGCAGTTCAACAAGATCATCGAAGAATTCACCTCTTCAACCAGTATCGTTGTTGTTGTGCAGGGTGAAGAGCAACGCATTAAACAATTTGCCGATGCACTGGCCCCGAAACTGAAAGTGCTCACCAATCCCGATGATAACCAATCCTATATCAAGCGGGTTGATTATAAGGCGGAACCGGACTTTATCCGCGATCACGGCCTGCTGCTCATGAAAGAAAAAGATCTGAAAAACATGAAGAAAGTATTCACCGATCCCAATCTGAAAGGATTTCTGACCAATCTGAATAACGCAATGGAAAAAGAATACATCGGCGACGAAGCATCCATGTCCACCCGCGAGAAGGAAGACAATGCGGTGATTTTTCTCGACGGCATCGAAACCTTTGTAATAACCCTGACGGATTATATCAGCGGCAATGATGTCGCAGCCGAAAAGGCCCGCTATGCCGCGGACAAGATTCTGCTGGGCGAACCCTATTTCCTGTCCTATGACGAAAAAGCACTGATCATGAATGCCATCCCCAACTTTTCGATGATGGATACGGAAATGATGGTAAAAGGAACAGACGCAGTGCAGGAAGTTCTGGACGAACAGTTGCAATATTATCCCGATGTAAGCGCCGGTTTGACCGGCATGATTCCCATCGGTCATGATGAAATGGTTTATTCCGAGCAGAGCCTGGGTTATACTTCATTGATTGCCCTGGTCGCGATCCTGATCATGCTGATCATCGCCTTCCGCATGTGGCTGGCGCCGGTTATCGCATTGTTTAATTTGTTGATCGGTATTCTGTGGGCCATCGGCATTACCGCCGTGCTCGTCGGACAGCTTAACATTATGACCCAGATGATGGCCGTCATCTTACTCGGACTGGGCATCGATTTTGCCATTCATATAATTTCGGGATTCACCGAACAGCGGGCGCTCGGGCTGTCCATATCGGAAGCGATGGTGAATACTTTTCTCAAAAGCGGCAAAGGCGTTATAACCGGAGCGCTGACCACATCCTTCGCCTTTTTGACCATGATCATCAGCAGCTCGCGGGGCATGAAAGAAATGGGCATCGTGACCGGCATCGGACTGCTGGCAATTCTGATTGAAACGCTGCTGTTTTTACCGGTATTGCTGGTTTTCCGGGAACGGATACGCTCCCGGAAAAAAATTAAAAAACCTTCAAGAGATTTGTCATTCCGGTTTTTGGGAAACACGGGTCAATGGCTGGGCAAGCGTTACCGCTTCACTCTGATCACCGCACTGATTCTGACCGCCCTGTTAACCTGGGCAGCCACGCAAATTACATTCGACCAGAATTATCTGAATATCGAACCGGAGGGTCTCACTTCTATTGTACTACAGGATACGGTGATGGATAAGTTCGATATGAGCATGGATTATGCGATGGTGTTAGCCGATGATGTCGATCAGTCCCGGCAATTTGCCGAACGCTACCGCGATCTGCCTTCGGTGGCCATGGTCGAGGATATTTCAATTTATTTGCCTTCCAGCGATCAGCAGGAAAAAAGACGGCCGCACATCGAAACAATTCATAAAATGCTGCGGGAATCCCGGATCAGGGAACGGGTCACTCTTGCCGGGCTGCCGGTTATACGCAGGCAAATCGAACGCCTGGAAATGAATGTCATCGAAATGCAGGATATGGCATTCCTCGGCGGACAGGATAAAGTTGACAACAAATGCAAACAAATTGTCGGTGCGCCGGGCAAACCGCATTCCCTCAATCTCATTCAGGAATTGCTGTCTCTATTGGCAGAGAAAAATAACAAACAGGTTGCCGAAGGCTTATCGGCATTCCAGCAGTCCTTTGCCCCGCACTTTAAAGCCACTGCCCTGCGCATGTGCAACACGGCGCCGATCAGCCTGGCCCAACTACCGGAATCGATTCTGGACCGCTACAGCAATCAATCGCGCGATCAGTTTTTGCTGACCGTATTTCCGGCGGGCAGTATCTGGAAGAATGCCGAATTTCTGGAACGTTTCAGCGAGGATATGGAACGGGTAACCGAAAAAGCCACCGGCATGCCGCCGATTTTCCGCGCCCTGATCGAGATCATTGCCCGCGACGGCCGGAACGCCGTGCTGCTGACGCTGGTGATTGTTTTTCTGCTGTTATGGTTCGATTTCCACAGCGCCCGCAATGCCCTGTTAGCGCTGATTCCCCTGGCCAGCGGCCTTTTGTGGATGGTCGGTCTGATGTATCTGACCGGGCAGCAATTCACGGTGATGAATGTGATGGGCCTGCCGATGATCCTCGGTATCGGCATCGATGACGGCGTGCATATCGTTCACCGCTGGGTGCACGAAGGCAGGCAGCAGTTGAACATTATTTTCGCCAGCACGGGCAAGGCGATTTTACTGACTTCTCTGACCACGATGCTGGCCTTTGGCTCGCTGGTCTTTTCAATCTGGCGCGGTTTCGCTCATCTGGGCGGGGCTTTATTCGTTGGCGTCGCCGCCTGTTTTTTAACCACGGTGTTATTTTTATCCGGCATCATCGGATGGATTGAAAGGAAATGATCAAAAATGAAGGGAATCGCAATGAAAAATAAATTCCGTGATTTGCCAGGTATTTTGTTAGTCTGTCTGGCTCTGATAATCGGCTGGCTGACTGTTATGGAAAATTCAGTGATTCATGGTATCTTTTATGCGCTGATTCTGGTGAGTGCCACACTGGTTATTATTTATGCATTTTGCAACAAATGTGTTATCAAAAATGAATATTGCTTTTTTTATCTGCCCGGGAAGCTAACAAAAATTTTTCCTGATCGTAAATCCGTCAACTATACGACTACCGATTATCTTGCCATTGTGATCGCGCTGTTCAGTCAAATTGTCTATCCGCAGTGGTGGCTGTGGCAGGATAAACTTTTATTTGCTATTTTCTGGATATTGATACTGACGGGTGCAACACAGATCAGGATGTTTATCTGCCCGGTTTGCGGAAACACCAATTGTACACTGTGCCCGAAGTATCATAGTAATGAAATTTTCCGCACCGGCGCATAATAAGTCGAAATTATTATTGTTGATGTAAAAATAAAAGCGGATTTATAATGGATAAGAAAAAGACAGCGATTGTTACCGGCGGCAGTTCCGGCATTGGCTTAGCCGTTGCCGAAAAATTGCTTGATTCCGGTATCAACGTGGCCATTTTAAGCCGCGACGAAGAACGGGGCCGGGCTGCTGAAAATGAATTGAAAAAACACGGCGACGGTATTTGCTGGATTCAAACCGATTTAACCGTAGAAAACGATGTGCGGCATGCCGTCGATAAAGCAATGAATACCTTCGGCAATCTGAATTTTGCTTTCAACAACGGCGGCAGCGGCGCGACGGGGAAACCATTGCATCAATTATCAATAGACGAATGGCGGGCAGCTATCGACGGATATCTGACCAGCGCCTGGCTTTCGATGAAATACGAACTGCCGGCAATGATGGGAAATAATGACGGGGGTGTCATCATCAATAATGCTTCTGCGGCCGGTCTGCGCAGCTTTCCCGGAAATATTTCCTATGCGGCGGCCAAGCACGGACTCATCGGCTTGAGCACCACCGCCGCCGCGGAATATGCCGATCATAAAATACGCGTTAATGTAATATGTCCGGGCTGGATCGAAACGCCGCCCATCAGATATGCTATGCAGAAAAATCCTGAATTCAGGGATATGGTGCACACCCAACCATTACTGAAAAGAGCGGGTCAACCGGAAGAGGTGGCTGATCTTGCCGGCTGGCTGTTCAGTGAGGAAGCGGCTTACATTACCGGGGCCGTTTTGCCCATCGACGGCGGCTATTTGTTACGGTAAATCAGATCGGACTGCCGAAATGACTGCCGCCCAGGCATTGCCGGCAGCGATCCGTCGGCGCTTTACCACGCTCAAATGCGGCGCGGATTTCCCGTGCTCTGTCGCCGTTCCAGACCGTTACGATATCACTTTCGAGGGCATTACCCAGTTTCATACTTCCGTCGAAATCCAGGCAGCAGGGTACCAGACTGCCATCGGATAAGATGCACAAAACCGAATCGGGGAAAAAGCAGTAGCCGTTACCGCACTGATCCGGACCAGCATCGCCGACCACATTGCCAAAGGTAATGGCCGGTTTAAAACGGATAAATCCATCGCGGCTGAACTGAATGCGATAACCGGATTCCTGATCCTCAATCGGCTCCGGATTGGATCCCGGCCTAAAATGATCCGGCAAGCGCCTGCCCCACCATCTTAATATTTCCGATACATCCGCATCGGTTTCAATAAATTGCACCCCGGGCCTGATATCTCCGGTCAGCAGATAATGGATTTCCAATCGTGTTAGGCAATCCCCATGCCTGCTTTTATAATCAACAAAAAATTTAACCATTTCAGATATATGTTTGAAATAGGATTGCGCCGTCAACCGCTGCCCTGCCCCGCGCGTCCCGAAATCATTTTCATCGTGCTGAATGCTTAATACAATGCGCCAGATATCGTCAGCGAGAAATGCTTTTAGTTTTGCTTCAGTCAGCAAAGCGCCGTTTGTGGTCAGATTGACATTCAACTGATTTTGGGTGGCGTAGCGGGCCAGTTCGTTAACCTGTGCATGCAGCAGCGGTTCGCCGTACAGGTGCAGTGACAAATGATCGACTGCGAATGATTCGGCTATTTGGCGGATCAGCCGTTTTGCATCATCAACATCCATATCCGTTTTACGGCGACGCATCTGCGGATGTGCACAAAACCGGCAGCGAAAATTACAGCGGCTGCTGATTTCAAGAAAAGCTTCGCGCAGCCTAATTTTTGTATTTTTATTCATATAACTGTATTTCTAACACAACAACCTGATACGGTTTGTCTCTTTTTGACTGTGTTTTTATTAAAAGTTATCATTAAAATATTAAGAATCAAAAATAACTGTGCTTTAATAGCTCAACCACTGCATATCCAATCTTATAAAAAATACACTAATTTTATCCTGCTATTCTTCTTATTTTTACACCTGCACAGCTTCCTTATTTTTCAACAGAAAAAAAAACAATAAAAGTGCAAAATTTCACTTGTATTTATTTGCATAATGATTTATGTTAATTATGATCCGGATACTTAAATTCCGGTTGGGATTATATTTTAACCAGGAGGTTCTATGTCGAAGAAGAAGATGGTAGTACCGCAGGAAGCGGATTACAAAAAGGTTTTGGGTAATGTTAAATACAATCCCAATATCATTACCTGTAGTTGCGGTTCCTGCAACAAACACCACAAAATCAACACCAGGGATGAAAAAAGCCCCCTGAACAAAATTGGCTGGTAGTTGATTAGTGGATGTTTTAACTGACTAATGGCGGGCATGCGGGAATCTGTTTTTTTCACATGCCCGCCATGTTTTTCGGGACCTCAGGAAGAGGTTTGTCGGCAATAAGGAATGACTGCATCATTTTAGTCGGATATACGCAATAAAATTTTGAGGTGTCTGCATCCCGGTCAAACCTGTTCTCTGCTTACCGGTGAAATTGAAATCCCGTAAAAATTCAAAATAATGATAACAGCTTTTTAATTCATAAATATTTGTTAGCTATGGATCTGAATCGTAAGGCTTTTTTTTCACGTTACTGCCATACCATTGAAAATGGCACAACGACGGCGTTCTATCACGCTCTGGGCATGCGGCCGCTGTTCGTATCGCAGCAGACTGCCGAATGCCTGCGCCAAATCCCCGAATATCCGACCATTGCCGCCCTGGCCGGGGAAATAAGCGATGACCAGGAACGCGCCGACTTTGAGCAGGCCGTCGAGGGAATGATTCAATATAAAATGCTGATCCCCAATACCGCCTTCGATGATGAAGTGATCCGGTATTTTCGCGATCGTATTCCTGAAGCCTCCGTTCAGGTGGCCTTTTTTGTGCTGACCGACGCCTGCAACTTTAACTGCAGCTACTGTTTTATCGAGCACGACCGGCAAAAGAATCAGTTTAAAGCACAGCACATGGACCGGGAAACGGCACAGCAGGGCCTCGATTTTTACTGCGACCTCATTGCCCGCGATCCGGAGCGCTTCAACGAACGCAAAGCGATCCAGTTTTACGGCGGCGAACCGCTGCTGCGATTCGACATCATTGAAAAATTGCTGCCTCTGATCGAAGATTATAAAAAACAGAATAAACTGCCGGCGGATAATCTGGAAATCACCTGCATCACCAACGGCGCCCTGATCGATGAAAAGATGGTGCGCCTGTTTAAAAAACATGACGTCGGGGTTACCATTTCCCTGGACGGCAATGAGGCGGCCAACACCAATCGTGTCGATCACCGGGGGCAACCGGCCTATCAAAGCATCCGGCGCGGGATCGATCTTTGCAAAAAACATGACGTTACCCTGGCCCTGTCCATCACCCTCAGTGAAGAGAGTCTGCGTGACGAAGCGGCCATCCTGCAAACCATTGCCGAAATCAAACCCGATCGGGTCGGTTTCAATACACTGGTTACCGGGCCGCACTGTAAAGTCAGCGATGATTATCATATAAGGGCCTCCGATTTTGTGCTGCGCGCCTTTGAATACGTCCGTTCGACCGGCGTGACCTACGAAGATAATTTCGTGCGCAAAGTGGCTTCATTTGCCGAAGCCAGTGTCTGCGTGTTCGACTGCGGCGCGGTGGGCGGTAATCAGATCATTATCATGCCCGACGGCCGCGTCGGTATCTGCGAAGGTTTCATCGGCGAGCGCAAGTTTATTACCGGCGATGTGCATCAGAAGGACTTCGATCCGCGCAGCAATCCGCTCTACCGGGAATGGAGTCAGCGCATGCCCCTGCGCATGGAGGTCTGTCAGGACTGCATCGCCCTGGGCATCTGCGGCGGCGGCTGCCTGGTGGGATGCTACAAAAATGAGGGCTCGATCTGGGCCTTGAATGAGAAGCACTGCTACCACGTCCGCAACGCCACCCGCTGGCTGATCTGGGACACCTTCAAGCAGATGCAGGAAAACAGCGGCCCTGAAATCATATATGAAAAATAGGGTTCATCCGTTTTTTGAGTACAGATTTTTTGTACTTATAAAAGTTTTTGTTCAAAAAAGTAAAGTTTTAGCAAAATGAACTAATGATGAAAAAATAAATCGTGATCGTAACGTAAGTCCCGGAGGGACGAGATATTTATAGCAAAGATTTTAACCTATAAACCAAAAGCTCCAGCAGGGCGCAATCTTCTATTGGCAGGATAGATTCAATTTATTAAAAAATGTAACGTCCCTCCGGGACTTACAGATTTTTTTTGGTTTATTTTCAACTATAAGTATCCTGCCCCTCTGGGGCAAAATCAAAATCATTTACAAAATATTTATAATTATTTATCATGTACCCAAAAACCGGAAAAACCAAAAACAGTAAGTTTTGTTAAAAATAAACGATAAATTTCCGAGTGTACCCCTTCCCTTCACCCTTCCCCACGCGTGGGGAAGGGCCGGGGATGGGGCGTGCGATGAATTTTAGGTAATTTTGTTGTTGAAGTTAATTATTTTGGACAAATGAAACATCCATGATTTTGTAAACACACAAAGGCATGATTAAACAGACCC
>CAYXRA010000112.1:0-14692 GCA_964467525.1 uncultured Calditrichaceae bacterium
GACTTTGTTACCTGTGACCTTGTCATTAGTGGCTATGCTTTTTTTGCTAATATCCTCAAACATCCGCCAAAGGCGTTCCGCGCAAGCGGAAAAAATCCCTGAACATATCGCCGCTCTGTTTTATACTGCTGCGTATGATGTATAATACCCAGACAAAACGACATAGAATCATTTTTTTATTGCTTTTGTGCAATTTAATTTTTATTATCATAAAGTCATAAGATGAATTTATCATTTAAGGACTTAACGTGGAAACATTAACACCCATTCAAAAACAATCGCTTTCCGATAATCTCGCCCAACGTATCAAACAATTCATTATTCACCATAATTATAAAGTCGATGACCGGCTGCCGACAACGGCCGAGCTGGCCAAACGATTCGGCGTCGGACAGCCGACAATTCGCGAGGCATTAAAAAAACTGGAAACGGTGGGCGTGGTTAAGGTAAAGCATGGCTCGGGCATCTATGTGGGCGAGCAGGTCAATCATTTATTTTTGCCCAATCCGATTATCAGCAATGAACCGCCCACTAAAAAAATGCTGCTTGATTTAATCGAAGCTAAAATTCCCATCGAAGTCAAGGCAATAAGCGAAGCAACCGTAAACGCTACTGACGAAAATATCGAAAGGCTCAGAAAATTGTTGATTAAAGGTCAGCAGAATCCGGACAATGATGATCTGCTTCATGAGATTAATGTTTCTTTTCACAAAGAAATCGCCATTGCTTCCGGTAATTACCTGCTCGTGCAAATTATTGATGTGCTTTCGGCCATATACAAAAACGAACAGCGTTTTCTGATCGACAACTACCTGTCGAAAGCCAATGATCTTGCTCAGCATCAACAAATATTTGAGGCCATTGCATCGCGTGACAGCGAAAAAGCCGCGCAACTGATGTACGAACATCTGGCCGAATTCCGCGATTCCATTAAACACTGGGAACCGGAAAAACTAAACAATAAAACCAACGGCGCATATTATCAGATTCCTTAAAGGGTTATCACATGAATGTCAGTAAAAATCTTTTAATAAGTCTGCTTGTCCTGTCCGTGATTTGGGGACAGCTTCTTGCCGGAACAACGGGGAAAATCAGCGGCAGGGTAACTGATAAGGCATCCGGTGAAATGCTGCCCGGGGTCAATGTTATTTTGGAAAATACAGTGATCGGCGCTTCGACCGATGCGGACGGTTTGTATTTTATCCTGCAAATACCTCCGGGTACCTACACGGTACGCTTCATTATGGTCGGTTATCAGGAACTGCGCGTTGAAAATGTGCAGGTAAGCGTCGATCACACCACGCGCCTGGATGCCGCCCTTGAAGAGCGGGTGGAAGAGTTGGATGAAGCCATCGTGGTGCGTGCCGAACGTCCGGTCATTCAAAAAGATATGACCTCCAGCACCCAGTTCATCGAAGCCCAGCAACTGCGCCAACTGCCGGTAACGGATGCCCGTGACGGCATTCTGCTGCAAACGGGCGTTTTTTTCGATCCCATCCCCGTGATGGGCGGACTGGGTTCGGCGGGACGCGGCGAACCACGCTATTCGGTGCGCGGCGGCGGTCAGGATGAAGTGAAATGGTACATCGACGGCGTGCGTACGGCTGCACTGGTCGCCGGCCGGGCCGACTGGGGCGGTTCATTCAGCAGCGTTAATCTCAATGCCATCGAAGAAGCACAGGTAATCACCGGCGGTTTCAATGCCGAATATGGCGAGGCACAGTCGGGCATCGTTAATATCGTCACCAAAGAGGGCGGCGAACGCCTCAGCGGATCCGTCGAGTATATTTACAGTCCGCCCGGTCAGCGGCATTTCGGTAACTATCTTTATGATCGTGAAACGCAGAAAGAATTTATTGACAATACGCTTGAGGACGGCACACTCGATCCGAACTGGTGGACACCTTACCGCCGCAATCAGATTTATGATTACCGCACTTTGCCTGATTATACAATTTACCTGAGTCTTGGCGGCCCCTTATTCAGGATAAATCAAAAGCCCCTTAAATTTTTTATTTCATCGCAAATTAAGGAAGAGGCCTACACCTTGCCCCATCCCCGCAAAACCAGGGGACTGGAAAATGTGATGTTTAATTTATCGCATTTTTTCAAACCCAACATGAAGCTGCGTTTGGCCGGGACTTACAATCATGAGTACCATTCGACCCTGCAGGAGAACGGCGATTTTACCAATCAGGCCAAGTACTACCGCGGCTGGGGATCACTGCTGGATACCTATACGTATAACGGCAGTCTTCAGCTTTCACATACCGTAAATGCCGGTATTTTCTACGACTTGAAACTGAGTTATTTTTTAGTTGATTTTAAGGAAAAACCAGGCGGTTTGACTGTGCTTGGTGAAAGTGATAATCCAACACTCTGGGGATTTCACCGATATGACGGTTTTGAGGACGAACCATTTGATCAATATGCACCGGTTATTAAGAACCATACGCAAACCGGTGATATTTCACTGATCGGTAATTTGAGCTGGCAGCTCGATAAGGAAAATCTGTTAAAAACCGGTTTCGAGGCCCGCTATATTACATTCGCTGAAAAAGGGGCCTGGCGCTATCCTTCATACACAACCGAGCCCAAATACTGGATTAACCGCGGTTTGCACGAAACCTATAATCCGCTGCAATTTGCCGCCTACCTGCAGGACAAAATGGAATTTGAAAGCATGATTCTGAATATTGGTCTGCGATACGACTATTTTAATCCCAACCGCGACTGGTTCGACCGCACGCCTTTATTTAATCTGGCTTATGATCCCGACTATGACGTCTCGCTCGACCCGGATCTGGATCAGGTTGATGCAAACGGCAATGTTAAATTTTCATTCGATAATGTGCTGGATAAAGAACGTTCGCCGGCAAGATCTTATCATATGTTCAGTCCACGTGTGGGCGTATCATTTCCGGTAACAGAGAAAACTTTGCTTCATTTTAATTATGGCCATTTTTATCAGATGCCGCCGCTGGATCAGATGTTCGAATTTTTCTATTTCCGTCCGGTCTACATCGTCGATAAAATGATTGAAGAAGATCAGCTTGCTGCTGAAGAAAGTCGTGATCCATATCATATTCCGTCCATTGACGGCGATCCGGAACGCGTGGTTGCCTATACGGCTGAACCGCTGAAGCCGCAAAAAACGATCCAGTTTGAGGTGGGCGTAGAGCAGAACCTGTTCGATTTTGCAAGAATAGATATCACGGCATTTTATAAGGATGTTTTCGATCAGACCGAAGAACGGGTCGGCTTATTTGACCGCTTCATTTACGGTTATGATCCGCGAATCGATACCATTACCACGAATCTGGCTTATGCCGCCTTTTTACCGGGGGATTACGGTGATTCCCGTGGTTTTGAAATCACATTTAAAACACTTTACAATAAATGGTATGGCATAGATCTGAACTACACTTTTTCACGTGCCATTCAGGGCCGGGCCAGTCCGCGCCGGGTGAATCTAAATAAAAATGGCGCGGTTTCGTATGTATGGGATTCACAGGTTGAAAAACGGATACCGGTTGAAAAGACTTACAGCCGGCCCCATATCATGCGGGCTAATCTGTTCCTCAATTATCCTGATTTCTGGGCAGAACGGTTTCCTTTAAATCTTTTTAAAGAAACCAGCGCCAGTATTATGTACCGCTATGTCAGCGGTCAGGCGTTTACTTACAAGCAGCCGGATGATCCGCCGGATACCTACAACAATTACCGCTATCCGGCCTCGCAAAGGGTCGATCTGAAAATAGATAAATCGTTTACTATTTTTGATCGGCATCAACTGTCATTCTATGTGCGTATTACCAATCTGTTTAACCGCAAGAATGTACGCTCTATCGGCGATATATTCTTTGATGCCGAAGTGTTTAAAAACTATGTTGAAAACGGTGAAATCAGTACCGTAGATGGCGCCGGTTATGATATCAGCTGGCAAACCTGGTACGAACCGCGGCGCTTTTATTTTGGCGCAAAATACGTACTCAATTAGGTAATATTTTATGATTGTAAAGGAATGATTAATGCAGTTTAATCTGAAAATTATTACAATTTTACTCTGCCTGTTCATTTCAGCTCCACAACTTTTTGCACAGGCACGCAAAGCGGAATTTAAGATTCACGACCGCGGCAATCTGTGGGAAACGATGAAGGACGACGGCACTATCGGCGCACCCGATCCGTTCAACCGCATCGATACCTATCCCAGTATGGACTGGCCCGGCGGCCCCCATAACATGCCCAAAGATGATCAGCGTTCCTACAGCGTCGGCTCCGGCGTGTGGATCGGTGGTCGCCACGCTGATAACAGTTTATTTTTTACGGAAAACGGTCCGTTTACTTTTGTTGACCGGGGCGATTTCGGGGAAATTACCGAGGTTGAAAATTTTGTCGGCTCTTCGGATTATGATGTCAACGAAGCCGAAGAGATGATCACCGCCCGCTGGACAACCACTGAAAATATCCTGTGCCAGCGTGTCAGCCGCGTTTGGAGTTTTCCCGGACTGAACAATTTCATAATCATCGAATACACTTTTACCAATAAAAACAGTGCCGCGGTAAATGAAATGTATATTGGCTTTCCGCACCTGATCCGCCCAAATTATCAGGATTTTGTGGTGCACAACGGCTGGGGCGACGATTTTAACCGCACCGATGAACTGGTTGATTATGATTCAACCCGGGCACTGCTTTATGCTTATGATGATACGCCCAGTCCGGATTTTGTTCAGGATATCGGCAATTACTGGGCAGCCACCGATGAGCTGCGCGCCCCGGGATATGCCGGATTTGCCATGTTTTATGCCGATGCTACGACCGACGGATCCCCTCAACCGGCTAATGTCCTATATGGTCAGCTTTTGAAAAACGAGCAACATCTTTCCTTAAATAATACTAATGCCCGGGAACTCTACGGCATCCTGAGCGGCGCTGACCGGACGTTGCAGGCCGACCCGGATGACCGGATAACGCCGTTCATGCTTATGTCGGCCGGACCCTATGCCCTGCAGCCGGAACAATCGGTGCGCATTGTGATGGCGGAAGCGGTGAACGGCATTACTCTCGAAGAAGCGCTGCAGGGACTCGATGCGCAGAGCAGTCTGCCCGCAGGACTGGATTCGCTGCAAAATACAATTGACCGTGCCAGAACGCTTTATGAGAACGATTACAAACTGACCGCGGTACCGCCGCCGTCGCCTTCATTGGAACTGATCGCCGTGCCGGCAACGCAGTCGATAAAATTGATCTGGCCGCCGGTCGAACAGAACTGGATAAATCCTCTCGCCGACAGTATAAAAATTGCCGAATACCGTATATACCGAGCTGAGCGTTCCTTCAACGGACCCTTCGAACTGCTGCGCCCGGAGCGTCGTCAGATTAAGCCCGGCAGATCGAATGACCGCGAGCGCTGGTTCAATGAAGATTTAAATTTGTGGATATACGAAGATAATACAATCAATCTTGGCGTCAGTTACTATTACGCCATAACCTGTCTCGACAGCAGCGGCCGGGAGAGTTTCCGGACCAACCGCAATGAAAAAGCGATTCGCGCCGCCAATCTACCGGCGGAAAATACGCTCAATGTCACGGTTTTTCCCAATCCTTTCCGTGAGGTATCAGGATTTTTAACGAGCGGTGAAGAAAATTCGATTGTCTGGTCACACCTGCCTGAGACGTGTAAAATTCGCATCTACACCAGCAGCGGTGAACTGGTCAGGACCATCGGGCACGATAATCCCAATTCCGGTGAAGCGGTCTGGGATCAGCTAAGCGATGCCCGTCAGCGTACAGCGCCCGGCATCTATTTCTGGACGGTAGAATCCGCCGTCGGCAATGCCCGGGGCACGCTGCTTATCATCAAATGAGGAAGGCGATATGAATCGTTGGCTAAAATTTAATGTTGTTATCCTGATTTTTCTTCTGATCCGGTTAAGCTACGGACAGTTTGATTACGGATTTGATTTCAGCAAAGCCGGATCAGCGGGTCTGCAATTCCTGAAAATCGGTGTCGGCGCCCGCGAATGCGCCATGGGCGAAGCAGCTATTGCCGTTGCTCAAAATGCCAACAGCGTTTTCTGGAATGTCGCCGGACTGGCTTATGTGGACCGCTTTCAGGCCGCATTGTCGCATAACAACTGGCTCGTCAATTCCAAACACGACGCCGGCGTGATTGCTTTTCCCGTCGGCCGAATGGTGTTTGCCCTCAGTCTGAATGCCCTGACCATCGATGAATTCGAGGAAACCACGGTCAAGCAGCCGGAAGGCACCGGACGCATGATTAGTGCCGGCGATGTAGCCATCGGCCTGAGTGTTGCCCATCGTTTTACCAATAAATTGTCCATCGGCGCGCAGGCTAAATTCGTTCATGAAAAAATGGATGATTACACGATCAGCAATGTTTTGTTCGATATCGGTACCCTCTATCATACCGGTTTTCATCGCCTGCGCCTGGGATTTGTACTTCAGCATTTTGGACCGGATATGGATCTGGTTTATCAGGATTACCGGACGCCGCTGCTTTTCCGCGTCGCCGCTGCCGATGATTTAATCGATCAACCAAACTTCAAATGGACACTGGCCGGTGAACTTGTCCATCCCACGGATAATAAAGAGTGGGTAAATTTCGGGACGGAATGGCTGATATTTCAATCCTTTGCCCTGCGCGCCGGTTATCGTTTGAATCAGGACGAAGGTAATTTAACGGCCGGCGCCGGCGTCTATCTGCCGGAGAATAACTGGATGCATCTGAATATCGATTATGCCTATATGCCGTTCGGCACGGTATTCGGCGATGTGCATCGGTTTTCGGTGAATATCGGTTTTTAATCAAAAAGAAAGCACCGGACAGTGAAAAAAGATTTGCGATTGCAGATAAAAATTGGATATAGTTTTCCGGCTGCGAAACGCATAATAGAATAATTTTTAAATAATAAAATGATTGATTACCTGAAAAAAATTGCACTAACACTGATTGTCATCGCGCTGATTGCCGCATTATTCTGGCCGTCCGGCCGGGATTACAGCGATGGCAAAATTCACATAGAGTACTGGTATGCAACCGGTCAGAAGGAAGAACTGCCGCTGACTGTGCGTCTTTTCAATCAAATGCAGGACAGCATTGTGGTCGATGCCGTGGCCATCCCCTGGCAGGAAAGCGAGAAAAAAATTCTGACGGCCATACTCAGCGAAAATCCGCCGGAAGTGATCGATCACTTCGCGCCGGTGGTGAAATGGGCAGCGCGGATGGGCATCCGTCCGCTGGACGATCTTATTCAGGAAGATCAATTTGATTCCACGGTGATTTTTCCGGCAAGCTGGCGTGAAATGCAGTGGCAGGGGCATACCTTCGCCATGCCCACGGCAACCGCCTCATACGCTTTATTTTATAATAAACGACTGTTTCGCCAGGCCGGACTCGATCCTGACCGACCGCCGCGCACCTGGGATGAGGTGATTCGCTATTCGGAAAAACTGCTGAAAAAGAATGCCGGGGGACAGATCGAACGGATGGGATTCATATTCCATCACGGGCGCACCCTGAAAATATCACAGCAGACCGAGGAACCGATTCTGCTCATGGCCTGGCAAAAGGGAATATCGTTCATCGACCGGGAAACGCAAAAGCTCGCCTTTGCCAATCCCCGAATGTACGATATTTTGGATTATGTCAAAGCAGCCTCCGCAAATTACGATTTTGCTGAATTTCTGGCTTTTACCGCCGGGTTCGGTTATGGCGATCAGCATGCATTTACCTCCGAACGGGTGGCGATGATGATTCTGCCCAGCAGTTTCCCGGCCAATATCGCCCGCTACAATCCGGATCTCGATTACGGCATAACAATGATCCCGTCCTTCGAAGATTGCCCCACCGCCAGTTCAACGGCAACCTGGTGGATGGCGATCCCGCGACATGCCAAACATCCGCGGGCGGCCTGGGCTTTCCTGAAATTTGCCGTGGAAAAAGAAACCCAGCTCAAAACGATTTTAGCCAATGAGGAAAATCTTTTCCCTGCCAACCGTCTGGCCGCCCGGGATTCATTGTTTTTGTCGAATAGTGGCATGGCTATCTTTTTGCGCCAATTGGAATTTGCCCATTCCACTACTATTGTTCCGCTTGCCCACGATGTTTTCTGGCGGGAATTTACCAGTGCGCTCGAACGGGTAGCACACGGATCACAGGAACCGGAACAGGCTTTAAAGCAGGCTCAGAAGCTGGTTCAAACCGAACTCGATGATGCCCTTCAATATGACCGATACGTGCGGGCAAACATGGAATTCTGGAGAGATTTACAATGAAGGGATTCTGGCAAAGTCCGCTGCGGCGCAAGGAAGGCATAACCGGCTATCTGTTTATCTCCCCGTGGATCGCTGGCTTTTTGGTATTCGGATTGTATCCGATTATCATGTCTCTTTATTACAGTCTTTGCCAGTATGATGTCCTGCGCATCCCGCATTTTATCGGTTTGGATAACTATATCACGCTGCTGTTCGAAGATCATTATTTCTGGAAGTCCGTTTGGAATACGCTTTTTTACACCGTGCTTCGCGTACCGCTGTGTATTATCGGTTCGTTGCTCCTGGCGGTGCTGGTTAATAATGCCGTGCGCGGTATTCGGATTTTGCGCACCATTTATTTTCTGCCGTCCATCGTAACCGGGGTCGTACTGTCCGTGCTCTGGATGTGGATGTTCAATCCGCAGTACGGCTTAATCAACAATGCGCTAAATATTTTCGGGATCAGCGGGCCGTTGTGGCTGCAGAGTCCGGCCTGGTCAAAACCGGCGATGGTGCTGATGAGTCTGTGGTCGATCGGCGGCGGACGGATGCTGGTCTTTCTGGCCGCTTTACAGGGCATTCCCGATCAGCTTTACGAAGCGGTGGAACTGGACGGCGGCGGCTGGTGGAATAAATTCCGTCACGTGACCGTGCCCATGCTATCACCGGTTATCTTTCTGTGGTCGGTAATCGAGGTCATTTTTTCATTTCAAATCTTTACCGAAGCTTATGTAATGACCAAGGGCGGTCCGCTGGATTCGACCCTCTTTTACAATCTGTATCTGTATTTTAAAGCTTTTGATGATTTTGAGATGGGTTATGCTTCGGCGCTGGCCTGGCTGCTGTTGCTGCTGACCCTGATTGTTACGATCATTCAGTTTAAAGTGGGACGGAGAATGGTTTATTATGAAGGGGAGACACGCTGATGCAGACCGGCCATTTAAAAAAAGCCCTGATCTATCTGGTGCTGCTCGCTTTTGCCGCCCTGTTTATCGTTCCTTTTTTGTGGATCGTATCGACGTCGCTGAAACAGGACAGCCAGATTTTCGCTATTCCGCCGGTCTGGATTCCCGACGTGCTGAAATGGGACAATTACCTGAAAGTATTCGAGATGATGCCTTTCCTGACTTATCTCAAAAATTCCGTTTTCATCACGATGCTGACGATCATCGGAACCGTGTTGTCCAGCTCGCTGGTCGCTTATGCCTTCGGCTGTCTGCGCTGGCCGGGTCGCGATGCGCTGTTCATCTTCGTACTGGCCACTATGATGCTGCCAATGCAGGTGACGATGGTACCGCTGTTTGTCCTGTTTAAAAATCTTGGCTGGTTGAATTCATTCAAACCGCTGACCGTTCCGGCATTTTTTGGCGGCGGGGCATTCAATATTTTCCTGCTGCGCCAGTTCTTTCTGACCATTCCCAAGGATCTACTCGATGCGGCGCGTATCGACGGCTGTTCGGAATTGCGCATTTACTGGAAGATTGTACTGCCGCTGGCCCGGCCGGCCCTGGCCACAGTGGCTATTTTAACTTTCATGTTTACCTGGAACGACTTTCTGGGTCCTTTGATTTATCTGTCAGATAAACTAAAAGGAACGCTGGCCCTGGGATTAGCCATGTTTGTCGGACAGCATCAGACGGAATGGAGCATTCTGATGGCCGCCTCGGTTCTGATGATGATCCCGATGATGCTGATCTTTTTCTTTTTCCAGAAGTATTTTATAAAGGGATTTACAATGAGCGGATTGAAATCATGATTAAAAATTTAAATGCAATATTTTTGCAGAGACGTTGCATGCAATGTCTCCATAGAGATAATTCAAAAGAATTCCAATATTTAGATGAGGCATTTATTTCGGGATAGATAAGGATTGAAAGTACAAATTAAAATATTCGCCCTGGTTTGGATATTCAGCCTGCTTTCCGCAGCGACAGCCTTACCGGATTCACCTGGTGACAGCAGGCCGTGGACCATTGCCGGGAACGGCCGCATATTACACTGGCTTGTCGCCGGTCCCTTTGAGCAGCCGATTACTGGCTTCGGCACCATCGGCGACAGCGACCCCATTGGCGAAGCCGCTATCGAGCCTGCTGAGGGAGCAGCCGTTCATGGTGTCCTGAATGAGGACAGTCTGACCCACTGGTTCCTGCAATCGGCCGATGGAAACGGATATGTTGATTTTAACCGGATCATTGCCGCAAGAAATCCCGGCAAAATTGTGTCTAAAATCCGCTTTGCCAAAGCCGCCTATGCTTATACGCAGATTATTTCTGAAAAAGAACAGCAGGCGCAACTGCTTATTGGCAGTAATTCAGGCGTAAAGATTTATCTCAATTCGGAAAAAGTTCATTACAATCCGACCAATCGGACAGCGCGCCCGGAGCAGGATACGCTGCGCATCCGGCTTAAAAGAGGCGTCAACCGCCTGCTGGTCAAAGTGTGGAACAGTCACTATAATCTGAACATGCCCTTTTTCAACGGCGTGGACTGGGGCTGGGGATTTTTTGCACGAATCACCGACAATCGCGGACAGGTTCCGGATCAGCTCAAAGTCAGTCCGCCGCTTTCGGATAACTCAGCAAACTTCAGCGTGATCCCGACATTTTTTTTCAAAAAATCAGCAAACGGGCTGGTGCAGGATTTTGATGTTGAAATCTACTCCGCCGGTGCTTTGATTCGCTCTGCTGAACTTGAGGTGAAAATTGCTAATCGCGATCATAAGTTTAAAATGGATGCAATCGCCCCCGGTCTCAATCGCCGCCGCATCGAACTGCCGGAAATCGAGGCCGCGGTAAAAGCGCAGCTCAAGTTGAAGCTTGGTCAAACCACGCTGAAAAAAACCGTTCAACTCCGGCCTGAAAAAAAATATCAGGTGCATCTGATGATGCTGACGCACATGGATATCGGCTACACCCACCCCCAGCCGCTGTGCAAAGAACTGCATATCAAAACCCTGGATCAGGTTCTGGATTTGTGTCAGCGCGATCCCGAATTCAAATGGACCATCGAAACGGTCTGGATTCTTGAGCAGTACCGCCAGGCGCGACCGCCGGAGCAGTATAACCAGCTTATCGAACTGATCAAAAGCGGCCGTATTGCCCTGAGCCCGCTGTACAGCAATCCTTTCAGCGGCTGGATCGGCGCCGGTGAGCTGACCCGTACATTCGCCAAAGCCGCTGAACTAAAACGGCAGTTCGGCCTGACTTTTAAAGGCGCGGTTTACAACGACACGCCCGGACTGAACTGGGTCGTTCCCGGGGCGCTCAAATCGAACGGCATTGACTTTCTGGCCTGCGGCATCAATGAAATTTACGGCGGTTACAGCCTGCAGCAGGCGCTTCCCAAAGTATTTTTCTGGCAGGGCAGTGACGGCAGTAAAATTATCACGTACCGCAATGAAGCTTACGACGAGGGCCGGCAGTACGGATTTGAAAAAAGTATCACGGCGATGGAATACCGTTTTTGGCAGCGCTTTAATATTATGGAAGCCTGGGGATATCCCTATGATTTGATTCTGCTCAACACCGCGCTGATCGATAACGGAGGCATTCCGGTCGATCAGTATCAGCAGGCCCTTAAATGGAATAAAACGTATGCATATCCCAAAATCGTAATCAGCAATATTAATCAGTTTAGCGAAGCGTTCACTGAAAAATATGCTGCAGAATTACCAGTGCTTAAAGGTGACTGGACCTCAGCCTGGGACATTTATTTTCAGGGTGAAGCGGAACGGATCAGCCGCCAGCGGCAGGCTCAGCACAACCTGCTCAGCGCCCGGAAAATGGCCGCCATCAACTGGCTGCGCAATCCGCGTCATCTGCCCCCGGCCCAAACTATTGATGCGGCGTATGAGGGGCTGCTCAGTTTCAGCGGACACGGCAGCGGACTGGAGGCCGGACTCGGATCGCCGGAGGAAAATCAGTTTACCATGAACATCCGCGAAAACTATATTGATAATGCCGTCCTCAGGTCACAGGCCGCCGCAAACCGTGCGCTGTATCGTCTGATGTCCGGCGAGGAAGCAATCGGCAATGAGGGACTGCTGGTCTTTAATTCGCTTTCCTGGCGCCGGGATGCGGTGGTGGAATTTCAGTTTCCCGATCTCAGTGCCAAACCATACAGAGTGATCGATCCGGTTAAGCAGAGGGAACTGCCGGTCACGATTGATGGGAACAGGCTGTTTTTTATCGCGCATGATTTGCCTGCTCTGGGATTCCGAAAATACACTTTGATTCCGCAAAACCGGCCGGACAGGCAATATGAAGCGGATTTGAAACGCGGCGCTGATTTTATTGAAAATCGGTATTACCGGATCGAACTGGAACAATCGGGTCAGGGCAGTGCCTCTAAAGTAATTCTTAAAGAAATCTATGATAAGAAACTGAAAAAATCGTTAATCCGCACCTCAAGCAATTTCCCTTTTGCTCAGCCCGTGCGTGCCGTGCTTTATGAATCGTCCTTTAAAACTTTCGAGCAGCATTATACAAATTATGAGATCATCGATCAGCGGCCGGTTCGCTTAGCCGTCAAATTAACCAATGAGGATAATCTGTTTCGGGATGTCAGTTATACGCTCTGGGATAATATTGACCGGATTGATGCCGCATTCGCCATCGATACGGAAAAGCTGCCGGTTACGCAAAATGCTCAGGAATACGGAATTCCATTTAATTTCAATGTGGATGATGCGAAAGCGTCCGTTGAAATTCTGGGCGGTTTTCTCAATCCGGACAAACAGCTTTTCCCGGGGATAAAATCCGGGGCCTTTTCCATCCGCCGTTCAGTGGCTTTGCACAATGAAACGCAGACACTGCACTGGAGCGCAACGGACAGCCGGGTGATTTTTCTGCAGCATAATGATCAGCATAATGCGCCGGTTATTGTGGCCAACCCATTGAACAATTTTCCGGAGCGCTGGAATCGCCACGATCGTGGTCAGGGCCTGCTGACCTTCCGTTTTTCATTTGCCGGCGATGCCAAATCGTTTGAAGCACAAAACACGAGCCGTTTTGGCTGGGAATCGGCGACGCCCGTGCAGGTTTATTATAATCTCTACCGCCCGGAACCGGCCGAAAAAAGCTTTTTTCAGATCGAAGGAAAAGAGACCATTCTGCTGAATATGGAAACGATGCCGGAACAGGATCAGGTTATCGTTTATCTGCAAAACACCAATCCCGAACAGACAACGCGGGCAGTGTTGATATCCGATTTGATCGAAGGAAGGCAAATTTTTGAAAGCAATTATTTTCATGAAAAACTAAAACCCCTTAAAATCAGCAAAAACAGGGTCAATATTAAATTAAGACCCAATGAGATTAAATGTCTAATTATAGGAGGTTCGCCATGATATCTGCCAAAATGAAGCGCAAGATGTATATCATGATTATAGTGATGGCAATGGTCTTAAGCAGTTGCTACACCATCATGAGTCTTGTCCAGCCAACAACTGCATTAACCAACGAGATTATTGACGTCAGTCTGATCGTGAGAACGGAGCCCGATCCTGTATACGGATTGGACAATGAATATCATCACGGCATTGTCGGGGTGATGATTCCCAATGACTGGACGGTAAACGTCGTCTACTATTCCGGTCCCGACGCAGATCCGCCGGAGGGTTATTTTTCATTTCTGCATCCGGACAGCGCTGACGGCGATCCGGGGGGGAATGTTGATTACTGGGCCGATACCCTGGAAGCACGCTGGCCTAGCGGACCGGACCGGGAGTGGCGTGTTTATCAGTCCGATGAAAAAATGAAAGCGTTGAAAGATACCACCTTTAACGATTTATACATTCAGTTTGTCAGCGGTGAAATGACCGGTACCTATGACATCGGCTATTTTGTAACCAATGCTGCCCTCGATTTTGATGAAGACCACTATTACGATATCAGTCTCGATAATCCGATCACCATAAACGATCCTTCGGCCATCGAGGATAAGGGCCAAAATCCGGCGACATTCGCACTGAATCAGAATTATCCCAATCCCTTTAATCCGTCGACGACCATTCGCTACAGCGTCGAAAAAAGCGGATTGGTGCAGTTGCTGGTTTACGATGTATCCGGAAAGCAGGTATCCACTATCGTGAACGGCTTTAAGCAGGCCGGCAGCCATCAGGCCCGCTTTATCGCGCCGGATCTGGCCAGCGGTATTTATTACTACCGGTTAATTGCCAGCGATCAGGTTTTGAGTCGCAAAATGATTTTGGTTAAATAAAATTGTCAAATAAAAAGCGCTATAAAATTAATCAAAAATATTTGTCCCGCCCGAGCGGGATAAAACTGCTAAAAAATGCCCTCCCCCCACCCCTTGCTTCCCGCCCGGGCGGGATACAGGGGAAGGGGATTTGGAGTTGGCAAAGTCAGAGATACACGCTCAGATTTCGCAAGTAAGAATCTAACTTTAA
>CAYXRA010000113.1:0-14626 GCA_964467525.1 uncultured Calditrichaceae bacterium
TTTCATTATATAAAAACAGGAGTACAATATGAAGGAAGAAAAGCTGCGCATCGGTGTTTTCGTCTGCGACTGCGGCTTAAACATCGCCGGCACGGTTGATTGCGGCGCGGTATCGAAGTTTTCGGAAGGACTGGACGATGTGGTTGCAGTCATTCGTAATAAATACACCTGCGCCGATCCGGGTCAGAACGAGATAAAAAAAGCTATTGTGGAACATAAACTGAACCGGGTGGTCGTTGCCTCCTGTACGCCTAAGATTCACGAACCGACCTTTCGTCAGTGCGTTGCCGAGGCAGGATTGAATCCCTATCTCTATGAGATGGCCAATATCAGGGAGCATTGCAGTTGGGTACACCAGGATGACAAAGAACTGGCCACCCAGAAGGCGAAGGACCTGGTTAAAAGCGCCGTGGCGCGGGCCCGGGTGCTGCAACCTCAGATAGAAGAAACCGTACCGGTAACGAAACGGGCGCTGGTTGTCGGCGGCGGAGTCGCGGGTATCCAGTCAGCCCTGGATTTGGCTGATGCCGGACACGAAGTATATTTAGTGGAGAAAGAACCTTCCATTGGCGGGATTATGGCTGCACTTGACAAGACCTACCCGACAATGGACTGCTCCATATGAATTTTGGGTCCTAAAATGATGGATGTCGGTCGACATCGAAATATACATCTTTTAGCTTACAGTGAAGTGGAGCATGTTACCGGTTTTATCGGCAATTTTAATGTGAAAATCCGTAAAAAAGCCCGCTACGTTAATCAGGATGAATGCACGGCCTGCGGGGACTGCGTGGCCGACTGCCCGGTTACCGTGCCTGATGAATATCAGCAGGGATTGTCATCGCGTAAGGCGATCTATATTCAATTACCCCAGGCCGTTCCATCGGCTTACCTGATCGATATGGAAAATTGCCTCGGCAACAATCCCATTGCCTGCGGTAAATGCCAGGATGCCTGCGAAAAAGCCTGCATCGATTTTGATATGCGGGATGAATACATCGACATTGAAGTGGGTACGATTGTCGTATCCACGGGCATGGACGTTTACGATCCGACCGAGCTGGATGAGTTCGGTTACCGCAGTTACGAGAACGTGATCACCAGCATGGAATTTGAACGCCTGATTTGCGCCGGCGGACCGGCCGACGGGCATTTCATGCGTCCCACCGATGGGAAGCGTCCGAAGACGGTGGCCTTTATCCAGTGTGTCGGTTCCCGTTCCGGTAAACGGGGGCACAATTACTGCAGCAATATTTGCTGTATGAATACCATCAAGGATACGCTGCTGCTGCACGACCACTACCCGGATATTCAGAGCAAGGTTTTTTATATTGACATCCGCGCTTTCGGTAAGGGTTTCGAGGATCTCTACATGCGCAGTAAAGAAGCCGGCGTTCAGTATATCCGCGGTATTCCCGGGGATGTCTGGGAAAATCCGGTGAATAAGGGACTGTATCTCAGTGTTGAAGATACCACCAGTGGAAAAGTGGAAATCCATGAAGCCGATATGATCGTCCTCTCGGTTGGCGTAGAACCGCGTAAAGACATGAAAAAACTGCAGCAAATGCTGACCCTCTCGAACAGTGCCGATGGTTTTCTGCTGGAATCGCATCCGAAACTGAAGCCGGTCGACGCACCGACGCGGGGAATTTTTTACGCTGGCTGTGTGGAATCGCCCAAGGATGTTAAAGACAGTGTTACCCAGGCCAGTGCCGCAGCCGCCCGCGCCAGTATCATTCTGAATGCCGGGAAGGTTGATATCGAAGCGATTACGGCGCTGATCAAAACCGATACCTGTAACTACTGCGGCATGTGTGCGAAAGTATGTCCGTATAATGCCATTATCGCGCCCGATAAGAAATCATCGACTTATCCGAATATCATTCAGGCGGCCTGCGCCGGTTGCGGCACATGCAGCGCGGAATGTCCGGAGGATGCCATCGTTATGCGCCATTTCACCGACGAGCAAATCTACGCCCAGATCGATTCCATTCTGGATGACGACCGCATGAACAAAATTGTTGCTTTCGCCTGCAACTGGTGTTCCTATGCCGGCGGCGATCTGGCCGGCACCTCGCGCCTGCAGTATCCGACCAATGCCCGTCTTATCCGAACCATGTGCAGCGGACGCGTGGATTCCAACTTTGTTCTGCATGCCTTCAGAAAGGGTGCGCCGCTGGTACTGGTATCCGGCTGCCATTTTTCAGATTGCCATTATATCAGCGCCGTAACCTGGACGCAAAAACGCATCGAAAAATTGTGGAATAAACTGGAACGGCTCGGCATCCGGCCGGAACGACTGCAACTGGAATGGATTTCCGCCGCCGAGGGTCAGAAATTCGCCAAAGTGATGCGTGAGCTGGTCGATATGCTCAAAGACGTTACCGAAGAAGAAGTTAAAGAAACGATGAAGATACTGGAACAGGAAGCGGAAAAAGAACGCGAACGGCGGGCAAAACGACAGGCGAAGTTAAAGGATACAACGGCCCGTCCAAAAGTGCGGGAAGTAACCGCCACCACGTAAATTCGTGTGCGGGATTTTTTGGCGGGATTTAATCCCTGCCGGGAGGGTTTTATGACTGGCAAACAGAAAACGAAAATTACGGATCAGGTGAAGCAGGAACACGCCTGCATTAAACGCGATTTAAAGCTGATCAAAGATGAAATCAATCATCCCGCTGCCGATCAGCCCTTTAATGACTGGCGGCTGCAATTTATCTGGCGGCTGCGTGATTTCAAAAACCACCTGCTTAAACATTTCGATTTTGAAGAGGAAGGTGGTTTTATGCGTGATATCATCGAAGAGGCGCCTGAAGTTACCGGCGGGGTAAAATTCCTGGAAAATCAGCATTTGACGATCTTAACTCTTTTAGATGAGATTGTGCACCTTTTTAAGAATCTGAAAGGGAACGATGAAATAGCATTATCACAAATAAGGGTAAAAGTGCTCAAACTGACAGCGGATATCAGCAAGCACGAAAATGATGAAAATGAACTGATTCAGACTGTCTATTATCAGGAATATGGTTATCCAACATAAAAACATAGGAGAAGCGCAACATGGCCGAAACGGCGACTTTCAAATGCCTGCGATGTGGCCACCAGCACGAGGATAAATATACACCGGGTGTGCCACAGGAACTGACCTGTCCCAAATGCGGCAGCAACAGCGTGCGGCGACTGGATAAAAAAGCCGCAAACTGAAAGGAAACGATGCCTGCAGGTAGCTGAATATTTCAGTTTCCGGGGATAATAAAATTGCAATGTCATAATCAAAAAAATTAAAGAGATATCAATGGCAAAGAAAATAAACTATGCTTTCCGGGATAAATTAAACGCGGAGCTGGGCGGATTTTCGCATAACTATTGTTATCAGTGCGGTGCCTGTGTTGCCGACTGTCCGGCGCATCGCTTTCTGGACGAATTCAATCCCCGGAGCATAATTCTGCAGGCCCTTTATGGTTTGGAGGACGATCTGATCGGCAGCGATTCGCTGATATGGAATTGCACCAATTGCTACAACTGCTACGAACGCTGTCCACAGGATGTCCACCCCATAGAAGTGATCATCGCCCTGAAGAATATGTCGTGCAGCAAAGAGGATGCCCCGCAGACTGTGGACAGCATCATTCGCCGTGTAAAAAAGGACGGGCTTACCGTCAGCCGGACCGATTTGATCAAACGCCGGCGCGAAGAACTGGGACTTCCTGAATTTACCATGGATTGTGAGGAGGACTTAAACACGATATTTTCACAGGCCGATCAGGCAGCCAAAAAATAACCGCTGTGATTAATCCGGCGAGTTAAAAAATTAAAATGATTAATATTGAACTTATGTAATTACCAATCATCAGATAAAGAGGTGCGCCATGAGAATCATCCCCTTTTGGGGCTGCATGATACCCTTAAAATATCCGCAGATGGAAAGTGCCGTACGCATTTGTATGGAAAATCTTAATGTAGAGCTGGTGGAAGACAACCGCTTCAGTTGCTGTCCCGATCCCATTTATTTCAAGGCCGGTGACAAACTGACCTGGTACACACTTGCCGCCCGCAATATTGCCCTTGCCGAAGAACAGGAGCTGGATATCGTAACCATGTGCAGCGGCTGCACATCAACCTTGTGTGAGGTTAATCATCATCTGAAACAGGATGCCGGGCTACGAAAAAAAGTAAACGAAAATCTAAAGAAAATTGGCAAAGAATTTCGCGGCACGATCGAGGTGCGCCACCTGGTAACCGTATTACGGGATGATCTGGGAATCCAAAAGATTAGTGAATCCATTGTACGCCCAATGACCGGACTAAAGGTAGCCATACACTACGGCTGTCACCTGCTGAAACCCAGCGGCATCATGCATGTTGAAGATCCGCTTGTTCCGCGCATTCTCGGTGAGTTTATTCAGGCTACCGGCGCTACTCCGGTCGATCACAAGGAATATCTGATGTGCTGCGGCAAGGCCTGTCAGGAAGTAAGCCTCGGACTGGATATGAGTCATGCAGTTTTTAAATCGGTTCAGGATTCCGGTGCGGACTGTCTGGGACTGATCTGCCCGACCTGTTTTGATTCCTTTGATCTGGGGCAATTGCGGGTCTCACGCAAATTTGAAGAAAAATTTCAAATTCCGGTCATTTATTATTTTCAGTTACTGGCCATTGCCCAGGGCGCCGACCCGGAAAAAGTGGGACTGAAATATCATAAAATTATGCCTGAGGCCTTTATTGAAAAAATAAATCAACCGGAAGCGGTTGCCTGATCATATTATTCAATTAGTGCCGTGTAGATGGGCTAATTCGTAATAAATAAATCCTGAGGCAATTAACCGTTAATTCCGGATAAATCAGGCAAATACCTTCTCACAGAACTTATTTGGATGCAACTATTATTATAAAATTACATCCCTGGAATATTCCGCCAAAAGAAGCGATTCAAATCCAGAAAAATTTGGCCAGAAAAGTCATCAGCGAGGATCGCTTCGATAAAGTACACACTGTGGCCGGCGTCGACTGCAGTATCGATAAAAAGAATTCACAAATATATGCCGCGGTTGTTATGCTGTCATTTCCCGGATTGAAATTATTGCACCAGAGCGTATCGATGGTGCCGCTCACCTACCCTTACATCCCCGGCTTGTTATCCTTTCGTGAAGCCCCGGTGATACTGGAGGCGCTTGAAAAACTAAAAGCCCTTCCCGATTTGCTTTTATGCGATGGTCAGGGTATTGCACACCAACGCAGGCTGGGTATTGCCAGTCATATAGGCGTATTGACCAATTTGCCCTCAATTGGCGTTGCAAAAAAAAGACTGATTGGCGAGCACGATACCGTACCGGAAAAAAAGGGGCAATGGACTGAATTATACGATCATGAAAAAGTCATCGGCGCGGTATTGCGCACCAGAGACAGGGTAAAGCCGCTCTATATTTCAATAGGTCATAAGATATCGCTGCCGACCGCAATCCGGTTTGTTTTTGCCTGCACAACCCGCTATCGGTTGCCGGAGACCACCCGCTATGCCCACAGGCTGGCCGGAGAAATTTCAGCCGGAAACATAGAAGTTTAACGTTCGGCAAGAAAAATGGCCCGGCGAGGGGCCGGTAAATTTTCTACGGTGCGGTCCGGGTTTTGCGGATGCAGGAAATCGCTTAATGACTCATAGCGCATCCATTTTGTCCGGCGCTGCTCTTCCGCAGTGGTTTTAGTGACGTCGACTAACCGGATATTTCGAAAACCGCATCTTACCAGCCACGATTCGAGAGTCGGGCAGGACGGCAGAAACCAGACATTGCGCATTTTTGCATATCGATCTTCAGGAACAAGTACGCTGCCCTCCCCTCCTTCAATGACGAGGGTTTCCAGTACCAACTCTCCCCCGTTCACCAAAAGCGATTTCAATCTAAAAAGATGATCCAGAGGCGAGCGGCGGTGATAGAGCACGCCCATCGAAAAAACCGTATCGAATCCGTTTAAATTATCAGGTAAATCTTCCAGAGCCAGCGGCAGTACAAATACATTTTCAGATTTAACATATTTTTGCAGGGCATGATATTGAAATACGCTGAGCAGGTAGGGGTCGATGCCGATGGTCATTTTTGCCCCCGCACCATTCATCCGCCAGCAATGATAACCGTTGCCGCACCCCACATCGAGCACGCGCTTATCGTTTAACGGCCGGATATGATTTTTCAGTCGCTGCCACTTGCAATCGGACCGCCATTCGCTGTCCACAAAAATACCGAAAAAGTTATAAGGACCTTTGCGCCAGGGGGCCAGTTTATGCAGCCCCATTTCAAGCCGCTTGCGTTCCGAATCGTTGCAATCGGTTTCGCTGCCGATTGTAACCGCGGCGCTGTTTGTTTTAATAAGCGATGGTCTGATATCGGGTAGTTCAGCCAGTGTGTCCATCCGGCGCTTTGTATCTCCGTGCCGCGCGGGATCAAGAATATGGTTAACCTGTTCCGGCAGAATGTTAAGCCAGTTTTTTAACGGTGTATTGGTTAACGTTCTATAAAGTGCAGAATAATCGAGCATTTATTTTTCAGCCACTATGGTGATAAAATTGATGCATTGGAATATAATATGACAGTTTTTGAATCCGGCCTGCCTTAGCCGTTCCTTATGCATATCAATCGTGTCCGTGATCATTTTTTTTTCCAGGGCGCTGCGTTTCTGACTGATTTCGAGTTCACTGTAACCGTTGTATCTTTTAAAATCATAATATAACTCACTGAACCACTGCTGCTGCCGGGGATCTGAAAAGCGTATTTTTTCAGACAGGATGAGTGCGCCGTCCGCTTTCATTCCCCGGCAGATTTGAGTCAATAATGTAAGTCGGTCAGCAGGCGGAATAAACTGCAAGGTATAATTAAGAACGACAATAGCCGCGTTTTTAAAGCGTATGTCCCGAATATCGGCGCAAATGAGATCGACCGGCGCTCTGCTTTTATCCTGCTTAATGAATTTTCTGCAGCGACTGAGCATGGCCACCGCGTTATCGATAGCCAGGATACGCCCATCCCCCTCCCGCAGATTACGCCGTATAGCCAGCGTTGCCCCGCCCAGGGAGCAGCCCAAATCGTAGTAGTAACTATCCTTTTGCGCCAGTTTTTGTGTTAAAATGCCGGTCAGATGTATCACCGCGGCATATCCCGGTATCGATCGTTTGATCATGTCCGGGAAAACGCGGGCAACATTCTCATCAAAAATAAAGTCCGTTATTTGTGACAGCGGTTTGGAATATATATCATCATCGGAAAATATTTTTATCATAGTGTTAATAGGATTAAATTGTATGTCTCAATTTCGTTTGCCAACACCGGTAATTCGCGGGTATTGCAGGCGGCCGGATAAATTTTACTGATCCAGCACCGCTCTGATTTTCTGAGCCAGGCCGGGGACTGAAAACGGTTTCTGAAGAAAATCGATATTTTCTTCCAGGGTACCGTTATGTACAATATGATTGTTGGTATAGCCCGATGTATACAAAACCTTCAGATGCGGTATTTTTTCCTGTAAAACCTCTGCTAATTCCTTGCCGTTCATGCCGGGCATAACAATATCTGTGATCAGCAGATCAAATCGCGTGTCGTTGGATTCCACGAATTTGACAGCATCCTGGCCGTTCCCTGCGTCTATGACATTGTAACCGAGTTCTTTCAAAGTAATAACCGTGAATTCACGAACTTCATCATTATCCTCAACAACCAGGACTGTTTCCGCACCCTTGTGTGTGTGTTCCTGAACATCAGATTTATCCTCCGCCTTTTGCTCTGTGGTTGCCGGCCAGTATATTTTGAAGGTTGTCCCCTGCCCCGGTTCACTGTACACATTGATAAAACTCTGGTTCTGTTTTATAATGCCGTAGACTGTGGCCATACCCAGTCCGGTGCCTTTGCCTACTTCTTTTGTTGTGAAAAAGGGATCGAATATTTTAGCTTTGACTTCATCATTCATGCCGCCGCCGTTGTCGCTTATACTGAAGCAGACATAATCTCCGCCGGGGATGGAAAAACCATTTTTAAAATCCGCTTCACTTTTCGAGATATGATCGGTTTCAATGATAATATTCTTACCGTTACTGAATGTTGTTTTTTCGTTGATGGCATCGCGGGCATTGATGACGATGTTCATTAAGACCTGTTCCAGTTGACCGGGATCGGCTTTAATTTTTGGCAGATTATCCGTGAGTATTGTTTTAATACTGATATCCTCACCAATGAGCCGGCGGAGCATTTTATCCATTCCTCTAAAGATTTCATTAATATCAACAATCCGGGCTTCGACAATCTGCTTACGGCTGAATGCCAGTAGCTGCCGCGTTAAATTTTCAGCCCGCTTGCCGGCCTGCAGGATGGAATGGAGGTATTTATGTAATGTATTTCCCTGATCCAGTTTCATCAGGGCTATTTCCGCGTGTCCGTTTATTACCGTGAGCAGATTGTTAAAATCATGGGCAATCCCTCCGGCCAGCGTACCAATCGATTCCATTTTTTGGGCCTGATTCAACTGGTTTTGCAATCGTTTCAGTTCGGATATGTCTTCCTTTGAAATGAGCACATGGGTAATGTGACCCTGCTCATTTTTTATCGGTGAAACCGATATGAATTCCCAGTATAGCTCATCATTCTTATCCCGGTTTTGAACCTCCGCGTGCCACTCTTTTCCTGATATAATCTTCTGCCAAAGTTTGCCGGATTCCTTTTCTTCAAGATTTAGAGCTTGCAGTGTACGCAGGTTTTTACCTTTAACGGCATCGATAGTATATCCCGATTTTTCAGTCAGCTTCTGATTGATGTACTCTATCCGTCCGTCAATATCCGTAATAATTACGGCCGCCGGGCCCTGTTCAATGGAACGTGACAATTTGCGGATTTCTTCTTCGGCCTGTTTCTTTTTAACGGACACAGCCAGTTGATTGGAAACAAACTCGAGTAATGCCAGGTCGGACTCATCATAAGCATTTTCATCAGTATAATTTTGTACAACCAGAATGCCGATTACTTCCTTATCCAGCCTGAGAGGAATGCCAAGCCATACCTTTGAAGGCGAACCGACCGAACCGATTTTTCCCTGCCGCTCCAGTTCATCCATATCTTTTTCTTTAAGGAGCAAAGATTTGTTGTTTTTTATGACCAGAGCACTGATGGTATTTGCCGCGGGCAGCCGCTCGAAGCGGTCTTTTTCATCTTTCATAAAAGGCAGCGACAAAGTGTCCGTTGCTTTATCATAGAGTCCGATAAAGAAATTGGTTGTATCGATCAGTTTGCTCAGTTCATTCTGAACTACAAAATAAAATTCCGAAGTGTCATCCGTTGAATTTACCGCTTCAGCAATTTTATACACAACCTGTTGCAATTTTTCATGGCGCCGGCGCTCGGTAATATCCTCAACGATTCCGACACCGCCCACGATTTTTTTGTCGAGAGAAAAAATACCATTAAGCAAGACACGGACGGGGGTAGATTTATTTGCCGTAACCGATTGATAATTATCCTCATAATAACCGTGTCCCGTAGCGAGCACATGCTTAATCTGACCGATCATTTTTTGGTCTTTCAGTTGCCTGGGCATATCGAGCCCGATTAAAGCACGCTTTGATGAGCCGATGATTTCAACAAAATTATCATTGCAATTTGTTATCACGCCGTTGTTGTCAAAATGAAAAATTCCTACCGGAGATGATTGAAAAATCGTACGGTACTTTTCTTCACTTTCACGGAGCGCTTCTTCCACACGGTGACGACGTTCAATTTCCCTGTTCAGGTCGCGGTTCATATCATATAAAACCTGATTGCGCTTTTTAAATCTCGAGGTGCGTACCTTATAAATCACAACGACGAAGGATATGAGCAATAAACCGGAAAAAATCCGGAATAACCAGGTTTCCCAAAACGGAGGTGTGATAATAATTTCTAATCTTGCGCCGCGCTGATTCCATACCCCATCGCTATTTGAGGCCTTCACACGGAATTTATAATGGCCGCCGGAAAGATTGGTATAATTGGCAAACCGTTTCCGGGCATCGGTATAGATCCAGTCTTTGTCAATACCTTCCAGGATATAGGCATACTGGTTTTTTTCGGGATTGCTGTAATGGATTGCCGCAAACTCAAAATACAATGCGTTCTGCTCGTACGATAGCTTAATCGTATCGAGCGTACTGATATGCTTTTTTAACGTTGATTTCGGACCAATATTTGGTCTTGTATTATAAATTCTGAAATCGGTAATAAGCACTTGTGGTTTAATTTTATTATCGAAAATACTATCGGGATGGAATATATTGAAGCCGTCAATACCGCCGAAAAACATTTCGCCCCGGTCATTTTTATGATATGCACCGAAATTAAACTCGTTACTTTGCAGTCCGTCGCGCATATCATAATTTCTGAATAAGGACTTTGCATTTTCGCCTTTATATCCGTCAGCATTAAATCTGGATAATCCCCGGTTCGTACTCAGCCACAAGTTCCCGCGACCATCTCCAAGAATGCCGTAGACCAGATTGTTCGGCAAACCGTCAGCCGTGGTAAAATGTATGAATTTTTCCGTTTCCTTATCAAAACGATTCAAGCCGGCGCCGTATGTTCCAATCCACAAAATGTTTTTTGGTTGCTCATAAATTGTATAAACAAAATTACTGCTGATCGTCGAAGGATCATCCGGGTTATGCATATATGCCGTAAATTGGTTGGTTTCGTAGTTGTATTTACAGATTCCGCCGCCGTAGGTTGCGATCCAGATATCACCGGATTGATCCATGTATATTTTTCTTATTCCATCACTGGATAAACTTTCAGGATTAGCGGGATCATTGAGAAAATAATGTATTAAAGTCAGATGCTTATCAAAAACCATTATGCCGTTTTCTTTGCTGCCAATCCAGAAGTTGCCTTTCCGGTCTTCAAGAAAATTCATTATCACGAAATTTTTAACATCCCTGCCTCTGAGCTTTTCAGAATCAATATCATAACGGATAAACCGGTCATTCTTTTCGTCAAAGCGGCTAAAACCGCGATAAGTTCCGATCCATAAAGCGCCTTCCTTATCTTCATAAATCGCACGGACCTTATTTGAGCTGATACTGTAGGGATCATCAGGATCGTGCTTATAAACCGTAAAAATATTTTTACGTCGATTAAATTTGTTTAAGCCACTGTTCGTAGCAATCCAGAGAATATCTTTTTTACTTTCAAACAGGACATATACAAAATTATCAGAAAGGCTATTCGGATCTGTGTCGCTGTGTTTGTATGTTAAAAAATGCTGCCGGCCCCGATCGTATTTATTTATGCCGTTACCAAAAGTACCAAACCACAATACACCGGTACGATCCTCAAAAATGCAGTAAATATCGTTATGGCTCAGACTTTTGGGGTCGTTTGGATTGTGTTGATAAGTGATAAAGCGATTCGTGTTACGCTGGAACTGATGCAGACCGTGCGCTGTTCCGATCCACAATATGCCGTGACTATCTTCATGGATCACATTAATACGGTTGGCGTCGGTTTTCTTTGAAGACTGCCTGTCATATCGATAAACGATAAATTTATTATTAACAGGATCATATTTATTCAAACCATCCCGCGTCCCTACCCAAATATCGCCCTGCCGGTCTTCAAATATAGCCGTAATTACCGGATTACTGAGCATATTAATATTTTCTGATTGATCGCCGTATTTTTGAATGATACCGTTTTCCCTGTTCAAGCGCAGCAATCCCCTTTCAGTACCTATCCACATGTAGCCTTTGGTATCAATTTTTAATATGCTGATTTTTTCCAGGTTCAAATTTTTTGGCAAAGAAAACTTTGAAAGACTAACAAAATTGTTTTTTTCGGGATCAAAACAGTTTAATCCCTTATCGGTGCCTATCCATAACAGGCCGGAGTTATCCTGATCAATAGAACTGATCGAATTATGGCTGATTGTTTTATGTTTGTCCTGCCGATGATGATACGGAATGAACCGGTCATAATTTCGATCATATCGATTTAATCCGTTCTCCGTACCTGCCCAAATTGCACCGTCCCTGTCCCTGAATAAAGTGCGTATATGATTATTGGAAATTGAATATCGTTTATCGAACTCATTACGGTAGACCCTAAACTGGTAGCCGTCATACTTATTCAGTCCGTCCATCGTTCCAATCCACAAAAAACCCTGATCATCCTGTATAATTGAAAAAACGGTAACCTGCGAAAGTCCCTCGGTGATGGATAAGCGGTCGAATTTTATATTATTTGCGGACATGGCCGGCAATTGCGGGACGATGGCTGTCAATAAAAAAATTGAAATATTCAACATGCTTTTTATAAGATGTATATTCAAATTTTGAACCATGTTTTGTATTACCGAAGTCCACCCGACAATATCATTAAATACTTATTATTTATAATCGGACAAAATTTAATATGTTTAAATTTTTAAGCAATTTAGCATGTCTGGCATTGAAAAAGCGCTGAGATGCGGCCTTCTTTAAATCGAAACCCGCATGATACGCAAAATCATCCAGTGCTGTTATCTCTATGATTTAAAAATCGGATTACGGCGGTATAGATAAGAAATTAATCCATTATAATCGATAATGGCAAATAATTTTATCAGAAATGAAACATATCCGCCGGATAAGCAATCCGGCGGAAGTCGTGCACCTTACTGCGAAAGTAAATCTGCCGTTTGGACAAGACGGATAAATTCTGCGCGATATCCTTCGGGATCTTTTCCTTTTGCTGGTTTGGCCAGAGACAAAACTTTATTATAAGTCAGATCGTTTTTGAATCGTGAATCACGCAGGAGCATACCAAAAGCAACCACGGCCGCGGAAAAGCGGTAATTTTCGGAAGTCTGTTCAAAGGCCAGATTAGGATCGTTAAGTGTCTTCGTTAGTAAGTGGCTTATATCTCCATCGGGCGCTTTGTAACGCAACTTGATGGTCATTACTTCTTCCGATTGGAGGGCATCCGGTTTTATCGTGGATTTCTGATACTTCAAGTCATCCGTTTTTCTGACTTCGCCGGCAGAGCCAGCCGGAATTATTTCATAGAGTGCGGTCACCGTATGGCCGGCGCCCAGCTCACCTGCGTCTTTTGTGTCATCATTGAAATCCTCATCGGCTAAAAGCCTGTTTTCATACCCGATTAAACGATAAGCTTTTACTTTTGCAGGATTAAATTCGACCTGAATTTTAACATCTTTGGCGATGGTGAACATATTGGCGCGCAGTTCCCTGACAAATATTTTTTCCGCTTCCCTGATATTATCGATGTAAAAATAATTCCCGTTACCAGCGTTACTGATCTGCTCCATGCGGTTGTCTTTATAATTGCCCATGCCGAATCCACAAATAGTCAAAAATATATTATCCTTCCGTTTATCCTCAATCATTCTAATGAGTTCGGATGTTGATGATACACCGACATTAAAGTCGCCATCCGTAGCCAGAATAACGCGATTATTACCTTCGGGGAATAAATTTTCCTTTGCCACTTTATAGGCCAGTTGTATTCCTGCGCCTCCTGCCGTTGAGCCGCCGGCCTGCAATTGATCGAGCGCATCCCATATTTTCTCTTTTTGGGTGGTTGGCGTGGATGGCAAAACCAATCCTGCCGCCCCTGCATAAGCGACAATTGCCACCCGATCCTTTTCGGATAAATTATCTACGAGCAGTTTAAAAGCTTTTTTGAGCAGTCCGATTTTATCAGGAGAATTCATCGAACCCGAGACATCAACCAGAAATACAAGGTTACTCGATTTGATATTTTTATAATCCAGTTGTCTGCCCTGCAACCCGATATGAACCAGTTTATTTTTTCTGTTCCAGGGACATTGAGATATTTCGGTTATAATTGAGAACGGATCTTTTTCTTCAGGCTGGGGATAGTCATAAGTAAAATAATTGATCAATTCTTCAATACGCACGGCATCTTTTGGCGGGAGCTGGTTATTTTGTAAAAACCGGCGGACATTACTGTACGATGCGTTGTCTACGTCGATGGAAAACGTGGACAAGGGATTTTGCATAACGTTCTTAAATTCATTTTCATAGATGCGGTCGTATTCTTCGGTGTTGAAATCGGGCGGAAGATATACTTCACCGGCGCCGCCCACATGATCTTCCATCGACATGACGGCTGTTTTGGGTGCTGCCATACGCACTTCTCTTCGCTTATCACCTTCCTTTTTTTGCATACCCGAACCGCAGGCCTGGAGGAAAAGGAGGATTAATACGAGTGAAAAATTGTACAACAAACTCAGATGGGGACTTTTCTTTTGCATAGCGTTCTCCTTAAATGTAGTTGTAATTTTGGACTCTTTGCATGGTATATAGCAATTTGAAAGGAAAGGTAAACGCCATGTCCATACATTTTTTCCGGCAATGATTCCATCTCTTTTTTTTAATGCTCTGAATTTGAAAGAATGGGGTATTTAATTTGATGATGTATTATCAGGATTAAACATAAGCAATAAAAAATTATGCCATTCCGTGATTATGAGCTGTATTGGGAATTTGTAATTTTTCCCGAAGTGTTTAAGAACGATATTTCGATAGAAAAGATAATCCCGTCCGGTGTTACAAAAAACCGGACGGGATCGCCGCATTGAGCAATGAGCCTTATTTAATTAA
>CAYXRA010000114.1:0-14579 GCA_964467525.1 uncultured Calditrichaceae bacterium
GACTGGAAGTCCGTGTGGGGCCTCGAAGACAGCGACCGAACCACGCTCGACCCCCATAGTTCCCAAAACAGATTTTTATGGAAATATCAGACCGCATAACATTGATGAGTTTGTAGATATGGGAGCCATTGAATCGCCCTACATACAAACTCCCCCAACATTTATTAGTGATGCTGGGAATAACATTCCTTCTAACTTTGCCATGTCCCAAAACTACCCCAATCCTTTCAATCCAAAAACAGTTATCAGTTGGCAGTTGCCAGTAAGCAGTGAAGTCGAATTGAGTATTTACAATATCCTTGGGCAGAAGGTGGTTACGCTGGTTTCTGAAATGCAGACGGCAGGAATTTATAAAGTCGAGTGGGACGCTGCAAGATTTTCCAGTGGGGTGTATGTGTATCTCCTGAAAACTGATCGGGGATTTTCACAATCCAGAAAACTTTTGCTCATAAAATAAGAAAGGAGGGTATTCCACTTAAGGACAAACATTCAGGGATGACTAACCTAATCAAAAAAGTGAGGTCATCATGAAGAATCGATTATTTATCGCCTTTTGCCTGTTCATTTTTACAACAGTCGCTTTGGCAGCTACCCATCGCGTACCCAAAAATTACGCAACCATTCAACAGGCCATCAGCGCTGCCACGGACGGCGACGTTGTTCTTGTTGGCGAAGGCCGATACTATGAAAACATTAATTTCATGGGTAAAAAAATAGTTGTGGCCAGTTATTTTTACAAGGATCACAACAGACGTCATATCCGCAAAACGATCATCGACGGCAGCAGGCCGGCTGATCCAAATTTTGGGTCGGTTGTCTCGTTCGTTTCCGGCGAGGATACCAACTCGGTTCTTTGCGGTTTTACGATTACAGGTGGTACAGGCTTGTTGAATATTATGCCCGACACCCCACCCATACGGATGGGCGGCGGTGTGCTGTGCTGGGTGTTAATTCCGATAGAAACTCCCCAAAAAATCCGGTTTAAAACGCCCCATATATTCTTTTGACTATTCTTGAAAAAAAAAGAATAAAAAGTGAATTTTCTTATTTTTGTTATTTACTTTTATCTAATTCCGGCCTAAAAATATAGCATTGTTTCATTAAATTTCAGGAAGCTGTCTCATGGCTGGAAAAAAATTTTGTCCTTTATGTCACATTTTTTTTACACCGCATCCCAAAGTCGGTGATCGCCTAAGGCTGACATTGTTGAAGCAAGCAGGTGCAAATCGAATTTTTAGGGAATCGGTTTAGTAAAGCCGTACGTCCCGGCCAAAATGACCGGGGCGTTTTAAATCGGTAAAAGTGGGGAAGTTATGTCGGTCGCTGCACACTGACAGGTAAGTGGAAGTCTGCCCTGCCACAGGCACGTCTTCGGCGTGAGAGAAGATAAAAGAATCCCCTTCCAGCATCCTGTAATCCAATATCCGGTAATTCAGTAATTCACCAATTCAATTTACAATCTTTTTTAATTTTTTCAATGGCCAGAAGAATCACTTCGTTGGTGGCGGGCAATTGGAACTCCGGTTCGATCCGGTGTTCGCCAATCGCGGAAATTGCATCCTTGATGGCCATCCAGACCGACAGGGCCAGCATGAAGGGCGGCTCCCCGACGGCTTTGCTCTTGCGAATGGCCTTCGGATTGGGCGCATCTTCTAAAAAATTGATCCGGAAATCCTCCGGGATGTCAGCAGTGGTGGGAATTTTATAGGTGTCTGGCGAATCGTTGAGCAGCCGCCCGTTTTCATCATATTTGATCTCTTCTGTGGTGCACCAGCCCAGTCCCTGCACAAATCCGCCGTAAATTTGACCGAGGTCGATGGATTTATTGATAGGATTGCCGGCATCATGCAGAATATCAACGCGCAGCAATTCATGACTGCCGGTGAGCGTATCCACAAGCACTTCGCTGACCGCCGCCCCGAAAGCATAATAGTTAAATGGTTTACCGAAGCCTTTTTCGCGGTCGAAATAGATATTTGGCGTGCGGTAATAGCCGGTGGCGCTCAGGCTGATCTGATTGAGGTAACAGATTGGAATCGCGTTCCTGAATTTAATTTGACGGTCGGGGTGCAGCCTGTCGATAACTTTCTCATTTTGGAATACAATATTTTTCGGCATTGAAAATATCTTGCGCTGTCCGAGGTTGAAATGCCCGGCAATGACCACGGCAATGCGCTGTTTTAGTTTTTCAATAGCGTTTTTAACCGCGGCGCCGTTCAGATCGGTTCCCGAAGAAGCGGCGGTGGCAGAGGTGTTGGGTACTTTCGCCGTATCGGTATCCGTGTGGCGGATGCGCGATTCGGGCAGACCCAGTTCCGCTGCGGCAATCCGCCGGATTTTCGTATGCAAACCCTGACCCATCTCCACGCCGCCGTGATTTACCGCCACGCTCCCGTCCCGGTAAATATGCACCAGGGCGCCGGCCTGATTCAAAAAGGAGGTAGTAAAGGAAATGCCGAACTTTACCGGCGTCAGGGCCAGCCCTTTTTTGAATAATTGGTTTTGTTTGTTGAATCGGTCGACGGTCTGCCGGCGCTGCCTGTACTGCGCCGATTGCAGGAGACGTTTGTAAATGATTTGCAGATGGTTGTGTTCGATTTTCTGACCGTAGTGGGTCATATTGCCATTCTTTTCACCGTAAAAATTTTTATGACGAATTTCAGCGGCATCGATTTTCACGGCACGGGCGATGCGGTCGATTATGTTTTCAATGGCCGCCATCGCCTGGGGCGCGCCGAATCCGCGCATAGCCGTATTGGGAGGCAGATTGGTCTTCCATACCCGCCCGGTCACCCGCATATTCGGGATAAAGTAAGCATTGTCGGAATGAAACAGGGCCCGTTCCAGAATAGGGAAAGAAAGATCGTGTGCAGCGCCGCCGTCGCTGTTCAGTTCCATGTCGAGTGCCATAATTTCACCGGAATCATTGAAACCGGCCTTGTAATTGATCAGAAACGGATGGCGTTTGCCGGTTGTAATCTGATCATCCACCCGGCTTAAACGGATTTTTACCGGACGTTTTGTTGCTTTGGCCAAAAGTGCCGTCCAGGCCGCGTAATGGTTGGCCTGGGTTTCCTTGCCGCCGAATGCCCCGCCGAGACGGCGTACGACCACATGTATCTGATTGGCATCGAGACCGAGCACGCCGGCGACAATCGCCTGTGTCTCCGACGGATGCTGGGTGGAGCTGTAAACCTGCATTTCATCGTTTTCAGCGGGGATGCACAGCGCGCACTGTGTTTCCAGGTACCAGTGTTCCTGAGCGCCGGTCTTTAACATACCATTGATGACACGGGGCGCGTTTGCCAATCCTTCATTTACTGCGCCGCGCTCGATCCTGCGCTCGTTGCCCATCAGCCTGTTTTGATCCATCGCCTGTTCGATCGTCAAAACCGCCGGCAGCGGTTCATATTCAATTGACAGCAGTTTTTCCGCCTCCCGGCAAAGCGCCTCCGATTCGGCGGCGATGAGTAATACGGCCTGACCAATAAATTCGACTTTACCATTTGCCAGGCAAACTTCATCATGCACCACGGGCCCCATCTGATTTTCAGCGGGGATATCGGCGGCGCTCAATACGGCATGGACGCCTTTCAGTTTTTTTGCCTTCTGCAAATTTATCGAACGGATTCTGGCAGAGGCATAGGGACTATAAACAACTTTACCTGCCAGGGCATTGCTGCTCAGGGACAGGTCATCCACATATTGCGCCCCGCCGCTGACATGAAGGGCGGCGCTTTCGTGTTTCATTGATGCGCTCATTTCAAAAATCCCTGCGTGTCATACCAAAATTTTACCAAACAGTTGCCGGCGACCTGCCGCCGGAAAGCCTCACCCGCGCGCACATCGCTGATCGGAGTCAAAGCTTCTTCAACGCGCCGGATGCCGGATTCGATCAATGATTTGGACCACTCTTTTCCGCTGAAATTATCGGCGAGCGAACCAATAATTATACTACGTTCAGCCATCCCGCCGTAAACGGCAATAAAATTTTCGACGACATTCTTTTCATTCAAACATAAACGAAAAGCGGCATTGACCGCTGAAATGTCGACATCTCTGCGTTTCGAAATTTTGTAGGTCTTAACAATGCAGTTTGAATTTGGTTTGGGAATGATTAGGCCTCTTATAATTTCGTACTCCGTGAGCGCCGTTTTCCGGTAGCCCCGAATAAATTGATCCAGGGGCAGTGTACGGCTGCCATTCGCTGAGGCTAAAACAACCTCTGACTGATAAGCGATTAATACCGGCGCCAGATCACCGACCGGTGAAGCGGTAGCCAGATTACCGCCGATGGTTGCCATATTTCTGATTTGCCTGGAGGCGAACTGGCGGCACATGTCATAAATGGCCGGAAAGTGATCTTTGGCAACCGATTTGAGTTGCTCAAGGGTCACCCCTGCGCCAAAGTAAAAATGGTCGGATTTATCCTCTATTTCATGTAATTCGGTGCAACTGCCGAGATCGATCACATTGTTCAGGTTTTCATGCCGACGGGTTACTTTTAAAGCGGCGTCTGTTGCCCCGCTGATGATCAGTCGCTCCGGATTCTTTTCATTATAACTGAAAATATCTGTCAGCGAAGCAGGCAGAAAGTAGCGACAGTTTCCCTGTTGCAGTAAAAGCGATTGTCGTTCAATTTGCCGCAGCAGACGAATAATCTCTTTTTCATTTTCAGTGAAATGATCGGCATGGCGCTTTTTTAAAACGAATGCGGCGGCTTCCAATACCGATTGGTAGCCGGTACAGCGGCACAGGTTGCCGGCCAGCGCTTCTTTAATTTCAGGGGGGCTGAATTTTTCCTGACTTTTGTAAAGGGCGAATAATGTCATGACGATACCCGGCGTGCAGAATCCGCACTGACTGCCGTAGAAATCGACGATGGCTTGTTGTACCGGATGCAGGTTGCCGTGACTATCCTTCATGTTTTCAACCGTGATCAGTTGCCTGCCGTGTAATTTGGGCAGAAAAATCAGGCAGGCATTTACGGCCCGGTAGCGCAACTGCTGCTTGTCATCGATATCGGCGAGCACCACCGTGCAGGCGCCGCAGTCGCCAACGGCACAGCCTTCTTTCGCGCCCTTCCGGTCCGGCAGCGAACGGAGATATTCGAGTACCGTCGTGGTTGGCGACCAGGCCGTTGATTTTGCGAAATCAATGGTTTGTATTTCAGAATCAAAAACAAATGAAATTTTAGATTGCATCCGTCGGCTTTCCATGATTTTTCAATAAAATATAATCACACAGAAATAAAAATCAATTTTTATGATGATTCATACTTGTCCAAAATAATATATCAGAATGTTTATTTGCTTGAAATACAGCATTACGCCTCACTCCCGCCTGGGCGGGATGGGGAATAAAAATTGCCATTGGAAGTCTGTAAATTATTGAAAAACATAATTTTATCATTATTTACTCGTTATTTTGGACAGCAATGATAATATTTAAATCTTAAACCTTCTTCGGCGCAATCAATGATAGAAATAAAATTAAGCCGGACTTGATTTTTTTTAGTATATTCTGTTCTTTGCTAGTTGACCGGAAACGAATTGTAGAATTGTTGTGTCAGTAAAAATAAATGTGCGACTCGAATCTATTGATAAACTATCCCGCTGCGATCATAGAATCGAAGGTATGTTATCACTTCATATTTTCCATAAAAAAATATTAATCAAACTTTGATGAAAGGAGTTATAATGCGCTATCTGGTTTTTTTCATTGTAACAATCGCCCTGTTTTCGGGTATCGGCAACGGGCAGTCGCATCTGATGCGCTATGCCGATGCTTCGGCCGATCAGATCGTATTCAGTTATGAGAACGATTTATGGTCGGTTCCCATTGACGGTGGGAAGGCAAAGCGAATCACCAGGGATGAAGGCGCGGAATCCTTTGCCAGGTTCAGTCCGGACGGAAAATTACTGGCCTTCACGGCCAATTATGACGGCGGGTCTGATGTTTATTTGATGGATGCCGAAGGCGGGATACCGAAGCGCCTGACCTATCATCCGGCACAGGATTTGGTCGTCGACTGGTATCCGGACGGCAAACATGTTTTATTCCGTTCGCGCAGAAGCTGGCCCTACCGCGGTGATAAGCTTTACAAAATTGCTATTGACGAAACGGCGCCGGTGCAGGAAAATGTTGACCGTGCCGGACTGGCCTCGGTTTCGCCGGATGGCAAAATGCTGGCCTATAACCGCGTTTCGCGTGAATTCCGTACCTGGAAAAGACACAAGGGCGGCACGGCGCAGGATATCTGGGTGGGCAATATTGCAAAATCCGAATATAAGCCCATAACCGATTTCGCCGGCAGCGATAATTTCCCCATGTGGCATGAAAGCGGATTGTACTTTACCTCCGACCGCGAGGACGGTACGCTCAATTTGTATAAAATCGATCCCCAAACCAAAGAAACCACACGTTTAACATCTTATAAGGATTATGATGTAAAATTTCCTTCTTTGGGAAAAGACCACATTGTCTTCCAGTATGCCGCAGAACTGTACACACTCGATTTAAATAATCCGCAGGCCGGACCCAGGAAAGTTGAGATTGAAATTCCCACCGATGCGACAATTGTGCGGCCTTCATATATTGATCCCGGCAAATTTACCGGTTCGTTCGGGCTTTCTCCGGGAGGCAAACGGGCATTAATCGACATCCGCGGGGAAATTATCAATATGCCGGTTAAGGAAGGCGTCATATATAATCTGACCAAATCTTCGGGTGCGCGCGATAAGAATCCGGTCTGGTCGCCCGATGGTGAAAAAGTGGCTTTTCTGTCCGATCGCAGCGGCGAGGAAGAACTGTACCTGGTCGATACCCGTGGCGAGGATTTGAAACAACTTACGAAAGGGAATAAAGGTTTTCGTATGAATCCGGTCTGGTCTCCGGACGGGAAACACATCCTTTTTCATGATAAATATATGCGTCTCAATCTGACCGATGCGGAGACCGGTGCAATTAGAATAATTGATCAGAGTGAACTCGATGATGCCTGGGAACGCTGGGGCATTCAGGATTACTGCTGGTCGCCGGACAGCCGCTGGGTGGTATACAGCAAAATGGAAGTGAACATGAATGAATCCATTTTCCTGTATTCCATTGCCGATAAAAAATCTTATCGCGTAACCAGTGAGATGACCCAGGACTGGAGCCCCTCCTTCAGCAAGGACGGCAAGTACCTCTATTTTCTGTCCAATCGCACCTATGAACCGATCATGGGCTTTGTCGATCAGAATCACATTTTTCTGGATATGGCCAAACCGTATATTTTGATTCTCAAAGAAGGCGATCCTTCACCATTTGCGCCGAAAAACGATACCGACTCCGGCAGTGATAAAGAAACGGGAAATCGCAGTGACAATGTGCTGATTACCCTTGAAAACTTTGAGGGTCGGCTGCTGGCGGCGCCGGTATCATCAGGCAACCTGTTCCGTCTGGAAGCGATCGACGGCGGGTTTCTGTTCTTAAAGAAAACGGAAAATGAATTTCTGAAATATCAGACCGTAACCGATGCCAACAGCGGACGCAATCTCGATCTGTACAAATTTGATTTGAACGGCGCCAATGACAGCAAGCTGATCAGTGGTATCAGCCAGTATCATCTGTCCGCTGACGGCAAAAAACTGATTTACAAGTCCGGTTCAAACTTCGGCGTGGTTGACGCCGGCGCCGCGGCTTCGGTAGGTGAAGGCAAACTGAATCTGGACGCTGTGAAAATTAAGATTGACAAGCTGAATGAATTTGTCCAGATGTTTGAAGAAGCCTGGCGCATCGAACGCGACTGGTTCTACGACCCGGGCATGCACGGTGTCAACTGGAAAAAAGTGGCCGAGAAGTACCGGAAATTCATCCCATACTGCGGCACGCGCGGCGACGTCAATTATCTGATCGGTGAAATGATTTCCGAGCTGAATGTGGGTCATACCTATGTCGGCGGCGGCGATATTGAACGGGCGGAGCGTATTTCAACCGGCCTTCTGGGCGCCGAATTCGATATGGGTAAAAATAGCTTCCCAAGGGTAAAACGGATCATCCGCGGCGCCACCTGGGATGCGCAGTATCAGTCGCCGCTGGCCATGCCCGGTTGTCCGATCAAAGAAGGCGACTATATCTTAGCCATCGATGGTGTTGAAATTCAGAAGGGCGATAACATTTATAAATATCTGGAAAACAAGGCCGGTCAGGTCGTAGAGATTACCTGGAATGATCGGGCCGATTTTGATAATGCCAAAACCCATCTGCTGGAAACGCTGCGCAGCGAATATAATCTGCGTTATCACGAATGGACGGATAAGAATCTGCACTATGTCTGGGAAAAAACCAACGAGCAGGTCGGGTACATGCATCTGCCCAATATGATGCAGGCCGGTCTCGTCGAATTTGCCAAAGGCTATTTCCCGCAGCATAATAAAAAAGGACTGATCATCGATGCCCGCTACAACGGCGGCGGTTTTACCAGCAAGCAGATTCATGACCGGCTGGAACGGACCATCAATTCGATTATTCAACCCCGTGAAGGGCAGCCGGGACGGATTCCCGAACGGACATTTCACGGGCATTATGTATTGATCATTAATCGCGATACCGGATCGGACGGTGAGTTATTCTCCGAAGCCTGGAAATCCCGTGAAATCGGACCGATTATCGGTCAGCGTACCTGGGGCGGCGCCGTCGGTATCGAACCGCATCAGGATTTGGTTGATGGCGGCATGGTAACCCCGCCGCAGTTCGGCGAATACAATCTGGAAGGCGAATGGATTATCGAGGGTCACGGTGTGGAACCGGATATCGTTGTTGTGAACATGCCCAAAGATGTACTGGCCGGAAAAGATGCCCAGTTGGATAAAGCGATTGAAGTGGCGCTGGAAAAAATCAAAAATGAACCGAAGGAAATACCCGATCATCCGCCTTTTCCGGATAAAAGCAAGCCGACCTTAAAATAAGAATAAATACCAAAAGCAGGGCAGTCGCCCTGCTTTTTTTTATAGGTTCTTCATTGCGAAAAGTAATCCCGTGTCACACAGGATCACTTTTGAAATGATGATTTCATGTACGAGGGGCGTTCTCCGCCGGAATTTACCGGAAGATAGCAGGGAGCTCCCATCGGGGTCGGTATCGGTATCGCTATCGGGTTCGATGCTGCCGGTACTAAACCCCTAAACCTGATTCCGGGATGTCTCGCAAAGGCGCAAAGCCGCAAAGAAGAACCGTTAAACCTTATTTGTGGATACCCCTTCGATACCGATTCCGATAGCGACCCCCGATCCCCGATGAAGATAAGATGAAAATCTTCACTTCTTAATTGTTTGATATTGTAAAAATCAAATATTATTAGCCAGTATTATTTATCGTAAATCTCAATCCCCGGATAAAAAGCGCCGAAGGCAAACCAGAAGGCGATATAGGATTGAGCCTGTTTTAACTGATAGCCCTTATCGGGCCCTTCAATAACTTCCCCGAAAACATCATACAGGTTGCCTTTTTCATCTTCAATCCAAATAGGCAATGCGCGGTTTGTTTTTGACAGTGTAATTTCATTGCCGTTGGCGTCATGGCGGATAAAAGCCGCCATAAAATTCATATTTGCACCGCCGATGACGACAACGGGCAGATCGCCCAGCTTATCATTGATGATGCCGGTTTTGCTTAAATGCTCAAATTGATATACGCGGTTCAGCTCATCGGTAAGAATGCCCAGCACCCGTTCTTTGCGGGGCAGCCGGGAATCATCATTTGAGATTGGAAATATCAGGGCATCGTGATTGGTCAGATAATCCCCGTAGGGATAAAAATTATACTGACCGGAACTATAGACGCCGGTTTGATTGGAAAGCACTTTCAGTCCCGGATACATCGCCTTCGCCGTAGCCAGCGTCGTTTCGATAATGGGCTCCACATCCGGTTCGCGGCCCTTTAACTCTCCGGCGACGCATTGCAGTCTCATTTGCGACCAGTAGCTATCGGTAAGACGGTCGTAAAGAATCAGGTTGCTGTTATAGAGCAATCCCGAAACGCCGAAGGTGGTTGTCTCCGCGGCACCATCCACGGTGATTGTCTGATCGTAAGCCATTGCGGAACCGGTCAGCGGGCAGTAGGATATGGTCACTTTATCATTGTTCAAATCGTCATTGACGATCTCATGCCAGTTGAGCAGGGCATGCGGATAAGCGCGTACTTCCGTTCCCGATTTATAGATAACAACCAGGTCGTTTGCATTAAGATATGTGGCAGCGGAAGCGGAAATGAAATTTGGATTGGTCAAAGCCGGGATACCGTCCTTACCGGGACCGCCGTCAAAAATTTGATTTTCCGGTATCAGCCAGTCGCCCGAAAGACCGCTGCGGTCACTACCCGATGGACCCTCGACCTCTTCACAACCGTAAAAAGTAAACAGTAAAAAAATCATATTTAAAATATAGGGTTTTAAAATCATTACAACCTCCTCATTAATTATTTGGGATTGGAATCGTATAAAACAAACTCAGGGATACGCTGTAGCTTGTTGTTAGCTGCACGCCGTCCAGATGGCGGTAAAGCGGGAGTTGACCCGATAAACGCAGTGAAACAGGTTCCGGATTGATATTCAATCCGGGAAGCAGGTAAAACCAGTGTCCGCCGGTATTGGCCACAATTGATCCGGCAAATTCATCGGCCTGTACATTCCGGTAACGCAGCATCATTGAAAAATCGAAAAGGGTGTCGGTGCGATAAGAAATGCCGCCGCTGATCATCAGAACATTGCCGAATTTGTATCCTTTAAACCGAGAATTTTCTAATTGAAAGCGGTTATTTTTTCCGGTAAAACGATAGGATGCATTGGCAAACAAATTGATTCTGCTGACCGGTAAAAATCCCTGATAAAAATAGCCCCATAGAATGCCGTCCCAGGCGCCGGTGCCGGGCTGCATGTCCGCCGGCAGTAAAACACCGTTCCATTCCAGATCAGATTTTCCGGTTGGCATTTTCATGCCGAGTCCCACGGCAATCTGTCTTTGGGACAAAATATTCAGTGGCTTTACATTATACTTGAGTAAAACCACCGCATCACCAGGACCGCGTGTGGTCAGTTCCTGCCTCGATCCCGCGGAATTTTGCGTATTCAGCCGCCGCTGCTGCCGGATGAATGAAAGGATAGCGGTTAACGCCCAGCGATGGTTTATACCGTAAGATGTTTCCAGCAGAAATGATTGACTTACGCGCCGGCGATGTCCCCCGATTTCCTCGGAGCCGGATAGCACATCATCCAGAAAATTATAATCATAGGTTAGAGAGAACTGCCAGGTTTTACCCTGGGTTGCCCCGATATCGAGACTGCTCAAAAGAGGCGTGCCGGCCGAACAGCAGGCCTGCGCCTGTAGTTCCTTCATTTGAAATATTGAGAGAAATAAGATCAACAAATAAAATCTGTACAAAAAGCTTCCCCTTTCTCTGATTCACCTTTTTTTGATACTGAGCATTTATACAACAATCTGACCGGGGAGTTGCCTTTTAAGATCACGAAAGTTTAAATTTTTGTTAAAATATGTATTGTCCTGTTTTTAAGGGACAGGCATGGTAACAAGAATGCGGATTAAAAATTCACTTTTTATACTTATCGTTCAGGCCGACACCCTGTAAAATCAGAGGGGTGATTTTTTTGAGACGGCGTTCCTTAGTTGCTGCCTGCTTTGCCTTGTGGATGTATTCGGCGTATTCCCGTTGTTTTGCTTTGGAAAGGGACTGGTATCTTGTTTTTAATCCGGCATCGTTTTTAAGCAGTCGCTCCAGTTCGGGTGCGCTGACCTTTTGTTTTTTTCGAACCGCTTTAATTTTCCGGCCCTGCTTTTGATTTGTGATGGCTTCTTCAATATAACTGCGGATCAGATCCGCATCCCGCTCGATCTGTTTTAACGAATCGAATCGCCATTGACGTTGTGCTTTGGTTTTTCCTTCCTGGGCATTGACCAGTTTATTATGCTTATCCATCAGCAGCGCGCCCTGAAAAAACCAGAGGCCGGCATACGATTTGAAGGCGTTCAACCCGACAATGTTTTTCCCATCATAAGTATAAACCGGCGCGCCCCATTTAATGGTCTCCGCCAATCCTGTTCCGCGTACAATCTCTCTAAGCAAATTCAATGCTATGCGCCAGGTGCTTTTCTTTTCAAGATATGTCTTAACGGTTTTGGCCATAGGATTTCTCCTTATGTTGAAATTCTGCGTGACTTTTTGAAAAGAATTCTTTTTTCACTCCGAAAAACATGAAACGCCGGATTCTGTTTTTTTTAAACGCGTTTTTATGGGGAAAAATTTTGAGAGTCCTGATTCAGCAGGGATCTTTTCTAACTTTTAAAATGCTTTCACTTATTCATTACCCTCAAATTTTCTTATATTTGGCATATCTGTCACAAAAACAATTTTCAGAATGAAAGAAAATAATAGATCACGACGCAATTTACTGGTCATCATTGGGGCTATTATCGCGGTGATTACTGCGGCCCACTACACTATACCCCATTCGGTGGTTTATCTGCATGATATTTCCCGGCGACTCTATTATCTGCCGATTATTCTGGCGGCTTTCTGGTTTGGAAGGAACGGCGGTATTCTGGCGGCGCTCACGGTTACCATTTTATACTTTCCGCACGCCCTGTTCTCCTGGTACGGACGGAATCCCCGCTACCTGGACAATATGATTGAGATTGTATTTTTTAATGTGGTCGGGTATTTGGTCGGAACTTATATCGAGCGGAAAAATGCCCAGCGTCTGGATGCAGAAAAAAATGCCCGCGAACTAAAGCAGGCTTATGCCCGCCTGCAGGATAGCACTGAAAAACTGATACACATGGAGGAAGAGCTGCGCTTTGCCGACCGGCTCTCATTACTCGGAGAACTCAGCGCCAGTCTCGCCCATGAGGTGCGAAATCCGTTAAGCGGCATTCGCGGTGCCGCGGAAATTTTCAGGAAAAAATTCCAGTATGATGATCAGATAAAGGAATTCGTGGATATTCAACTGAAAGAAATCGCCCGGCTGAATCAGGTCATTGAAAACTATCTTTCCCTTTCAAAACAGGATACCAAAAATTTCAGGCCTGTGAACCTGAAAGAAGTGGTTGATGATACGTTGAAACTGATGCGTATTTCGGCAAAAAATCAGCACATTAACCTTTCGGATGAATGTCAGGGATCGGATGAATTAAACGTTTACGGCGATCCTTTGCTTTTAAAGCAGGCGCTGCTCAATTTATGCCTGAATGCCGTTCATGCTATGGGCAGCGGTGGAGAATTAACCATAGGCTGTTCCCATGAAAAGGGAAAAATATCACTCAGAGTTCAGGATACCGGCAGCGGTATCATACCGGAGGCGCAGGAGAAGATATTTGATCCGTTCTACACAACACGTACAGAAGGCACCGGGCTGGGGCTGGCGATTGTTAAACGGATTGTCGAGCAGCATAACGGGATCATTTGGTTTGAGAGCAGCAACAAAGGCACTATTTTTTTTATCGCGCTTGAGGCGGCGAAATAAACATTGAAACGTTACCGTAGTTTTTACAAAACTAAAACAAAAATATTTGTCCCGCCCGAGCGGGATAAAACTGCTAAAACATATCCTTCCCCCCACCCCTTGCTTCCCGCCCGGGCGGGATACAGGGGAGGGGGGGTTGGAGTTGGCAAAGTCAGAGATACACGCTCAGATTTCGCAGTTAAGAATCTAAAACAAAAGCGATTGGCTTTAAAATGTACTGTTTGTTATTTTGCTGCGACAACAAAAAAACAGGAGAAACAGGTTTGGAACGGAAGAAATCATACTCATTGGGAGAAGAAATCGCCAACAGTATTACGCACGGTATCGGTGCGGCACTGAGTATTGCCGGACTGGTGGTTCTGGTCGTTTTGGCCGCTGAAAAGGGTGACGCCTGGCGTGTGGTCAGCTTCAGTATTTACGGGGCCACGCTGATCCTGCTCTATCTGGCATCGACGCTCTACCACGCATTCCGCAACGAACGGGTCAAGCATTTTTTCAATATTCTTGATCATTCCATGATATATATTTTGATCGCCGGTACCTATACGCCGTATATGCTGGTCAGCCTGCGCGGTGGCTGGGGCTGGACCATATTCGGTGTTATCTGGGGGCTGGCCATTTTCGGAATTATTTCCAAAACCCTGTTCATCAATCAATCCACAAAAATATCCGTGGCGGTATACATTTTGATGGGCTGGTTCTGTTTGATTGCGCTCAGGCAAATGTTTCTGAGTATCGGTTTGGGAGGGATCGTTTTGCTGGGGGCAGGCGGTCTGCTTTATACGGTTGGCGTCATTTTTTATGCCTGGCGCGGTTTGCCCTACGGACACACTGTCTGGCATCTTTTTGTGCTTGGCGGCAGTATTTGCCACTATTTTTCCATATTACTTTATGTACTTTAAGAAAGGTGTTTTATTATGGCTGCATCCCTGTTGCTCATCGATGATGACCGGAGTCTGCTCAGGGTCACTGAGTTTCAGCTCAGTGAAGCCGGATACCGGGTCCGGACGGCGGCAGACGGTGAGGCCGGCCTGCGGCTTTTTGAAGAACAGCCGCCCGATCT
>CAYXRA010000115.1:0-14555 GCA_964467525.1 uncultured Calditrichaceae bacterium
CATCAAGCGAAATTTCGGCAAAACTTTCCCCCTCGGCGATGGTCTGATCGGGAATATCGCTGACCACCGGGGCGTCATTAACTGCGGTGACCGTAAAAACGACATAGGTTGTATCGGCGAGCAGGGTCGGATCGGTGGCTTCGAATAAAACCGTTTCACTGCCGTACCAGTCATCATCCGGCGTGCTGATGGTTGCAACGCGGTTGTCATCAATCCCGATAATCAGTTCGTCATTTCCGGAAACGGTCCAGGTCATTTCATCATCGCTGTTATCGGCATCGGACACATAATTATCCAGTTGGATATCGTTAAAACTGCCCCCTTCATCGATGGTCTGGTCCGGTATATCGCTGACCACCGGGGGATTAACCGGTTTCATGTAGGTGAGTTCCAGATTCCAGTTATCCAGTGTTCCGCCGTTATTCACCCAGAAGCTGTCAAAAGCCTTTAGTTTCCATTCGCCGTTAATAGTTTTTCCGTCAAATACGCCAAGCGCATTGTCCGGTTTATAGGTACCACTGAAGGGATTACTGCCCCCGGCGAGATAATTGCTGCCCTCGTCGTCAAGTTTGGTATTGCTGTAATTATCACCGGTTTCGCCGTTCTGCTGGGCAATACCGGCCGCCGCGGTATCCGGGGCCTCAAGCGTAAAGTAATAATCCTCGATATAGCCGTTAACGGAAATCGTGGAATTTAAATCGACAATCCGGTGATTATCAGAGATGTTCAGCGAGGAGCTGTAAAGCACATTATCTTTAGAAATGCTGAGCGGCACATCACTGCTGGTGTAGGTTTTTGTCCCGAAATCACCGACAAAATAAATCAGAAATGCATCCGGAGGTGTTGAACCGGGCGGATTCACGCCGCTTCCACCGAAAGGAAAGGTATTGACATTATTATCCGCGGAGTTATCCTGAGCGGCGATGTAATACTCCACCTGCGTGCCCCAGCTCTGGGCGGGGATGGTAAACTGATAGTCGTTGCCCGCCGGGCCGTCACTGTCGGTTATGCTGTACCACCCTGATGTTTCATTGTCGAAGGTTGTTCGGTAATACAGTCGCGGTTGTGCGTCACCGCCGGCGATTCCGGACTGATCACTGATCGTCGCGGTCACAATTCTGTCCCCGACCGTGCTCGTTGACTGCAGTCGTTCCGCGGCGATCAGCGGCAGATCACCATCGTCGGCAAGGGCCATGCGAACAGCATTATAGGCGTTGACACGGCCGTAGCCGGTGTGTTCATTCCATCCTTCACTGTTGTAGGCGTAATGATCCACCTTATCGGCGGATTGTTTGATTATGTCGTATGCCTCGTCGGCCGCCAGATTCGGATTGGCGGAGAGCATCAGCGCGGCGACGCCGGCGGCGTTGGGGCAGGATGCGGATGTGCCGCCGAAAGCTTCGTTGTAATCACCATCCACATTACCGTCGGTGGATTTCGGCCCGACCATGTCGGTTGTGTAGACCAAAGTCGGGGCAATCACATCGATCCCGTCGCCAAAATTGCTTGACCACTTGCGCAGAAATTCACTGCTGCCGGAGTTCTTCTTTTCATCGAACATATTGGAGGCGCCAACCGCGATGGTGGTCGCCAGGTTAGCAGGAAACTGCAGTACGCCACTGCCCTTATTTCCTGTTGAAAAGAACAGCAGACTGCCCAGTCCGTCACGCCCCTGGGTTTTGGCGCGGTAGATGGCATCTTCAATGGCCTGATCATGACCGTAGCCGCCGTAACTGTTTGTCAGCACATCGGCGCCCATTTTCCAGGCCGTATCGACAGCGGCTGCAATTTTATCCTCTTCGACATTGCCGTATGAATTCATCACCTTAATCGGCAGTAATTTCGTATTGTAAGCGATTCCGGCCACACCTTCGCCATTATTCGCCACCGCGGAAATGATCCCGGCCACTGCCGTACCGTGGCCCCAGACATCATCGGCATTGGGATTTTCATCGATGGACAGGTCGATACCCTCATTCAGTATATTGGCTTCCAGATCGGGATGATCGAGATCGATACCGCTGTCCAGGACACCGATAATAATATCCGACGATCCGCCGGCGGATGCGCCGCCGTTTTGCAGGGCATCCCAGGCCAAATCCACATCCATATCGGCATCTGCTTTTCCTCTGACCGTGGCGGGATATTCCGGCGCGGCATTGGTAGCCACAGCCTGTCCGGTGTTTTTATGCGCCCATTGTTTATTCCAGTACGGATCATTCACAGAACCATCCAGAATTTCCCAGTTGAGATAAGTGAAATTCGGATCGGCCCAAACCGTTAAATCCGATTCATGATAGAGATTGGCTGTGCTGAGGCCATTGAGGCCGGTACGCTTAGCAACGGAAAGCAGATAAGTCGAAGGCGCCATTTTGCGGATAATTGTCACGTTATTGCTTCGATTGAAGGCTTTGATTTCCGTCCCGGTGATATCTTCGCGAAAACGGGCCGTAAAGGCATCGGTCACCGCCATCCGCTTCCCGCCTTTGATATAAACCGGGGCGGCCATTTTTATTTTTTGATTGGAATTAAGTTGGGCGATTAAATTGGCCAGATCGGTTTCGTTTGCCGTGGTATTGAGTTTTAACAGCCGGCCGCCGCGATGATTTGTCTTTTCCAGATCACGAAACAATCCCCCGGTCAGCCGTTTGACATCGCTGAGCCCCTCGCGTGCGGCATTTTCGTTTTGAAAACGGATCATAATCTGATCGGCCTGAAAATCTAACGCGATGCGTTGATTTTGATACCAGTAAAAATTTTCAAGTGTCTGTGCATATCCAAATCCAACCAAAAGCAGAAATAAGGAAAAAATATAAATGATGCGCATAAAGATGCCCTCAATTTGGCATGATAACATGTTCGTCCAAATTTTATTTACTTCAACTTCGATACATAAATCGACGGCAGTCAATTTTAGCAGAACACGAATAAGTATAAAAAATATTCCGAACTATCAAAATGCTACATATCACTAAAGTTCGACACAAATTTATCAAATACGAGTATCATTTAATTATCTGTTAATTTACCCATACTGACCCTGTGGCAATTATTTCGTGTTTGAAATTAACACACATAAATTGATTTAACCAAATCATTTTCTATCAAAATATAGTTTTCCCGTTAGTTTCCGGTTAGAAATAAGGGTAAATGACTATTTTTTTTTGACAGTTAAAAATACTTGATTAAATTTCTATGAAATTGATTACGAATCATATTTTCAACCGATACAATTCAATACATAATCAAATTCATGAGATATTTACCGATCAACCTCGATGAATTGGCATTTGTGCTCCATCGTAGCGCGGAGTTGCGGATGGAGTGCTTTCTGCATTTGAAAACCGGCAGTATTATTAATATTCCGACCGATACATCGCTTCTGGAACAAGTAATGGACGTCCATGAAAATATCGATATCAGCAAGCCGGGTAAACTTCTGAAACTGATGGTCAAAAATCCTGATGATTATTTACACATTCCAAATCATTTCTCACGCAATATATTCCATATCATGTCCGAATTTACACGTTTTGTCGAGACAAAAAATCAGGTTCTGAGCGAAAAGTTATGGGAAGTGATCAAATCGAAGGAAGGCGGTTCCCAGGTTTTTGTTGAAATGATTGAAAATAAACCCGGCCTGTTTCGTAATTATATCCGTTTTCGTGATCTGGTTTTTGAAAAAGAAGCCAGGCACTGGTTACTGGAAAACGATATTATAGTCATTTAAGGCATACTTCGTCAATCCGATCGAGATGTTATCTCTTCCTGTTCTGAAAAAAGCTGTTTCAATTGTTTCCTGATATATTTTACCGGGATAAAAGACGACACTTTTTTTCTGTAATCCAGATACTTTTTACCGTGCATAGTGATGAGCCTGTTTTCTTCAAATTTGGAGCCGATGTAAAAATAGGCGGCCAGCCACAATAAAAAAATCATTTTGAATCCGGTCATGTGCGGCTCGAATGCGACGACAATTAAAGTGAACAGGTAAAGCGGATGCCGTGTTATTGCATACATGCCGCCGGTGTTTAATTTGTAATGCTCGTCAGTCACCGGAATTTCATGATGATTTAGGAAACGCTTAGCCTGAGCCCAACCGAGAAATTCGGAAGTGCTAAAATCACGCACCGACCAGGCAATAGCGACTAACCCTGCAAGCTGGATCAAACGGAACACATAATAAACCGTGCCTTCGAAACGCCATAGCGTTGTGCCTGTCCCGGGCAGATTAATCCAAATAATCAGAAATAGGATGGTTTGCGAAACCGTATAAAATAAACGGTAATAGGCAAATTTTTCGGGAAATCTTTTCCTGAAAAAGTGTTTCACTTTATTGGCAGCCAGTACGCTGTGTACGATCGAGAACAGCGTCAAAAGCAATAATATCCGTATGATTTCGTTCATGTGCCGTTAAACCGGATTAAGGTAAATTTTATTTCAATCCGTTAAAATGCTAAATTGGCACACGACTCATTTACCGACAGAGGATTATTAATGAAAAAGATAATTGGCATTACCGCCGGCGATCCTGCGGGGATCGGTCCGGAAATCATTATAAAATCATTAACCCGTTTCCCGGAGATTTATACTTCCCTCAACCCTGTCGTATTTGGCCATCCCCGCGTATTGGAAAAACAGGCCAAAAACGACGGCATAACTGTTGAACTTGAAATACTCAAAGATACTGACAACCTTCCGGAGCTGCATCCCGGGAAAATTGCCGTTATTCCGGTAAACCACACCGGTTCTTTACCCGCGCCCGGGAAGATCAGCGCTGAGGCGGGGAAGCTGGCTTTCAAAGCTATCCGTATGGCCATTGACCAGGCGCAGCTGGGTAAAATAGACGCCATTGCCACGGCCCCGATTAACAAAGAAGCGCTTAAAGCCGCCGCTGTTCCCTATCTCGATCACACTGAAATTTTAACAGAACTCACGGGAAGCAAAAATACCATGACGCTTTTTATAACGGGTAAGCTGCGGATATTTTTCTACTCCCGGCACATTCCGTTTAATAAAATCAGCGCATCGCTGGACAAGGGTAAGATCGTCGAAACACTAGGTCACTGCCACCGGTATCTACAGCAGATTGGCATTGGCAGGCCCCGTCTTGCCCTGGCCGCGCTCAATCCCCACGCTGGTGAGAATGGCCTGTTCGGTAGTGAGGAAATCAAAATACTGAATCCGGCCGTGACAACGGCCCGGAAGCTGGGTCTCGACATCAGCGGCGCTATTCCGGCCGATTCGGTATTTCAGTTGGCCATAGAAGGGGAATTTGACGCCGTCCTTTCACTGTATCACGATCAGGGACATATTGCCGCCAAGAGTTACGATTTTTACCGGACAATCAGCTTAACCATGGGCCTGCCTTTCCTGCGCACTTCAGTCGATCACGGTACGGCCCTGAATCTTGCCGGACAGAATAAAGCCAATGCCACCAGCATGGCCGAAGCAATTAAAGCGGCGGCATATTACTGTTTCTGAGCAAATTTTGCCGGGCCATTAAAAAAGTATATTTTGGATAAAATAAAAAAATGAAATCTGTTAATCTGCGCAGAACTTAACTTTAATATTTATACATTTCGGGGAACAATTATTTTATTGCGCCCGGCTTGTTTAGCCTCATATAATGCTTCATCTGCGCGAATAATGAAATCGGTTATAGTATTTTCATTTTCTGCCTGACAAACACCGGCACTAAATGTGATCGATATTTTAATACCGTCGTACTCAAACTGCTCCCCCCGAACTGTCTCTAACAAACGATTCAGGTACTGCTGCATTTCATCTTCATCGGTGCTTGTTGAAATAATGGCAAATTCTTCGCCGCCGTAACGAAATGCGTAGTCCATGCCCAGTCTCTGATTCTTAAGCAGAATCTCTCCGAGACTTTTTAGTATTTTATCACCGGCCGCATGTCCGTAAGTATCATTGACATTTTTAAAATAATCGATATCCAGTAATGCAATCGAAAAAGTGAGTCCTTTAAGTTTATGTCTTTTCCAGATACGACTCAGAATATCATCAAAAGAACGGCGATTCATCAGATTGGTTAACGGATCGGTCGTAGCTTCCTTGCGGAATTTTTCGACATCAATCAGTAAGCCCTGGGTAATTTTAGTCAAAGCATCAAATTTATTGAATGGACGCGTAAGGTAAAGGAATCTCTCGTTGGCTTTCATCAGATATTTTTTAAAATTTTGTTCTTCGAGCGGATATTTAATCAGGTAATTAACATGAGCCAGATTAACAGCCCTTTCAACAATATCGTAATTAATCGGATTACTGATTATAATGCGTTGAATGAGATGATTCAGGGAAATGACCGAACGCAGAAATTCGATCCCCTTGTAATTGGAGTTGGAAACAAAGCAGAGGGCGATCGGGATTTCTTTTTCACCACTGTTATTGGTAAGTTCAGCCGGATCGCTCGACTCATAAACATCAATGTTCAGTCGATTCAGGTGATTTTTAATAATTCGATTTTCACCGGAATCGACTTTATATAAGAATACCTTTTCAGGCATTTTTTTTTCTTGCACGCCAATACCCGGGTCCATTGATCATATTTAATTATACAATCGGATTTCCGGAGTATTACTTAAAATCTTTTTGAAAAAATTGTAGAGAAGCGGCCACAAATTCACGAAACAGGGGATGGGCTTTTGCAACCCGTGATTTTAACTCGGGATGAAACTGGCAGCCCACAAACCAGGGATGATCCTTTAACTCTATCATTTCCACCAGATTTTCTTTGATATAAATACCGCTGATAAGCATGCCCTTTTCTTGCAGCTCATTACGGTAAGCATTATTGAACTCATAACGGTGACGATGCCGCTCGTCTATATGATCGGCATTATAGGCCTGGTACGCCTTCGTATTCGCTTTCAGCTTGCAGGGATAACTGCCAAGGCGCATGCTGCCGCCCATATCTTTTATGGTGCGCTGTGTTTCCATTAAATCGATCACCGGGTGTGGTGTTTCGGGATCGAATTCGGTGCTGTTTGCCCCTTCTAAACCCAGAATGTTTCTGGCAAACTCAATTACAGCACATTGCAATCCCAGACAAATGCCCAAAAAGGGAATTTTATTTTCCCTGGCAAACCGGATTGATTCCAGTTTTCCCTCGATACCCCGCTCGCCGAATCCGCCGGGTACCAAAATGCCGCTTACACCTTCAAAATTTTCCGCAACATTTTTTTCATCGATCAACTCGGTGTTGAGCCATTTCAGGTTCACCCGTACATCGTTTTCCATGCCGGCATGAATAAATGCTTCAGTGATACTTTTATAGGCATCATGCAGTTGAACATATTTACCGCATATGGCTATCGTGATTTCGCGGTCAACTTTGTTATAGCGCTCAACCTTTTCTCTCCAGTCGCTAAAGTTTAATTCATTTTCCGGTAATTTCAGTTTACTCAGTACATATTTATCAAATCCCTCGTCTGCGTATTGCAGCGGTACTTCGTAAATAGTGCTGACATCAAGAGCGTCAACCACGGCTTCAGAGGGAACACTGCAGAATAGTCCGATTTTCTGCTTAACGTCAAGTGGAATAATGCGGTCGGTACGGCAGAGCAGTACATCGGGCTGCAGGCCGATTTCGCGCAGGCGCATCACCGAATGCTGGGTAGGCTTGGTTTTCAGCTCATTGGCGCCGGCAATGAAGGGAACCAGTGTCAAATGGATTACCAGCGTATTTTCCGGGACATGGTTCAAACGGAACTGGCGTATCGCTTCAAGAAACGGCTGACTTTCGATATCGCCCACAGTTCCGCCGATTTCCACAATAACGATATCCGAATTGGTTTTCGTGCCTACCGTGATAATTTTATCATTTATTGCATCGGTTACGTGGGGAATCACCTGCACCGTAGCGCCCAGATAATCTCCGCGGCGTTCCTTTTCAATCACCTCGTAGTAAACCTGCCCTGTTGTCGCGTTATTATGACTGGCCATATTCGTATTCAGGAACCGCTCGTAATGGCCCAAATCAAGATCGGTTTCGGCGCCGTCATCGGTTACGTAAACTTCGCCGTGCTGGTAAGGACTCATCGTACCCGGATCCACATTAATGTAAGGATCGAGTTTTAGAATGGTAACAGCGTATCCGCGTGATTTCAGTAATAATCCCAGGGATGAGCAGGCAATACCTTTTCCCAATGACGAAACTACGCCGCCGGTAAAAAATATGTACTTTGTCGTGTTCATAAATCAGTCTAATTTAATTTGATTTTTATTTAACAGATCATTTACTTTTTTTAAATCGTCCGCCGTATCAACACTCACCGATGCATAGTCCGTTTCGATAGTATGAATGGCGTAACCGTTTTCAATAACCCGCAATTGTTCGAGCTTTTCCGCTTTTTCCAGCGGACTTTGCGGCAGCCGGGTTATTTTCTCCAGGAATGGCTTCCGGTAGGCGTAAATTCCGATATGTATATAATACTTATGGCTTTCCAGCCATGCTTCCCTGTTTGCCACATCCCGGATAAAAGGAATAACCGCGCGACTGAAGTATATTGCCCTGCCCCCGCTGTCGATAAGAACTCTGACCAGCGCCGGATCTTCCAGTTCATCCAGTGTCTGAGCCTGCTTTACGGGCGTGGCCATCTGAATCGATTGATCATCAAAAACAGCCGTCAGTGCATCGAGCAGTTGCGGTTCTACAAAGGGCTCATCGCCCTGCAGATTCAGGACAACATCGGCATCCGCGTTACGACAGGCTGCCGCCACCCGATCGGTTCCGGAGGGCAGTCCGGGGTCTGTTAAAACCACTTCACCACCGAATGATTCAACCGTCGACTTTATTCTGGCATCATCCGTGGCCACTAAAACACGGTCGATCCGTTTCGCCTTATTTGCGCGTTCATAAACCCACTGAATCATCGGTTTATCACCGATTTTGGCCAGCGGTTTACCGGGCAGTCTGCTGGATGCATAGCGCGCCGGTATAATGCAAATGGTTTTCACAAGCTTTTAATTACTTTCGATAATTAATTTCACTGCGCCCCTGCCAAATCATCCCAATGAATATAATTACGGACTCGCTTTAATCCTACAATATGTTGCTTCCCGGTTACAGATTAGGGCAAGTCCCGTAACTATCAAATTTCAAATTAAAAATCCTAATATACGCATAGTGAAATCAATTCTCAAAAATAGTTTGATCAAAAATTGCGGAATTTTTTTTAACCATTTCGATTACATTTAATGCCTCACCGCTGTTTTCTTCCAGCAATGTAGGCTGCCAGTAGTTAACCTGAACCGGCAATAATTCGGTTTGGTAGTGATGCGGGTTTTTAGAATTTATAGTAATTTTCAGTATGCCTGTAAGCTCCGAGGTACGGGAATTTCCGCCAAAGATAAAATTTCCCAGCGAATAAGCAATGGTCCGGTTTTTATAGCGCTCGATACCCTGCAAAACATGGGGATGATGACCGACGATCAGATCGGCTCCGTAATCGATTACGCGATGGGCAAAATGAATCTGGTCGTCTTCCGGGAAATTTTCTTTCTCCCTGCCCCAGTGCAGGTTTACGATAATCAAATCGACTGCCGGGCGAATCTTTTTCACATCATCGCGAATGTATTTTAAACTGCGCTTTGCCGTGCCGGCGCTGTCCAGAGTCGCAGGGTGGGATTCACTGTGCCGGCGCAACCCGTAATAACCAAAAAAAGCTATCTTAACTCCTTTAACATCGAAGATAACAGGACGGCGGGCTTCTTCGATATTTCTGCCGGCGCCGACGAATTTAATACCGAAATCATTCAAATGGGCAATTGTCTTAACAAGTCCGCTTTCACGGTAGTCGTAGATGTGATTATTGGCAAGCGTGACGATATCTACTCCACCGTTCTTCAGCACGTTCAAATATTCCGGTTTGGCTTTGAATACGAAGGGTTTATCTGTCGGTACGCCGCCCTTCGTCATCGGATTTTCCAGATTGACCATTGCGATGTCAGCGGCTTTTAATATTGGTAATTTTGCGAAGGGATAATCGTATTTGCTTTTCACATGATATTCAAAATGATTGGCAAAAGTAACGTCGCCGCCAAACACCAGTGTTATTTCTGTTTCTGTTGCGGCGCTGTCGGCGTTCGCTTGTCCGAATAAAAAAATCACCAGTAATAAATTTAAGATCAATGCGGTCTTAGTGATCATTGTCCTCTCTCAATTGCTTTTTTAGCCATCCTGTCAACGACCTGTGGAGCAAATAATTTAATATATTGACCAATCTTGCCCCTGGCCGTCATCACCGGTTCACGGCGCCGTTACTTAACCGCTCTGAAAATTAATGCTGGCCAATGATTAGCGGGCATAACTGCAGATTCTTTAACCGGGCTTGTAGACGGCGCGGCGACGTCATCCGGTTTTGACTGATCTCCGGCCGCCAGACTCATGTGGGCGTCGCATTTTGCAAATTACAGTGCAAGCGCCCTGCCCATCCCCGCATAGGCTCCCGTGATAATAACAACATTATTTTGGAAATTCATCGTATGTTTATCTTTTGAGAACTAATTCATATCCGGCATTTTTTACAGCCTTGGCTGCCTCTGTGGGATCGAATTCCTGATCATCAGCCTCGATCATGACCTCATGGGCATCGAGATTAACCTGAACATCTTCCACACCGTTAACCAATTCCAGAGCCTCTGATACTGATTCTGCACAGTGCGCGCATGTCATTCCTTTAACCGGTAACTTGAATTCTTTTATCATTGATAACTCCATATGATAACATTTTACTTATAAGCTTTGATTGACCGAAATCCGGTCTTTAAGTGTTTATATAAAATTTATTTTTGAAATAATAAATTCCAAATATATTCATACAACGTTTGCCTGTCAAAAATCAGGCAGAATAAATGCCAAAGTCCGTTAACCTATAGTCAGCCTCAACAAAACAATTAATTTTTTGTAAAAAAAAACCGCCTCGCGGCGGTAATAATTTTACATTTTAAGTTAATAAATCAATTTTGAGCAACCTGCTCATTTAAGATATTATCATCGAAATAATACAAGCGCGGATCGAGGGGTTTACTGTTAAGTCGGACCTCATAATGCAAATGGGGTGCTGTCGTTATACCGGAGTTGCCGACCTCACCGATTTTTTCACCTCGTTTTACCTTTTGCCCCCTGCGCACTAAAATTCGGTTCATATGGCCATATCGCGTTTCATAACCGTATTTATGATCAAGAATTACCATTTTACCATATCCGCCATTACTGTTAGCATATTGTACAACCCCGTCTGCAGCGGCATAGATCGGTGTACCCCTCGGGGCATTGATATCAAGTCCATCATGATGACGGTATACGTTATAAACGGGATGGCGGCGCATGCCGAAACGGCTGGTAATGACTCCCCTGAGCACCGGTCGTAATGCCGGCAGGTAAGCGAGTGAATCCTGCTTTTTCTGAAAGGTAGCCAATAAATTACTATAACTTTCCTTCTCAAGCTTGATTTCGCGCTCCATTTTTGCCAGTTCCATCAACTGTTTGCTCAATTCCGTTTTGTTATTAAATCCTGAGATTTCATCGGTAAGTTCATAGTCATACCTGGAGCCACCGATACCGACATCACGAATATCATTACTCAGTTTATCCAATCCCATTACTGTACGGAGTTCATCATCCTTGCTGTTAACCAGTTCGATTTCTTCTTTAATCACCGACATGCGTTCCTGAATTTCAGACAAACGCATCTCAAGCACAATGTTGGCGCGCTCAAGACGTTCAATTTTGGAATTATGACTGAAGCTAACTAAGAGGTCTAAGCCGATTTTTCCTGAAATAAGAAATGCGATTAAAAAAATACTGATGAAAGTAATTAATTTTTTTCGAGATATGCGATACTCTTTAACTTTCTTCTGATCTTTCGAGACGAATATTAAACGTGATTCTTCTCTCATATTTTTTGCCCCTACCCCAAACTCTATACTTTTCTATTGATTAAACTCTGGCAAGATTGTGACTCAAATCAAAATATATAAAATATTTGACAATCAATCAAGCCACTTTAAGCATTAATTGAATAATTTTCCACAATTTATCCCAGATAATAGCGCAGAACCTTGCTTCGGGAGCTGTGCCTGAGTCTTCTGAGTGCTTTCTCCTTAATTTGTCGTACACGTTCTCGTGTCAATTTAAATTTTACACCGATTTCTTCCAGGGTATGTGGTTTTTCTCCGTCCAGTCCGAAATAGAGTTTCAAAATCTTTGCTTCCCTGGCGGTTAAAGTAGAAAGTATATGATTGACCTCTTCCTTTAGCGACTCTCCCATCACCTCGGAATCCGGTTCAGGGTCCTGCTGATTTTGAATGATATCAATCAGACGGCTATCACTGTTTTTTTGCAGCGGCGAATCCATGGAAACCGAACGGGTTGCCATTTTTATGGTATCCGTAATATCGCTGCTCTCAACTTCTAAAACATTGGCAATTTCTTCCGGGGTCGGCTCGCGTTCATATTCCTGCTCGAGCATACTGTAAACCTTACCGATTTTAGTTAATGTACCGACACGGTTCAGTGGCAGACGCACCAATCTGGATTGCTCGGCAATGGCCTGCAAAATCGACTGCTTAATCCACCATACGGCATAGGAAATAAATTTGAATCCTCTGGTTTCATCGAAACGATATGCGGCTTTCATTAAGCCTAAGTTACCTTCATTGATCAGATCTTCAAGAGAAAGTCCATAATTCTGGTATGATTTTGCCACACTAACCACAAACCGCAAATTTGCGCTCACCAGTCTTTTTAATGCGCGCTGATCATTTTGCTTAATGCGTTTCGCCAGTTCAATTTCTTCATCCGGTGTTAAGAGGCGAACTTCTCCGATTTCTCTTAAATAGTTTTCTAATGATTGATTTTTACTTATGAAAAAATCACTCACGTAACCCACTCCAATTTTAAATGTTGATGATCGACTAATTTAACTAATTTTACATTAAAACGTAACTAATTTTTTTGCTTATTTTTTATTTTATCTTCGACTTGTGTCTCGAATATAATCAGATTATTGACCAGTAATTGGTCAATAATTACTGACATGGCCTATTTTTAACCAAATTTATTTTGATTTTACTTTTCAAACGACTTTCTTGTTTGTTCTATTTCATGTATTTTACATAAAATTTTCACAACCACGTTCCCTTCTTTGAATGAAAAACAGTTGTGCTGCTTACTTCTTGCCAGACAAATTATGACAAATTGATTCGTTTTGGCCGGGACAAAAATCTATTCTACCACTGAATCGTAACTTCATTTATTATTTAAATTTACCTGCTTTTTTTAAATCCGGTTTTCAATCTGTTTAGTTATATAACAGATGCAGAAAACTTGTTCCCTTTCCCGTAGATTGAATGTTAAAAAAACGGGCAAGTGTCGCCTCAAGATCGGCAAAGGTTTGTCTGATCCCCAGATTTCGATCCTCATTAAGTTTTGCACCAAAAGCAAGAACCGGAACATATTCCCGGGAATGATCGGTACTAATCGTTGTGGGATCGTTGCCATGATCTGCCGTTATGACTACAAGATCGTCATCCTTCAATGCAGCGTGCAATTCAGGCAGCCAGGCATCGAAAGCTTTAAGTCCCTCGTAAAATCCTTCAGGATCATTGCGATGCCCCCAGAGCATATCGAAATCAACGAGGTTAATCATGATCAAACCGGCTGGTTCCGTTTTCAATTCCCCGATTAGTGCATCCATCCCCTCGTTATTCGATTTGCTATGCACGCTTTTTTGAATACCGCTATAGGCGTAAAGATCATTAATTTTACCGATAGCAATGGTCGGAATCCCCGCATCTTTAAGGTTTTGATGTAAAATATTCGAAAATGGGGCAAGGGAAAAATCTTTTCTGAATTTTGTGCGCACAAAATTATCGGGATACGTTCCGGTAAAAGGACGGGCAATAACCCGGGCAACGGCATGTTCTCCCTGTAAAATATCTCTGGCAATACGGCACAATTCATACAATTTATCAAGCGGAATCACCTGTTCGTGTGCAGCAATCTGAAATACGGAATCGGCCGACGTATAAATAATGGGATCGCCGGTTTTTAAATGTGCTTCTCCTAATTCTTTGATGATTTCCGTACCGGAAGCAGGTTTGTTTCCCAGCACGCCTAATCCGCTGCGGGCCTTGAATGCGTTTATAATTTCCGCAGGAAATCCGTCCGGATAGACCGGAAAAGGACGATCTAATATGAGTCCCGCTAATTCCCAGTGCCCGGTGGTCGAATCTTTCCCCGGTGAAGCTTCCGCCATTTTCCCATAGTTGGCCCGGGCTCGAATATTTGGCGAGAGACCTTTAACTGGTTCGATTTTACCCAAACCCAATCTTTCGAGATTCGGCAAATTCAGTCCGCCAACGTGTTCGGCAATATGGGCAAGGGTATTGCTGTTTTCATCTCCATATGCCGCGGCATCAGGCATGGCGCCAATCCCCAATCCATCAAGTATGATAACCACCGCCCGCTGCGCCATAAATACTTACAATCCTCTTTTTGTTTGCACGATTAAAAAAGAACAATTATTCAT
>CAYXRA010000116.1:0-8464 GCA_964467525.1 uncultured Calditrichaceae bacterium
TCCCCACCCTGGCGTAAGCCACCTGCCACAGGCACCCCTTTGGGGCCTTTGGGGCCTGCCCCTTTGGGGCAACCCCTCCCCATCCCGCCTTGGCGGGAGGAAGGGCCTTGCTTTGCTTACCAATGGACGCTCTTTGTCTATTTAATCATGCCTTTGAGCGGTTGTAAAATCATGGATCTTTCATTTGAGTCATAATAAAGTTCGCCATATACCAAATATTAATGTGACCAGGATTATTGAAAATGCCAGATTCGTTCGATTCCAGTTGATCGGTGATATTTTTTGTGACGATCCCGCCAGTGACTGCTGTTTAAAATCGTTAACGGATATCATTAAGTCCGGTATGCGCAATTTGGACTGAATACGATCTTTTAAACTGATAATAAAAAGTGATGCAATGGATAGCAGAAATAAATATACGGCAAAATGCAGGAAATTAATCTGCAGAAACCATTGCGTAAGGGGATTTGAAACAGGATAACTTAAATTGAGTAATTCCAGTAACAGGCGCAGAAATCCGATCGTCCCTCCGCCGATGAGTGTATAAAACGCCGCCCTGCCGGTGATGCGCTTATTACAAATGCCCAGCAAAAAGACCGCGGCAATCGGCGGTCCGATATAAGCCTGTATTTTCTGAAGATAGATGTATAAATGGGTATTACTCAATTTAGTCAGCGGTATCCAGAGTATCGCAGAGATGATAACCAGTGTGGTTGTTATTCTGCCGATCAGCACCAGTTTTTGCTGCGAGGACCGGGGATTAAAAATACGATAAAAATCCATGGTCAGCAGGGCGGCGGTACTGTTGAACACACTGGCCAGTGAAGACATAATCGCCGCCAGTAATCCTGCCGCTACAATACCAATGACACCTACGGGCAATACCGACGGAGAAAGCAGCGCTGTCAGTACAGTATCCCCTTTTTCTGCCGGGAAAATCGCCACGGCGATCATGCCCGGTACAATAATTAACAGGGCCGGCAACAATTTCAGAAAACCGGCAAAGATTGTAGCACTGCGGGCATGGTTCAGATTTTTTGCGCTCAGGATCCTCTGCACGATGTACTGGTCGGTGCACCAGTACCAGATTGCGATCACCGGTGCGCCAAAGATAATGCCGGTCCATGGAAATTCAGGATCATTCAAAGGTTTAAATACCGTAAAATAACTTTCGGGAAGTCTGGCCTGCAAAGCCGAAAAGCCGCCCGCCTCCTGCAATCCGAAAAATGTGAGCAGCGCAGCGCCGGCTATCAGAAAAAACAACTGAATCACCTGTGTATACATGACCGCTCTGAGGCCGCCTACGACGGTATAAATACCGGTAACCACAACCATGATCACTGCCGAGGTATAAATATCCCAGCCGAAAAGCGTTTTCAGTAATAATCCGCCGGCAAATAAAGTAACAGATATTTTAGTGAAAATATAAAATACGATGGATACACCGGCCAGGTAAAGCCGACTGCCTTTATTGAAGCGCCTGCCCAATAATTCAGGCATCGTAAAAACCGCGGATTTGAGAAAAATTGGCGCAAATATCCAGCCCAATGTCAGGATCGAAAATATGGCTATCCATTCGAATTGCGCGATTACCAGCCCTCTGGACGCGCCGGAGCCCGCGAAACCCAAAAAATGTTCAGCAGAGATATTGGTAACAAACAGCGAACTGCCGATGGCAAACCAGCCCATACCTTTACCGGCCAGGAAATAATCCCGGCTGTGCTCTTCGCGGCTTCTGGCGGCATAGATACCCACAACCATTATCACAAAGAGATAAAATAAAATAATTCCCAAATCCAGTGAAGCAAAATTACTCAATATTTACATTTGCCTTTTATTTTTCAGGTATGCGGTTTATTCTTCTGATTTATTTCGTTTCCGTGCTACGCCCCGAACCTTTTTATTCAGGTAATCGAATCTCTCGATCCCGTTTACCGGCCTGACGCTATTTTTCAAAAAATTATATTATTTAAAAAAGGGGAGCAGTAAACCTACTCCCCTTAAAGTGAGTTATTTAACCAACAGCATCTTTCTGATTTTCGTGTACTCACCGGCCTGAATCCTGTAGAAGTAAACACCCGAGGAAAAATCACCTGCGTCTAATTGTACTTTATAGGTACCGGTATTTTTCCGTTCGTTAACCAGTGTTTTCACCTTTTTACCCAGAACGTCATATACTTCAATCAATACATCAGCATTGGTGGCAATGCTGTACTCTATGGTTGTATTGGGATTGAAGGGGTTCGGATAATTTTGTTTCAGGTCAAACGAGGATGCAATCTGTCCGTCACCGAAATCATCTTCGAGACCAACCGTGGTATCGCCGATCCAGGTGAAGGTCCATTCATGCTGGTTGTTCCAGGCCAGGTCATTGTTCTTCCATGACCAGGTCAGGTTGCCTTCATGGCCGCTACCATCGTTATCATGGAATACCAGGTCAAACAGAATGCGCATTCCATTAGCCGGATGAAATCGTGTATCATCGCCGGCTTTGATTGAATCGAAGGGAATTTTTGCTTCGATTACATAGTCGGTGCCGCCGAATTCCTCAAAATGGTAGTTCGGATCATCCGGAGTCATCTCCGCGTCGGTACCGCTGCGGTATTCATTCATATAACGATCCTGTACGAAAATGAGTTTATAATCGGGCTCGTGATCAGGACTGTTATATGGCGCCACATCATGCACCGGCTTACCGTTTTGATCCCAGAGAGCGATAAACAATTCAAACGCATCCTGTGTCCACCAGGAACCCAGCATACCGCCGTCATAATAGAAAACATCATCGATCACATCGGCGGCCACATAAAGGTTGTCGGCGTCCATACCCAGCCAGACCGTGGCGGTCAGATCGCCGTCATCGGCGTCAAAGGTACCCGCGGCAATATTATTCTCGGTTGCCTTTAAAACCCAGGGCATAATGCCGGCATCGGTCCATTCGGTAAAATCGCCATCAGCCGCGAAATTAGCCGGCGGATTCAGTGTAATTGTCGGCACGCCTTGGGCCATGTTGGTAACCCCACCGGAAACACCGGCCGGACCAACATTACCCGCAGCGTCAACACATTCAACGGCGTAATAGAATGTCACATTTTTATCTTCCAGCGGATAGAACAGATCGTGCGGGGCACTTAAGTCACCGCCGCCCTGAACACCGGTTGCTACGATTTCGAGCTTATTGGTGATTTCCGTGATCGGTTCTCTACTTGCATAGATATTATATATTTCATTTTCTTCACCGGGCACGCGATCCCAGTAGACCAGGTTATAAAAATCGCCGGGAGCAGCGTCAACACCCGTAACTGCTTCCGGAGCAGTCCAGTCGAACTCGGGCTGACCGGTCCAGACATCATCAAAATAGATATCGCTGGCGATAGCCTGTCCCATATTACCAATTCTGAATCCGACCACTTTACTGGAATCGAATTCACCGGCCACACTCTGACCCAGGTCATTATCCCAGACGCCGGCAAAACGGTTAAAATCACGCAGCGGAATTTTCACCTGTTTCCAGGTGCCGTCAAATCCCGCAGCCGCCTCAGTAAGCGCATAGGTTGCTTCAAACGAGTAATCCGCTTTTTCTTCGTCCTCATCCAGATCCCAGAAAACTAGATTAAGATCGCCAATACCGGCATCGGCCTTAACCTTAAACTGCACGGAATCGGTCTGCCAGTTGAGGCTCATATTTTTAACATTGGCCAGATCAAAATAAACGGCATCCCAGGCCGCGCCGCCGGACCATTTAATGGCGTTGGTTTCCGGTGTATAACCGGCGCCTTCAACGATCTCGACACCACCGCTCCAGCCGGTGTGCATATTTACCGTGCCGGGCACGTTAACGCCGTTAAAAAAGACCACATTGACCGGCGCTACACCCTCAAGTTTAAAATCATCAAGGATAAATACACCGGAAACGGTGTCATCTTCCTGTTCGTACAGAGAGTTATTTTGGGAAAACTCGAAGTTCCAGTTTTTAATCTTATCAAGATCGAGCACGCCGTCGCCATCAACACCTTGTCCCCAGCCCGGCGCCCAGAAACCGCTGGTCATACCCTCAGCATCAGAGGTTGCATCAACCTGTGAATTGACCGCCTCCATTTTGACGTCGATTTTGTGCCAGCCAGGATCATTATCTAAAATGTAGTGATGGGAAAACCAGAGTTCATAATTTGATGTGACATAATCATCAACGGTACCCGGTCCGCCGTCTCTTAATACCAGTCTGAACTCAACCTGATTTGCCTTGGACTGCTTTTCTTCAATATAATACCAAAATGTGATATTGGTATATGCTGAAAAATCATAAAATTCGCCGGTATCCGGATGCCAATGATGCATGCCGATCCAGCCGCCCCACATATCGTAACATTCATTCTGCCAGTCAATGCGAAGGGCGCCGTCGCCTTCCTGCACCGTGGTTGTTTCCTGAGACAGATTCACATACGTGTTGTTGGCATCATCATTTCCGTAAACTTCCAGGTAGTTTGTGTCCGGCACAACATCAAAGTTGTTGAGTACCCATTGGCCGGTGACCAATGCCGGAACCAGTAAAAGAATTGCAAAGAGTAGCGTAAGACGCTTCATTTAAAACCTCCTTTAATTGATTAGTAAAAACGAACAAAAGAAATTAAAGACAACGCCCTCCTTTCTTTGATAAATAAACACCTTCAATTAAAAATTCTATATGGAAATATTGTCACCTCTGATTCGGTTTTATCGAACAGGTTCAACTCGGCTCTGCCAAAAGATCGGATAAGTTGAAACCGGCCAATTCAACAACCACTTCCTTGTGATTTTTTTCCACTGAAGAGATTATTAGAATACAAAAACTATTCCAAAAATTTTCTAAACATATAACCCCTTGATATTTATAAAATTAACCATTAATTAATTTGGCGAATCTTGGTTCAACTTATTATTATAATAACATCGTATTATTAAAATAATAATGTTTTAAATTTTTACGAATGGGGCGCTCAGAGGTCTATGTTTTTGGCCCATGCAAATTTAAGTTACAATAAAGTTATACACCGAGACAAAATCATACGCAAATAAAAACTAATATCCCTGTTTTATTGGGAATTCAGTCTTCATTTTTAGAATAACTTTATATTCCGCAACTATTTACCAATTTATTCTGTTGAGACTTTGCGGAAACACGCACTAAGTCAGATAAAAATTGTAAATTAACACTATTTACTCGCCGCAGCCTCAAGTAAATGCCGGATACCCGAGACCACCATCAGCTCTGCCTGACCGCGCGGCTCTTCCGCTTGCTTCAGCCTGCTTTCGGATTCTTCCAACCATTTTTTATCCGGCACTTCATTTTGTTCGATGGATTGCAATGCATTTAATCCGATAAGGGCAATGGCGGATAGATCGGCGGAAAGCGATTCGATTTCCTTTAGAACGGGGGCATTGGCGATGATTTCCTGCAATTTGCCGTGATTATATTTCCAAAGATATAAATGAGTCTCGATTTGTTGTCTTAATTTATTATCAGCGGTATTATTGTTCAGATATGCTGCAACCCAATTGCGAAATTCACGCGCTACCCGGGCATCGGGCCGTGCGGCATCAACCACACGCGTTAAAGGCGAATGCTGAAAATGCTCGCGCAGACGGTTGCGCCGGTATATTTTTACCGGCTCAATCACATCAACCAGAGTTTTCAGTGCATTGATATCCTGATTACCGGTCAAACGGCGCAGCAGCATCGGGTAGTTTTTCTCATGCTTTAAGCCCAGTTCTTCAAGCCGGAAACTAACATTTGCCAGCCGCCGGTACATATCATCCGTATCCTGAATATTTCGCGGCGACCAGAGCCGCTCGGCAATCGCCGCCGTACGCGGCCAGATGCGCGAATCGATGGTCTCCGGTGAGACAAATTCAGCCCACATGGTTGCTTCACCGCCCAGAATGAGTTCTTTCTGCGCGTTGGTCAGAGGTGAATCTTCGGGAAGCGGATCATTCTGATAGTGGTACGAAGCCGGTTGAATCAGGTCGATGTAATAGCCATTAGACAAGATACTCTGGTAACCATTACGCGCCGCTTCAATCATCGATTCCCGCCCCCGCCAGGACTGAATCACGATATTTTTCGGCATTGATTCATGCAGAATTTCATCCCAGCCGACCATGATTTTGCCGTACTTTTTTAACAGCGGCAGCAGACGGCTGTTGAAATAGGCCTGCAGGGCCTGATTATTTTCAATGTTATTTTCTCTCATGAATTTTTGAATTTCAGGATTGTTGTTCCAGTGCTCCGCCTTGCGGTGCGGTTTGTGTTCCACCTCATCGCCGCCGATATGAAAATAGGGATCGGGGAACAGGGCGCTCATTTCGGCAAAAAACTGATCCAGAAATTCATAGGTATATTCATTGACCGGATTCATGGCATTCGGGAAAATACCCCAGGCCCGCTCGATCTGATATGGACCGGGCGCGCTGCCCAGTTCGGGATAGCCGACCAGCCAGCTTGTCGCATGACCGGGCATATCAAACTCGGGAATGACCCGGATACCGCGGTCATTGGCATAGGCAATCACTTCTTTTACCTGTTCATGGGTATAATAAAAACCGTCCGAGCCCAGTTCTTGCAGCCTGGGAAACGTTTTGCATTCCACCCGGAAACCCTGATCCTCGCTGAGATGCCAGTGCAGCACGTTGAGTTTAACGGCGGCCATGCCGTCCAGATTACGCTTGATAACCTCCAGCGGCATAAAATTGCGGCATACATCGATCAGTAAGCCCCGCCAGGGAAAACGCGGCGCATCTTCAATTTCGGCGCCCCGGAAATAATACCCATCTTTACCGGCATCGATTAATTGCAACAGCGTTTCCAGTCCGCGCAGGGCGCCGATGTCGGTTTCCGCATCCAGCGTTATTTTGTCAGCGCTGACCTGCAACCGGTAGGACTCGTCCTCAAACAGCTTCACTTCCCCCGCTTTTTTCACATTGATTACCATTTTCGCATCTTCAACCCGCGCATCCCTGGCATAGGGATTGGTCAGAAAAATACCTGTCCGGCCGCAGAGCCGGCGCAGCATCCGGTTGGCCGCGCTTTCCAATCTTGGATGATAGGTACCGTCCAGCTTCACTGAAAAAGTAGAGTCCAGTTCGAATTCAGCCTGCGTCCATTTTACGGAAGCAGGAACGGGCATTAAATTGAATGTATTTTCCATCGTGCCACCCCGCGTATTGGAAATGAAAATACAGAACATGAAAATAATTAACGATACTTTGCCATAATTGCGCATATCACGCCTCTTATATTTTAATGAATATTTTTTTCTTGTAAAGTATCAGCATACAAAGATACATGATCATAATGAAACTAAGCGCATAAGCCAGCGAAGCATTATACCCGTTCAGCCAGGAGGCAAACAGGTTTTCATAAATCCATGACTTCAATGAAATTTCATCACCGCCGGCCGTCGTCCATTTAATGATCCAGCTCAGTTTAGCGACGATACCGGACAGCACGTAAACAGTAATCGCGTTCATACCGTAAACCATAAAAGGGTGTATTGCTTTCCGGTATTCTTTCACATCGATCAAATAATAACAAACCGCCAGACACAACAATGTCAATCCGGCCATCAGCACGGCATAGGAGCTGGTCCAGAGACTCTTGTTTACAGGCAGCCAGATACCCCAGATCAACCCGATAACCGTTCCGGCGGCGCCCAAGCCCAGCAGCCACTGAGTCATTTTCTGTGGCGATTTTTTACTGCGCAGCAAGTGTCCGGTGAGCACACCGAACAATGTGGTCGATATCGCCGGTATCGTGCTTATCAATCCTTCCGGATCCCAGGTTTTGGTAACCGACCACATGTGACCTTTCAGAATCAGGCTGTCGATATAGGCGGCAAAATTTGCGCCTTTGGCGAAGGAACCGGCGCCGACGCCGGGCACGGGAATCCACACCATCAGCATCCAGTAAACAAACAGCAAACCGCCGGCCCAGATCATCTGCCAGCGAACCGAGGCATGCAGGAAAATGATCGATGCGAACAGATAGCATATCGCAATGCGCTGCAGAACGCCGGGTATGCGCAGGCTCGATAACTCAAAATAGGGAAATCCGTTCAGAAAAAGTCCCAACCCGAACAGAATTAATGTGCGCCTGATAATTTTTTTATAGAGTTCTTTTTTAGGCGTGTCCGTTTCCAGTTTTTTTGAAAAGGCGAACACAATAGCCACGCCGACGATAAAAAGGAAAAACGGAAAAATCAGATCGGTAAACGTCCAGCCGTGCCAGCTTGCGTGACGTAACTGGGCGTAAACCGTATTCCAGCTTCCGGGATTATTTACCAGAATCATCGCGGCGATGGTGGCCCCGCGCAAAACGTCCAGGGAAACCAGTCTTTTGGTTTTTGTTGCGTTATTCATAGTACCTGCTATGTTAATTTAAATTTCCCCACCCCATGCGTGGGGAGGGGCAAGGGGAGGGGATTCTTCT
>CAYXRA010000116.1:8564-14496 GCA_964467525.1 uncultured Calditrichaceae bacterium
CCCCATGCGTGGGGAGGGGCAAGGGGAGGGGATTCTTCTTTCTTCATTTTATTAAAATCATTTTTCGGACTGCGCTTATCCCACTACCAGTCCGCAGACGATAAAAATAAAGACCGCTGGGTTTCCCCTCGCTGTGCCATTTAACCGTGTGCCGTCCTCTGCCCTGCCTGCCGATATGCAATGTTTCTATTTTTTGACCCGCCGTATTAAAAATTTCGATGGCCGCATTGCCATACCCTTGCAAATGATAATGTATGGTCGTCGTTGCGTTGAACGGATTGGGATAATTTTGTCCCAGTTCGTAGCCGGTTGGATTTAAATACAATTGCTGCAGCGTCGTAGCGTCTTCCATGCGTACAACGCCGAATTTCGAAGGATCGCTGTAAGCATTGTCCTCCGTGCCCCACCAGGCGATTTTGGCATCCCGCTCGCCGCCGTCATCATCATCATTAACCTGCAGTTCAAAGCCCACCAGCGATCCAATCCGCGGCTGCTGACCAAGCGTTGCCCAGGGGATAGCAATTTCCACCTGATAACCGTTATCTGTTGCATTCATTTTAAACTGAACATTTTCAACCGCATTGCGGATGCGCTCGTAGACGGTGCTGTTATCCCAGGCAAAGCGATATTTAAAATCATTTTCATCATAATGGTTGTTTTTGCTGTTATCAAGATCGAGATAGAGCTCGATGCCATCGTCATTGTGAATCGTCGTGCCGGAATCGCGGATTAGTTGATCGTCATTCAGAGTAATCCATACATAGAGATTATTTTCATCCCAGCAAATCCTGGCCCCGGCGGACAGGTCCGCTGAATCACTAATCATGCCGGTGATCACATTGCCGATTTTCATAACAGGGAAATTATTCCAGCATGGGTCCATCCATCCGTCGATAACCGGTTTTTGGCTTGTTTTATGGAGCGGCATTTGTTTTTCGGGATTTTGCAACTGTCCGTCCATCCAGATCAGGCGGTCACTGATCCAGTTTTTAAAATAACCGATTTCCTGTTCCCAGGTATCAAAAACCCAGGGATTGGGCCAGATGTATTGTCCCAATCGCGGCCAGCGTTCAAAATCACGCGCGGCGCTTTCATCCAGCAAATTGACCAGACTATCGATATAAGCGGTAATCCTGTCGTATTCAAATTGGTTTTTACGCAGAGTTTGCCAGCGCTGAATGATTTGTCCTCTGAACGCATTATCATCGACGAGTTTATGCCACCAGAAAGGAATCTGAAAATAATCGCCATAACCCATGAAATCGACCTGCCATCCGCTGGGGTATTGCCCGTTATAGTAATTGGCGTTACCGAAAGCAAGATTGAAATCCCAGATCGGTCCGGCAAAAAGGCGCTTATCCTTGCTGTCTTTGTCTTTATAAAGATAGGCGCTTAAACGATATCCATCGACGTTTTTTCCAATCTCATTGAGAATAAAATGGTCGACAAAAGAGGCGCTGTTAATCAATTGCATATAGCCGCTGTCCGGATCGTTAAATTCAGGACTGAACATCTTCAATTCGAATGCATAGATGTAATCCTGAATATATTCTTCCTGCCCGGGAACGATTTCATCCGCTTTGGGCTCGTGATACTGATAAAAGATTTTCCGGTCTGACCCTTTATACGGCGGAAAAATAGAATACCAGCCGTCGGTGTGAGCGCCTTCGGTTTTATCAATTTTGATCATGTAACCACCGGTCAGATCATCGCCGCTGATCTCATCCGGTTCCAGTTTTGAAATATCGACGCGGTTTTTGTCGCGTTTGATCTTCTCCATCAACACGTAAACGCCCTGATAGTCGCCGTTGAGCACTACCTCACAGAAACGCGTCCGGCTGGCATAGCGACCGATTTCATTGGATAAATGATAGGCCAGTACGTTACGCAGGAAAGTTTTGTCCGTGTAAGGGGCATGTAGAATCCAGTCGTTTTCCGCCGGCAGACCGAGCAATGAGACATTGTTGTTTTCCCCGTCAGCCAAACGCGTTTCCACGGCATACTGCTTTTTGGGAAACATCTGCGAGCTCGATCCGCGGATCTCGATACCGATTTTGCCTTCGTATTCATTAAAGGCATCGCTTAAATAATTTCTTTCGCCCGGCCCGTTATAAATGATGCCCATATCGGCCATAATTTTGGGCTCATCGGGAATGGTCTGGCCCTGCGTATTGATGACAACAATCGGTAAATTGGAAGACTCAAAACTAACCTGTGGGTAAACCGTACCGACCGTTATTAACAGGATAAAGATGTATTTCGCTGTTTTTGAAAAAATCATAAAAAGTATCCGTAAAAGAGAATTTGATTGTCCTATTTTCTGTGATCAAACCAGATTACCAATCCGGCGGCAACGCCCACGGCCAGAATCAGGAAACCGCTCAGATAGGCGCCGAATATCACCTCACCGATTCCGAATAAAAAGGCATAGACCAGAATAACGCCCATTAACCAATCGATAAACATTTTGCCAAAGCGGTTATTCACCGGCACCGGGCCAACCTGTTCGGCGATTTTTTTCCAGCCGATACCGCCGGGATAGGCCCGTTTATAAAAGGCGATCAGTTTATTCTCCGGCACGGGCCGGGTCAAAAAAGTTACAACCAGCCAAACCAGCGTGGTGCCGAACACAATCGGGTAAAGGGTGATCGGCGACTGCATGCCGAACTGATATTTGGCGATCGGATAAATAATGAGCGGGGCGATCATTGCCGATATTTCCGACCAGGCGTTAATGCGCCACCAGTACCAGCGCAGGATCAGCACCGCGCCCATACCGGCGCTGGCATTAATGATAAACTCCCAGGCGCCGCTGATCGTTGTTAAAAGATACTTTGTAAGCAGTAATGAGAAAACGATCATCAGGATGATACCGAGACGCGAAATCAACACGTAATGTTTCTCATCGGCATCGCGCCGGATGAAGCGCCGGTAAAAATCATTGATGAGATAAGACGTGCCCCAGTTCAACTGCGAGGCAATTGTTGACATGTAAGCAGCCAGAAAAACGGCGATCAGCAATCCGAGCAGGCCGGTTGGCAGATAGCGCAGCATCAGTTTTGGATACATGACGCCGGGATCAATGGTGTTTTCATATTTTTCATACATGGTTTTAAATTCCGGTGACTGATACACCGGATTGCCGGATTTTATCAGCGTGTTATCCTCGTAAGCCAATACGACTTTTTCATACAATTGCGGATTTTCCCGCTGAATTTCAGCAGGACTCTTGGCGCGCGGCAGGATAACCAGCGCCGCCAAGGCAACTATAATCCAGGGCCAGGGACGCAGGGTATAATGGGCAATGGTAAACCACAGCGTAGCAAATAAACTGTGCCTTTCATCTTTTGCCGACATCATCCGCTGAGCCACATAACCGCCGCCGCCCGGATCGGCGCCCGGATACCAGCTCGACCACCATTGTAAACCGATGTGGGCAAAAAAAGCGCCGGCGGTAATTGCCAGCGCCCCGCCGGTGACGCCGCCTGCGCTCACTTTGCCTATCCTCGGAAAAAAGTCCAGAACCTGGGGCGCTAATTTTGCTTTGAGTGATGTCAGGCCGTCCACGACAGGCAATTGCACGACGATCACGGCCAGAATGATGCAGCCGATCATTGCAAACACAAACTGAAAGCTATCGGTGCGCGCTGTTCCCAGTAGGCCTGAAGCCGAAGCATACACGGCAATGATACCGGCAGCGATGGCAACCAGCAGAAAGGCGTCGAATTCCGGCAGCGTTACTTTGAATATTTTTTCCATTGCTTTATGCACCCAGCCCATGACGATAGCATTCATGAACAATCCGAGATAGAGGGCGCGAAAACCGCGTAATACGGCCGCCGCCTTCCCCGAATAACGCAGTTCCACAAATTCCACATCGGTCATAATTCCTGAGCGGCGCCAAAGCCTGGCAAAAAAGAAAACGGTCAGCATACCGCCGATGGCCAGATTCCACCACAGCCAGTTACCGGCGATGCCGTTGCGCGCTACCAGCTCGGTGACGGCCAGCGGCGTGTCGGCGGCAAATGTCGTTGCCACCATGGCCGTTCCGGCAATATACCAGGGCAGGTTACGCGCGGACAGAAAAAATTCCTGCGTACCCTTACCGGCCTGACGCGAATAGTAGGCGGCGATACCGAAAATGATTAAAAAGAAAACAAAAATAACGGTAAAATCGATCCAGTGCAGATGTTCCATAAATACGCTCTCCGTGTTTGCATTAACAATGAATCGCTGGTCTTAATATACTGTTGTTATTCACAAATTAGGCCCTTAGTCGCGAATTTCTTGCTTTTTTCCGGCAGAAATTTGAGTCACGCCCCACCCCTTCCCCCTCCCCACGCGTGGGGGAAGGGGTGGGGCGTGACATGGCTTATTTAAACAAAACTATTCCGGCTTAGGTTTTATCCGTCGTTGGCGATTTTCCGAGAGCCCGGCCGGAAGCTTGTCCAAGAAAATTACACTATAAAACTATTTATAAAGCACCGTAAAAAGGCCTCCTATGTCCGGTATAGATTATTTAATCCGTAATAGTTTAATCTGATCCTGAAATCCCGCTGATGTAATTCGGGCGATATATATTCCCGAGGGCAAATCATCACCGCGACAATCCTTTCCGTCCCAGTAGACTTGTTTCGTGCCGGCCAAAGCCCATCCTGCAACCAGTGTCCGTAAAAGCTGACCATTGACATTAAAAATATCCAACTGCATGGGCCCGTTTCCGGGCAGATTGTATTTTAAATGGGTACCCGGATTAAAAGGATTGGGATAATTCTGCAATAAGTCCGGTTGCTTCGGTTTACGGTTATTATTCTGTTTATCTTCCAGAGAAGACGACAGGGGCTGCACCAAATCGGTAATGATGACTTCCATCACCGAAAGATCGGTAGGCGGCGTGCCGTTGTTCAACCACAGATTGATATGCGTCCGCAGATTTCTCGAACTTGGCGGAATGTCGGGTCCATTGTAAATCCAGCGTTCGATATAATCGTTGCTGGACGGCGGTGCGCCGTAGTGATGCCCCTGGATACTGCCGAAGAGCACGTAATTTGGCTGCCAGTCGAAAAAATGCGTGCTCAGTGATGTATCGAGCGGACTCTGAAACTGATGCACGTTTCCCTCATGCGACCAGGGCTGCACGGTGTAACCGCCGACATTTTGCCGGTTTTCACTACCCCATTTGGCATATTCAATATCAATTTCCGCGTTGTCGGCGGCATAAACGAACAAGCCCAGCACAATATTTTTATCCATCCGGTCGATGTAGCCTTCAACCAGAAAACGATGTTCGCCGTACGTGGTATATTCGGTGGTATAGACTTCCGCACAGTACCAGGTTGCGCCGATTTTACGAATTTTAAGATGCAGGCGATTCTGATCATCCAGCCAGACGCTTTGCTTATCATCCGACCAGTAATTGGGTCCGGGACCCATTAATCCGCCGTCTTTGACGTACCAATTTACGCCGGCAAACTCAATAGTGCGTACCGTATTTGTTGAATTCTCCGCAGACGGATGAACGGATTGGGCAAAAGTCGACGTAATTATTGCAAAAATAACAAACAAGAAAAATAAACATGAAGCAAAATATTGAAATCGCATATACTCCCCGGCACTGGCATTTTGTGGTTTAACATTAAACAATAATAATTCAATTTGCGGAAACATTCAACAAATTGTTGATTTTGATTAAACAACACGCCGATGGAAACGAATTTATCATATTTTCGACCGAACCTATGATAAATGAAACATCCATGATTTGGCAAACACACAAAAGCATGATTAAAAAGACCCCCCACCCCTTCGCCCCTCCCCCGATTCATCGGGGGAGGGGTTGGGGAGGGGGCTCTTCTCCCACTCCCCGCCAAGGCGTGACGCAGGGTGGGGATTTTAAACAGATGAAACTTATTTTATCAATACAACTTTTTTA
>CAYXRA010000117.1:0-1436 GCA_964467525.1 uncultured Calditrichaceae bacterium
GGAATTTATGTTTTTCCCCGTTGCAATTTCTGCCATAAAAAACAAGAAATTCACAATTAAGGTACTAAGATGGATTATGTTTCAGAAAACAAGAGTTTGCGAACTGTTTTGAATCCAGTTTACGCTGGTTTCCAGATTGCTTTTTACAACCCCTTCCATCAAATGCTCTTCTGACACCCCACGGGCGTCGCAGCAGGTACCTCAGGCGTGTACCTGTCCGCCGTTTCTGAGCAGACCTTTGATCATCCGGCCGATATTATAATAACCGTTGGGCGTTTGCTGGTTAGCCAGGCCGCAAAAAACAGCGTCGGCCATTAAATAAATGCGGACATCATCCTCTTTCTTAACCAAAGATAAAGCAATCCGGAGCGCATTGTATGACCTTTCCGTTCCATAAGGCGCGTCATTAAGAATAAACGTAATCATGTAATACCTTTCCCTTTACATATTATTAAAGAATGATTTCCGTGTCAGTTTAACCAACTGATTTAGTCCGTTTCTACCGGCAGTCCCAATTGTTTCCATTCCGGCAGTCCCTCTTCCAGACGCATGGCCCGCATTCCTGATTTTTTTAACATGGCTACCGCTTCCGGTGACAGCACGCAGTACGGTCCACGGCAATAGGCGACCACATCGACATCTTTTGGCAATTCATTTAATTTATCTTTTAATTTTTCTAATGGGACTGACAAAGAATGTGGAATATGCGATTGCTCAAATTCTGTCGTCGGACGGACATCAAGAACGACCACATTATTATTTTGAATACGGTTCCATAATTCCTTCGCCGTGATGGATTCCAGCGCATGGCGTTCTTCCCAGAATAAACGACTGATTTCACGGACTTCGCCAATACGTTTTTCTGCGATAGAGCGCAGATTTTTCCAGCATTGAAAAACATCGTCATCGGTTAATTTGTAAAATATACGAATTCCGTCCCGCCGCCCGGAAACCAACCGGGCAGCCTTTAAGATCTGCAGGTGGCGCGAAGCGTTGGCCACGGTCATCGTCCCTTCCCTGGCCAGCGATTCGACATCTCTTTCCCCCTGAGCCAGAATATCGATTATTTCCAGGCGTTTTGGCGCGGCAAAAGCGTAGGCGATTCGGGCAAAATGTTCGAACACAGCGTCTTTAAATTCGCGGCCTTGCATAAGTTATCCTTTTTATTATTCAATTGATTGATTGAATATAATAAAATGTAATTGCCTCTGTCAAAAAAATTTTGCCATCTGTATCTTTATTCGCCGGATATTAAGGTGTATTTTGATTTTTCGAAGAAGGCGATAAAAATTTCAGTAATCCAGTAAAATGAAACAGGAATATGCGCTTAACTCCAATCAAATCAGCCCGGCGCCCAGGGCCAGGGAGATCAAAATGAGCATGACAGCCACAACGATCTGCAAAAAGCGCAGGGTTACCTTCTTAAGTAATTTATT
>CAYXRA010000117.1:1536-14423 GCA_964467525.1 uncultured Calditrichaceae bacterium
CCGCTGCCATTGATCAGCAGGAACAAACTGCCCAGCAGCATCGCCCAGTCCGTGCGCGCGGCATGGGCCATTTCCCAGAAACCCTGATTAATCAGAATGGGAATTTTGGTGCTGCCGATTGCCACCAGCATGATACAAATTAGTGGGATAGCGGCATACCTTGAGAAAAGGCCAAGTAAAATCAATATGCCACAGATCACTTCGAACGAACCGACGAAATAACCCAGAAACTCGGGCGCCGGTAAACCGATTTTCAGGAATCGTCCGGCGCCGCGAACCGCCGGAAAAAGAAATTTCTGCAGGCCTTCCGACAGAAAAACCGGTCCGACCATCAGGCGCACCAGCAAAATGCTGAGCGCCGCTGAATCGGCTGAAAACAATTTTTTCATTTAGCACCTCTTACTTATTATCATTGATTATCTTTGTCATTCAAACCATCCATCGCCACACCAGAACGGTGATCAGAAATAGCGATCCATAGCTTACCGGAATTAAATATGCGGTCCGGGTTGACCGCATATCTTCAAAGTGCGTATCGATGATCCTTCTTGTCACTTTAAAGCTTAATACCATTCCGGCCATAATAAAAAAGGTAACCAAAACACTGACGATGGTATCCAGCCACGCAGGACCGGCGGCCAGCATCAGCTTATTTTCAAAAAATAATCTTGTTGTGCTCATGCCGCTGACATCATCAAAAACATGCTGAAAATAAGGAATGCGCGAGGTCATTTTTAAAACACCCTTAGCGGCATGGGCGGCGGCCATGATGGGCAGGAAGGCCAGCGCGAAATGCGCGGCGAAGCGGGAAAACGATACCTTTAAACCGGCCAGGCGTGATATTAGATACGGGACAAACCAAAAAATGAATGGCAGCAGCAGGAAAATGGTTAAACCGTAAACAATCCCGGAAAGCGCAGCATCCTGCCAGGGCAGCATTGCTAAAAATGAATCAGGGATGTACTTCAGGAAACCATTGGTCACCTTCCATTCCGAAAGAAGCTCGCTGATGACGAATCCCGAAACAAGCAGCACAAAAAAAGCCTCGGCGTTCCTGAGGGGACGCGCAGCAAGCAGGTCTCTCGCAAAGCCGATAAAACGGAATCCCGGATTGGGACGTCCCTTCGCTTTTTCGGGCTGATATTGATCGCAGGTTTTCAGGCAGCCGGCGCACAGGATGCAGTAATCATTCTGGTCCAGCTTGCCGGGATAAAGATCGACCCCGCAGCTCTTGTTGACCAGATTGTAACGATAATTGGTATGAATGCAGGATTTATCCTTGCATGTCACGCAAATATCTTTGTCAGCCACGCGCCAGCCGAAAGGTGAAATACGCGAATATAATCCGAGCAGGTAACCGACCGGACACACATAGCGGCAGAAGGTATTTTTTTTGAAGAGCAGACCGGTAATAACCGACACGGCGATGATGAATAGCAGATACACCGCCATATACGTTGGATTGCGGTGTACTTTTAAAATCTGGATACCGGCAAACAGGATTAAAATATAAAAAATGGTGATGGCCCAGCCGGAAAGAAGCCATTTGGGACGATCTTTCTTCAATCCGATTTTGGCAAAAAACGAGGTGATCAGTTCCACCGGGCAGACAAAGCACCACAGCCTTCCGAAGAAAATCGCGCTGATCACAATCAGCGGCCACCAGTAAGACCAGACCAGGAGATTGCCCAGATTAAAATTACGCAGTTGTACTAAAAATGCAGAATCATCGGAATAAGCGGAAAATCCCAGCCCAATGAGTATCACTAATCCGGCAAACGCTGCGATTCTCAGGAACAGCGGCAGCAAATCGCCGCGCAGCAGGTTGTTTAATTTATTCAGGGATACGAAATCTATTTTTTTCATAATTGATTTTCATGGTTAATGTGCGTATTTATTAATCTAAATAAACCACCGATAGAGGCGTTTGGTAAATAGTTTCCGGTAATAAAATAATGCTCAGGTTTCATCTTCAAATAATTCATCCACCAGCTCTTTGGCCTGGGTTTTCGCTTTTTCCAGGATTTCCCTTCCGGCGTCCGTGATGGTGTAATAACGGCGTACTTTGCCCTTCACATTTTCGCGGGTTGAGACGAGATAGCCCTGCGCTTCGAGCTTATGGAAAATGGGATACAGCGTACCATAGGACAGTGCGTATCCGTGCCGCTGCAATTCCTGATGAAAATCCTGCCCGAATATCGGTTCTTTTTCAGCATGATACAGAATATGCACTTTCACAAACCCGAGCAGCAGATCTTTCAATAATTTGTCTTCCATATTATTTTCCTGGTTGTTTGCGGGAATGTAATATCGTATTTCGATATTGTCAAGCGATACTAAAAAAAGCCGCCCGCGGGCGGCTTTAAGTACTTAATGATTTATTCAATCCGCTTATTTTGTTAAAATCATCTTTTTCGCCACGGTATAATTGCCGGCCTGCATCGAATAGATGTAGACGCCGGAGGCCAGATTACTGCCGTCGACGGTAACGCGGTGACGGCCCGCCGGCATGCGATTATTGATTATATTTTGAATCCGTTGTCCGTTGACCGTATAAATAGCCAGTTGCACCGCTGCCGCTTCGGGCAGATCGAACATGATTGTAGTGCTCGGATTAAACGGATTCGGGAAATTTTGATGTAATTCGAATTGCGCCGGTAAATTGGCCGCGATCAGATCGTCGTGTATAGCGGTTCCGGTACCGTGGATTGCGGTAGCATTCTCACCGGCCCAGGCCAGCGATTGATTGGTATGACAACTGAGGCAGGCATAAGGCAGCGAGATATACGCTTTGTCCTCATCATCCACACGGACAAATGCGCCATCATCCGTAAACATATTCCAGGAGGTGTCCGGATTAATTCTGAACATATGCGTGCGAATATCGCCCTTCGGTACGGTTCCGCCGTCATACGCGATGTCAATTTTTACCGCTGATTTTGCGGCAAAGGGCATGTGGCAGTCCATACATGAAAAATCCGCTTTTGCGGCGACTTTAACTTCAACATCGCTGTGGCAGGTTAGACAGGTTTCATCGTCGCCCTTATAACCGCCCATGGCATATTGGGTGCTTTTATGCGGTGAATGACAGCTGCCACAGTCAAAGCTTTTATGCGGGGAAGCCAGCAAATCCTCATATTGTTCATGATGCTTGATCAGACCGCCGCTGGCGTCGATCTGTGTAACATCGCCGCGTATATGGCAGCTATTGCAGTTTTCCGCCGTGCTCGGTTTGACTGTTGAGGGCGATGCGGCATGATCCGCCGAAGGACCATGGCAGGCTTCGCAGCGGATGCCCGGCTCCACCCATGTCCCGTGAATTCCTTCGAGACCATCCTGATTGTCGCTTAAATCGCCATCTGTATCCGGGTCTTCATCCGCAACCCAGCCGGTCGTGTGACAGGCGCCGCAGTTGAAAGGCTTTCGCGGCGCCAGATGGCCGTCATAACCGGACCATCCTGCATCCAGTCCAAGTTCGGCGTTGGCCAGGTTATACTGCCGTATAGAATCTCCCGTTAAAATATAGCCTTCGTTGTCCATAAAGCGGGCTTTCCAGCCAAAGCCGCCGATAACATAGGTAATATCATCCCAGGTTTTATCTTGCGGCGGATTGGGCACGCCCGGCGATGTCCCTTCCGGATAAACGGGAGCTGCGCCCTCTACCTTGTTAATCTTGTACGGGTGGCCGCTTTTCATGTAATTATCATACTTACCGCTGTGGCAAGCTTTACATGTTTCGCTGCCGGCATAATCCTGTGCAAGCATCTGTGTTGTACAAAAAAGTACTAATAATGCCGTCAGTATGCCCGTAAATTGTAACCGATGTTTCATAAAAACCTCCGTTAAACAATGAATTGATTAGTGAGTTGTTGTTGTTTCTTATCTAATGATAATAATACCTCTATTATTGTACCCCGTGGGATCGGTTTTATTAAATATAAAAGAAGTCCGTAGTCAATCATCTCCCTGCCCAGTTCGATACTATTAACGGAAGTGATGAAGATTATTTTTAAATTTTCGTTGAATTGTTTCAAATTACGAATAACCGATTTTGTCCTGGTTCTCAGGAAATCATGGTCAATAATCACAATTGCTTTTAATTTTGTATATAAGAATGTGAATAATTGAAAACAATCCTTTTTACCTTCGTATAAGTTCAATTGAATGGCTTTGTTTTCTTTTAATGATTTAAGCTCATCGAGTACTGTGTCGTCGTCGCTTACTGCCATTATCTTCATCATTACTCCCGATCACGTAAATCTTTTACCTAATATACAAACACTTTCGCAAGGTTTGAAGCAAATAATAATGAAAATTTTTTCATATTATATATGATGATTTATCAAAATTTTGCGTTAAATTACTTTTAAAATTTTAAACTGAACTATCATGAATATTTTAATTGCCGAGGATGATTACCGGATCGCCCAATCTCTGCGCAAAAGTTTCCAGGCCGGTAACCACCGGGCGGAAATCGCGGAAGATGGCCGGAAGACGCTGGATATGCTGGCCGTCGGTCAATATGACGCCCTGTTGCTCGACTGGCGCATGCCAAAATTAAGCGGACTGGAGGTTTGCCGCCGACTTCGCGAGGAGGAAAACAGCATTCCCATAATTCTGCTGACCGCCCTGACCGACCTATCCAATAAAGTTGAAGCGTTGGATGCCGGCGCGGATGATTATATTACTAAACCGTTTTCATTTGAAGAAGTACTTGCCCGGCTGAATGCCGTTATCCGCAGAAGCGCCTTAACCCAAAATCATTTAACCTTCGGTGAATTGCGTTTGGATCTTGTTAACCGTCAGCTCATCCGTAAAGATCAGTCAGTTAAGTTACCCGAGATGGAATTCGAACTGTTTAAGTATTTAATTGAGCATAGTCAGGAAATCGTGAGCAAGGAACAATTGGCATCCAACGTATGGAAGCTGTCTTTCCTTCCGGCAACCAATTTTATTGAAGCAACCATTAAAAATCTGAGAAAAAAACTCGAATCCTTTGGCGCTCCGAAGTATATTAAGACCGTTTACGGAGAAGGTTATTCTTTGATTAATGATTAAGATGAAGCGAATTAAAATATCGGGCACGGTTCTGCGCAATGCCGCCTGGAACGCAATTTTTGTAATTGGGCTTTATATCCTTTTAAATATTTTTTTTCTAATTATACTAAACTTCGAGGCTGCCCGGATTATTGATAATCATCTCAACCATGAGCTGGAACACTTTATGCTGACTATGCACATGGAATATGATACTCTGGTTGTGGATCATGACAGAGAATTAAGAGAAAGCGATTTACTGACCATCGCCCCCACATCGTTTTTTCTTCAGGTTTACAATCTGCAGGATAGAATATTATTGCAAAGCGAAAATTTAAGTGAATTCGGTCCCATTCCCTTATCGTTTCCGGCAGATACGGGAACGGTCACTTTCACCAACACAAGCGCCGCGGAGTATGAACTGAGAACGGTTTGCAGATACCTTCCGGATACGGACGGCAGACGGGCCGCAGTCATTCAGCTTTCCGCGTTTAAAACAGATATCGCACAGTTTATGCCTCTTTTATTTAAATATAATTTATACAGCTTTCCGGTTATAATTCTGCTTATTGTTGTTGCCAGTATTCTGCTTGCCCGCAAAAGCTTCGCTCCGGTGAATAAAATTATTGAGCTGGCTAACCGAATTTCCGCAACGGAACTGAATCAGCGTCTGAATTATAAAGCCGGGCCGGATGATGAACTGGGAAAGCTCCGGGATACGTTAAATCATCTTTTCGGTAGGTTGCAGCAACAGTTCAATCAGATTTCACAATTTACGGACAACGCTTCACATCAATTGATGTCACCCCTGACAGTCTTAAAGAACGAACTGGAATTTATCCAACGTAAATCTCACAAAAACGAAGAGTGCCTGGAAACCTTTGGTGTGATGATGGAACAGACGGACCGGATGATTGTTATCGTCCGCAATTTGTTAATTTTAGCAAAGGAATGTCATGCCTGCCGGAAAGATCAGAAGGTCTTAAATATTTCTAAAATCCTTTCCGGAATGCCCGGATTATTCCCGGGCAAAAATCTTGTTCTCAATTTAGAAAACGGATTATACGCGCGTGGTAACATCGAATATTTTTCGCTGGCCATTCAAAATATCATCGATAATGCTTTCAAATATTCCGAAGACGGGCTTGCCGTCGATCTTCGTGCAAAAAAGCAGGATGGATTTATTGAAATAAACGTTTGTGATAAAGGGATCGGTATTCCGCCTGATCAACGAGAAAAAGTATTTGATCGTTTTTATCGTATTGAGTCGGATACCGTGATTGAAGGTTACGGCCTGGGTCTTTCGCTGGTAAGAGAAATACTGTCAGCAATTGGCGGTACAATTGAGATCCATGACAATCATCCCCAGGGTTCCTGTTTTGCCCTCAAATTAAAAGCGCTATCGGTTGAGTGATCTTTTATTTCCCATTGCTGTCGTTTGATTTTGATTCGATCTCAGTTGCCCTGAACATATTCTGAAAAATTTATTTTTTTTTAATTGCCGGAAATAAATTCGGGTTTTCGCGCTTCTAACGTCCTTAATTTTTTTGACAGCCTTTGCAACACTAAATTCTATTGTTTCCCGCACAAGTTTTTTAAATTCATAGAATCTTACTATTAAGGTTGTGTTTGTCTCCGGATATTGAATTGATGAAAGCAAATCAATCAATGATAAAGATCAGGCAGAAAACATGAAAATAGCACGCAGCATAAAAATTTCAGGGAAGCAATTGCTGGCGCATAAACTGCGCGCGGCGCTGGCGTTGGAGGGAATCATTATCGGCGTATGCGGTTCGTTGGTTATTGCCCTTTCCACAAACTGGTCAACGAGTCTCTCTTTAACACCGATTCTGTATTCATTCAGCTTTTCGCTGCTGATCGGCCTGTTCTTCGGCGTTTATCCGGCGCGCAAAGCCGCCTGGCTCGATCCTATTGTGGCTTTGCGGAGTGAATATAAATGAGCAAACCGTCGCAGTAAGGAGTGTTCGTTATAATCACTGGACTTGACTACGGGGTGTCATGGCATATTAAAAAAATAATATGTGAGTAGGATTTACATCGTTATTCAACAACTAAATAAAAACAGGCTGCTCAAAATGAACAGCCTGCAAAAGGTTTCGAAAGATAAAACGAATTAGTTCACTTTAGCAACTGAGTTCTTTCTTATTTAACCAAATTCAGCTTTATAGATTGCATATAGTTGCCGGTAGTTAACCGTGCTATATAAAAACCACTGGATACTTTCTGTCCCATATTATTCCGGCCATCCCATTTGTATTCATAAGTTCCGGCATTAAGGAAGTCAGAGTCGACGATTGAAGCAACCAATCGCCCTTTAATATCATATATTTCCAGCCGTACTTTTTCATACTTTGGTATCGAAAACCTTATATTTGTGGACGGATTAAAGGGATTAGGATAAGCATTTTCCAGTTTATAGTTTGATGGTTTATGAACTGAAATGGGCTCCATGTTTGTGTATGCACCCCCATGAACCGGTTCATCATTGTGGCAGGATGCACATTCCATGTGGGTCATTACATTATGGAACACATCCGCACCATGGCAATTCATACAGACAGCGTTTCCATCCGGGTCTGAGAAAGTACCGCTGAATTGATCTGCAAAATGGGCATTTAATACTTCCACCGTTTTCGCGGCGATATCACCCGTTAAACGGCCACAACGTTCTTTTCTTTCTACATCTCCTATTTTTTTATTGGCGACCCTGCACCATTGACTTACAGACTGGTGACACAACGGGCTGCCTGAAATATTTTGCGGTAAATCTCCGGAATATTTGATCTCTTCATAACTTGCGCTATTAGCTGCATCGCTTGGTAAGTTTTCCGTAGTATACCATCCCCATATTTCGTTAATCAGTGCATCTGACGTCCCCTTTTCATTTACCACCAGGCTGACCAGCGCAGCTGCGCCGTTCAATGCACCACAAATGGTGCCCCAGCCGGCGCCTCCGCCGTGGCCGAATAACATAATTTCAATAGGGAAGTTGTTCCAGGGATCGCCTACAGCCGTTTTAAGACATTCCACGATACCGCCGAATACACCGGCACAGCAAGCTTTTCCATTCCAATATAAAGTATGCGCATTGATTCTGGCAGTTTCCGGATCGAGTGTTGCATAGGGATAGGGCCAACTAAATTCGGACGTATTGGCCATTAGCCTTTTATTTGAAAGCATATTCAGACCAGCTACACCGGCAACCGCGCCCATAGCATATTGTGTACTACTTTTGAAAAACTGATTACGAGTAAGCTTCTTTTCCATCAGGGATCTCCTTTAATGTTTTAAGAATATGGGTTATAAGTTTTTGAATTGATTTATTATTTGGATCATTTTGCAAATACATCCTAAAAAATCTGAGCGATTCATGGATATCACAGTAAAGCCATAGCATACCCAAAATCAGGTTATTTGTGTTATCATCACTGAAATAAAAATTATTCTCATACTCGTAAATGAGTTCAGGACAGGGACAAAACCCATCATCAAAATTGGTATTCATGATATATTGGATATCCTGAAACACCAGGGACTGGAATAAAGCAAATGCCTTTTTTAATTCATTGGTTTTGATATAACATAAAATAATTTTTTTGCGGATATTTTTGTTTTCCGGGTATTTGGCGAGAACACGTTCAAATTCCTGAACAGCCAGTGAAAAATTTCTTTGCATAAAATAGTAATTGGCTAACATTTCTTTCATTATGTGAAATAAATAACAAAATATATGCCAACCCAAAATGCTGTCGTTACAGGGTTTAAAAAATGAACATATTTTTTAAATGCAACAATTTGAAACAGTAATACCTGATCCGGGGTTAAAACGGAATGTTGCTATGCAACATTTTACAACAAAATGTTGCGTCTATTTAGGTTGGTCAAGCGAACGAAGACGTCTGTAAATAGTGCTTCGGTTGATGCCTAAAAGGTTGGCAACTTTTGTTTTATTCCAGTTGTTTTGACGGAGAAGCGCAAGAACGGTTTGCAGTTTATCGTCATTTTCGATCTCAGAAATACTTTGATTACCAGAGCAATCTTCATCGATTCTAATTGCCGGCGGCAAACTGCATTTACAAAGATAATCTCCACGTTTAGATCTGATTATAGCGTATTCGATCGCATTTTCCAATTCTCTGACATTTCCGGGCCAGTCATAATTTAACAATATATCCAAGGTGTCCGCGGCGATATCCTTTAGATTCTTATCATATTGTCTCTTGAACTTATTCAGAAAATAATCAATTAAAAAAATGATGTCGTCTTTTCTTTCTCTTAAAGGGGGTACATGAACCGGTATCACATTTAACCGGTAATAGAGGTCGCTTCTGAACTGATTATTATTTATCTGATCCTGCAAATCTTTATTTGTTGCTGCAATTATTCTAACGTCAACTTTACGCGTTACCGATTCACCCAATCTTTCAAAGGTGCCATCCTGAATGATGCGTAACATTTGCGCCTGCATATCCAGGGGCATTTCGCCGATTTCATCCAAAAAAATCGTACCGCCGTCCGCATATTCAAATCTTCCTTTACGGTCCTTCAGGGCGCCGGTGAAAGCGCCGCGAATATGGCCAAATAATTCGCTGGCAAGCAGGTTTGGTGGAAGGGAAGCGCAATTAATTTTTACGAAGGGTTTATTACGTCTTAAACTTGTCTTATAAATAGCGTCGGCAACCAGTTCTTTTCCAACGCCTGTTTCGCCTGTAATTAATACACAGGCGTCACTTGGCGCTATTTCTTCAATTGTATTAAATACATTGCGTATTTTTTTTGATTTTCCAATAATCCCGTAAAAGTGTCCCTGTTCCTCTAAATATACGTCGAAGCTTTTTTTATTATCTTTTCTAAAAGATACAATGCCTCCGATTGGTTCATCTTGTTCATTTTTTAGAAGCGTTGCATTTAGTTTTACTGGTAAAATATTGCCTTCATTATCAATAAATGTTGTTTTAAGGTCTTTAACATTATTACCTGTACGAATCACTTCGGTAATCGGACAGCCTAAATGACACCTTTCAGACCTGCACAAAGACATACAAACAGAACCATAGATGGATTTGTCTTTTAATTTTAACGCCTGGCACGCCGAATTATTCAGATATACAATTTTGAATTCTTTATCAATTACATATATGCACTCAGTTAATGAATCCAAAATTTTTAAGGCATATTCCGATAAGAGCGAGTCTGAATTCATAAATAAATCCACACAGTTTTAAACTAAAAGTACAAATTAAAACAATATTATTCAAATATATAGACTTAACCGGTAGTAAAGATTAAATAAATGCCTCCTAAAATTACAAGAATTCCGCAAATTCGTTTTATCCACAAAATAATTTTAGAATCTTCAGACCAGTCCAGGTATTTCTGTACTTTACCGGTCAGCGTGCCCGCGCCAACGATAACCGCGCAATGACCGATGCCAAAAGTCAGCAGGAATACAATCGCCAAAAAGTAATTGGTCTGCGCTGTTTGGAAAACTATACCCAGAACAGGCGCCATATAAGCGAATGTGCACGGACCTAAGGCAATGCCAAATAAAAGGCCAAGCGTTAAGGCTGCCAATAATCCCTTAAATTTTGTCTGCCTCAGGCCGGCGCTGTTCCAGTCAATTTTGATTATATCCAACAGATAAAGTCCAACCAGAAAAAAGATGGCGGCTACAAAATAATTCCCGTAAACGCCCACGTCACCCATCAACCTGCCAAGCAATGCGGTTATTATTCCAATCAGAGCAATCGTAATTAAAATTCCAACCGAGAAAACAAGGGATATGTTGAAGGTTCGGGTGACAGATATCCTGCCCTGGGAACTTATAAATCCCACAACAAGCGGAATGCTGGAAAGATGACAGGGCGAAAGCAGAATAGACAGAACACCCCATCCGAATGACGCCAAAAGCGCCAGCCATACGGCGCCGGTCATCGCTTCGTATAAACCGGTAAATAAACTTTCAACCATATCACTAACTTTCTTCCCTGGGAGCTAAACCGTTTTTCTGTAAAAAAGCGTCCAGTTCAGCTTCCGGAAAGAAACCCTCATGCCGGAAAATTTCGTTTCCATTCTTATCCAGAAAAACTTGTGTGGGAATGACACGAATTTTATACTGCTGGGCATAGTGCCGCTGATCCGGCTGCCAGACATCATAAAATATAACTTCGATCTGCTCCTCGTATTTTTCTTCTACCGATTTCATAATCGGCTGCATCATTTTACAGGGCACGCAATTGACCGAACCGAGTTCGATAAAGGTAATCAGCGGCTGATCGGTTTTTTTATCATTAACGGTCGCTTCAGACACGTTGTTTTTCATTGCAACGCGGCTTTCGGCTTTTGCATCGCCGCCGCTATTTTTACATGATAAAAAAACAACGGCTGTGGTTACTGTAACTATTATAAGAAATATCTTCTTCATGCTAAGCCTCCCTGATCCATTTTAGAATTTCTTCATCTTTAGGCACCTTGCCGGAACTCATCACTTTTTCATTGATCACCAATCCCGGCGTCATCATCACCCCATAGTTCATTATGTCGTCTAATTGGGTCACCTTCTCAAGTTCAAAGTTCAGCTGATGTTTTTCTTTTAAGTTAATTAAACGCTGTTCCAGCGCTTTGCATTTGGCACAGCCTGTGCCAAGTACTTTTACCGCAGTCATATTATTCATCCTCCTCCAAAAATCTTAGCGAATTGGCAATGGTATCATTGACCGTTGCCTGTTTCATGTATCTAGCCACATTCATCGCTTCGACAATTTCCTCATTGGAAACGCCGATTTGTTTGGCCATTTTTGTCCACATTTGCGTGCAGGTATCGCTGCCCAGGGCCGCCGCCACACCGATGCCGACCAGCATTTTATATTTACCGGGGACGCTCTGATATTTTTCATTTTCAAATATCAACGCTTTTTCCTGCATTTGGTTCGCGGCAAATTCAGGCGCGAATTGTTTCAATAGTTCCATTGGTGTTTTATCAATCATAGTTATCCTTCCATTGATTTTTGTTTATTATTACTCATCCCAAAAGTACATTTTTGCTTCGAGTGAAACCGGTTAAGCATTTTAATTTAACCCTTACAGATGTTAAACCGGCTAACTGATCTGCATTTATTTAAATCATCCTCAACTATCCTTGAATCACCAATCCAGAAATCAACCGCACGCATGAAGGCTGTAATTCGTTCATCAGATGGGTGTGGATCAATAAAATAATTGGCCCATTTGCCATCTCTTTTTTCTGCCAGAAAACCGGCTTTTTTAAGTATGCTTAAATGTTGTGAAACGGTGGACGGGGCAAGGTTGAGCATTTCGGTAATTTCACATAAACAGAGCGTTTTGCTTTTAAGCATGTTAAGAATCCGAAGCCGGTTGGGATCCGAAAGCGCTTTAAAAAATGTTGAAGTTTCTTTCATCTGTTTAAAATCCCCACCCCAATCCCGTCAGGGCGGGAGTGTGATGCCCCCCTCCCCAACCCCTCCCCCGATGTTTCGGGGGAGGGGCGAAGGGGTGAGGGTTCTATTTAATCATGCCTTTGTGTGTTTGCAAAATCATGGATGTTTCATATATTCAATTCGTTGTTTACCGAAATATAATATTTTTATACTACAACTTCAAACTATTTATTGTTAATTAACCCGGTATTTTCGCATGCGCCGCACTCAAACTGAATGGTGGAATGTTGTATGTCAAATTGTTCATGAAATAATTTTAAAACATTCTGTCTCAACTGATCACTTTCACTGGTTAGCATACTTTTATATTATTGCGTGCTTCAAGATGGATATCATCTTCGCCGACGCTCCAGATATGCAAGTGATAATATC
>CAYXRA010000118.1:0-14403 GCA_964467525.1 uncultured Calditrichaceae bacterium
TTGCCGGCCATGGGCAACGAACCGGCACAGGCCATCTGCTGCGGCGACGTGAACAATGATGGTAACAGCGATGTTTTTCTCTATTCCGCGTATAATGATTATGCGCTCCTGCTCGGCAACGGTGATGCCGGATTTCTTGATTTCACTGAACGGAGCGGTATCGCTTTTAAACCAAAACCGCCGGCGCAGGTATCGGCCAAATTTATCGATTTTAATAATGACGGCAATATCGATCTGTATTTTTCCGCCAATCATTTTGACGACTATTTGTTCGTTAACGACGGCACGGGTCGCTTTGTCAATAAATTTGCCCAATCCAATATTAAAAAAGTACCAAAGTATAACACCTACGGTACTATCTTTTCCGATTTTAATAATGATACGTTGATTGATATTTTAATCATTTATAACTCCCCGGCCGCGGGCAGGCACGGTACCCTTTTCCTAAATAAAGGGGGATTTACGTTTTGTGAAAAGCAGATCCCGGCGTTTCATACCCGAAGCGGTCGTCTGACGCGCTCGGCCATTGCCGGCGATATGAATAATGATCAATTCACGGATTTAATCATTTATAATTGCACGGCCAATATGCAGTTGCTGTTAAATAACGGTCATGCTGAATTTGAAGATGTTTCGCATGCAATGGGATTGACAGATACCGTGCTTTATAATTCGCCCAATAACGGCATCCTCAACCATTGCGATATCAACAACGACGGCCGGACTGATTTTTTCGCCGAAAGCCGGCTTTTTATGAATCAGGAAGGCGGCGCCTTTCATGAAGTGAGCAAATATGTGGGATTAGATTTTTTAGGCAATCCGTCCTTCAGCGATTATGATAATGACGGTGATTATGATCTGTATATCGGCCGTTCGTCTTCGGCATTCGGCAAAGGGGTGCGCGCCGCTTTATTCAGAAATAATTTAATGGATAAAAAATCGGTTAAAATCCGCCTGCATCCCGATGTAAGCAACCGTTCGGCCATCGGCAGCAGACTCATTCTCTATGCAAATGATGTTGTGAAGTCAGTTCAAACCGTTGGGCTGGGCGGCGCGCCGATGGTGAGCAATGATTTTTCATCCATACTTATTCCGGTCGATGAAACCGAAAACAGGCTGGAAGTTATTTTTCCCGGCGGAAAAAGAAAAATAATTGAAAACATCACATCCGGAAATTCATTGGAAATATTAGAATCGGGTTTTTTCCGGCATCATTTCATTTTGGCTCTGAAATCGTTACAGCGAACGCATAAGCTCATCAACCTGCCGGCAGAGATTATCAAGCTGGGATTCTTTCTGAGTGTTTTTATTATTTTGATTTTGATCTTTCGCCGGCAGGCAAAATATAAATACCTGAGTCATCCGATTTTCATAGTTGGAATTTTGCTTATATATTTCCTTTCCGTTCATTTTAATGTTCTAAGCGGATTTGTCACATACTCAATAATATCATTTGCAGCGCCGGTCTTTATAGGAACGATTTTCATTTTCGCAACGGCTCAAATAACAGAGCGTAAGCAGAGTAAATATATTGCCGGTTACAAGCTGCTTGAAAAGGTGGGCATGGGCGGCATGGGTAAGGTATATCGCGCCCTGGATGTGCAGAAAAAGCGCACGGTTGCCCTGAAAATATTGAATCCCGATCTTGTAAAAGATGCGGAAAATAAAAAGCGGCTTTCTAATGAAGGAAAAATACTGGCCTCTTTTAATCACCCGGCGATAGTGAAGGTATTCGAAATCGGTGAAACCGAAGAACACACCTATGTGGCCATGGAATTTCTGTCCGGCGGCACGCTTTATGATTACATCCGAAAAGACGGCCTGCTCAGCGAAGCAGAAGTGATCCGGCTGGCCCTTGAAATTTGCGAGGGATTGAAAGTTATACACGAAAGCAACTGCATTCACCGTGATTTAAAATCGCACAATATTATGTTCGGTGAAGACGGCGGCATCCGGATCATGGATTTCGGATTATCCAAAGCGCCGCTGGTTTCGACCATGACCACGCTGGGTACGGCTCTGGGTACGCTGGGCTACACGGCCCCCGAGCAGATCACCGGACTGGATATCGATCAGCGCACGGATATTTTTTCATTGGGCGTCGTCCTTTTCGAAATGCTGACCGCTTCCCTGCCATTCAAAGGGGACAACGAAATGGCATTGATCCATGCTATTTTTAATACGGAACCGCCGGCCCCGTCCGCCATCCGCAGAGATATCAGTGAAAAGTGGGATGCGATTGTTGAAAAGTGTCTGGCAAAAAATGTCAATGATCGCTTTGCTGTCATCGACGATGTCATACAGGCCATAAATGCATTAGAACAGGAATAATTATCTATTGTACTTTTTCGCGGTATTCTTTGAAACTAATTTTTACTAATTTTGTTTTTATATCTGGTTCAGCTTCAGGTTTTACTAAAAAAATCTTGATAGCCTGATATTTAATTGTTATATTTATTGACTTTAAAAAAACAAGGAGCATTGTTTCTGAAATGTATACATTTTTAATCATTTTATTTGTTTTGCTCAGTATAACGATGGTAGTTGTCATTTTACTGCAGGCCGGTAAAGGTCAGGGACTGGCCGGTTCCATAGGCGGTGGACCCATGGGTGGCTCAGCGCTTTTCGGTGGTCGCGGTGCGGCGGACTTTTTAAGCAAGTCCACGGCCTGGATTGCCGCCCTGTATCTGATACTGGCGCTGGCGATTGGCGTTATCTATAAATCACGCGCTGAAAATACCCAGCAAAGTTTAATTGAACAACGTTCTGCTGAAGAGCAAGCGATGCCGGCGCCGAACATTCCGGTTGCTCCACTGGAGCGGGAACCTGTCGCTCAACCGCCTGCTGAACAAGGCGATCAGGAATAAACAGTAGCTGGAGTGGTGGAATTGGCAGACACGCTATCTTGAGGGGGTAGTGCCCACGCGGGCGTGCGGGTTCAAGTCCCGCCTCCAGCACGTAGCCCAAGCATTCCGGAAAATGGAATGCTTTTTTTTATATAAAAACCGGACCGCAATCATTATTTTAGAAATAAGTTTGTTCTGCTGAGGCAAGCATGGAATTACTGGAACTTTTACATCAGCTTGATGTCGCGCTGTTCTACTTTTTTAATGTTACCCTGGCTAATCCCGTGCTCGATGCCGTCATGCCCTTTGTTACCGATAAACATAGCTGGTATCCGGTTTGGGCGGTTACCGTTATCGGATTGCTGTGGAAAGGGGGGAGAAAGGGCCGCTGGGCGGTGCTTGTCGCCATTCTCGCCGTTGGTCTGTCCGATCCGGTGGTGAGTCGAATTATGAAACCGTTATTCGACCGCGACCGGCCCTGCATTGCGCTCGAGGATGTGCATCTGCTTTTAAACCGCAAAACGTCAAACGCGATGCCCTCAGCCCATGCCGCCAACTTTTTTGCCGTCGCCACGGCATTTTCATATTTTTACCGGAAATATCAGGTTATTTTCTGGTTTTTAGCTTCGCTGGTTGCTTACTCCAGGGTAGCCGTCGGTGTGCACTATCCGTCTGACATCCTGGTTGGCTCAATGGTCGGTGCATTTTTTGCATTATTCTGGATTTTTCTGATCAATAAAATATTGCAAAGGCGCGGCCGGCAACTGCTTAATGCGTCGCGCTTCTAATTTTTGTTGCTATTTGATTGACATTTCGTGTTTAAGCCTGATTTGCGAAATTATCCGTACAGGCATCTTTCTTGCAACGCCTGCGCATCGTTTCTGCAAAAAAATTTGTTTTTAAATTCCATATTCTTATATTGATCCCTTTTTTCGGAGGTTAATTTTGAAAGCATCCGCGACGCATTTGGCATACGCCGGAAAAGTTTTGGATTTTATCAAGAAGAATGACCGGTTTCTGCTCTCTTCGCATATGAATGCCGATGGCGATGCAATCGGTTCGGTAATTGCTATCCGTCTGTTTCTTAAAAAACTGAACAAAAAATCGGTGATGATTTTTCATGATCAGACGCTGGATCAGCGGTTTAATTATCTGGCTGATTTTGACAGGATCCTGCACTATTCCAAAAATCTGGATTATTCGTCACAACTTGACAGAATCGAAAGCGCAATTATTCTTGACGTGCCGGGATATAAACGATTGGGTAATATCAGCCATTTATTACCGGAAAAATCAAAAATCGTTAAAATCGATCACCATCCCGTTGAAGATATTTTAGGAAACATAGACTGGGTTGACGAAGAGGCTTCTTCGACAACGCAACTGGTTTTTGAAATTATGGATATCGCGGGCATAGATATCGATCTTGATCTGGCCAATGCCATCTTTACGGGGATTGTTTATGATACAGGCAGGTTTTCATTCTCGAACACAACGGCGCGTGATTATTTTATTGGCTCGAAGATGGTCGAAGCCGGCGCCCGGCCTTCGGATATTACCAATCGTATATTTTTTGAAAATAGTTTTGCCGCCCTGAAAACGATCGGCAGGGGATTATGCTCGCTTGAGACTCATCTCGACGGCCTGGTTAATATTATTTACCTGAGTTTCGAGGAAGTGAATCAGGGCCGCCAGAATGAGGTTGAAGAACTGGCCAATTACAGCGTTGCCATTCGCGGCGGCAAAATAGGCTTATTTATTCGCGAAGTAAAACCGCGGTATCATAAAATCAGTTTTCGCTCCAAATGCCAAATCGATGTTAATCAGATTGCCAAGGCATTCGACGGCGGGGGACATGCCTGCGCCGCCGGCTGCCGTATCAAGGGCGAAAAGAACAAAGTGATTCGCCTTATCTTAGAAGAAATTAAGAAGCAATTATAAATTCCACCAGTACGTCCACTTCACCATGAAAATATTATCAGCCTCGGCCTCGATCATGCGATCCAGGGAACGGTTAAACTGAAACTGCCCCGTGTTCTGATAATCCCTGCGCGATTGTGTCCATACCAGATAAAGCGTGGAACCGGGCAGATACTCCCATCTCAGCACGGCATTGCCCCGCAGACTTTTGGTATTAAAATCGGGATTCGACCATTCCAGAGTTGCTGCCTCACCATCGCCATCGGCGTCAGCGGAATACGTTCCGCTTTCGTATGATATCGTCGAATTGCCGGTACCGAATTCGGTAAAGGAATGACTGTTCGGCCGGTCCAGATATTTAAATCTGGAATAATCACCGGAGGATATGAGCGGCTGTACGTAGAATTGTAAACTGAGACCGGGCGAAAAAGTCCAGTTCAGGCGTATGCTCGAAGAAAAGCTGGTGTATTGCATATCGGCAAAAACATAGCGGTAGCCGTAAGTCTCTCCGGCCGCTTTATCTTCGAAGCGGTTGACCCACATCGAAAAATCATCGGACCATCTGAATGAAGGATTGAAGGCAACGCGGATATTATCCAGCGGTTTCCATTCAAAGTCCAGTTCCACCTGGCGCGTCCAGTCTCTCTGCGAAGTGTAATAAGTGAATCCGCCTAAACCGAATACCAGCGGCTTGCGGTTGTCGCTGGATGCAAACAGGTTGAACTGGTAGCCCGGCTTATTTTTCGTAATGGGGCCGCCACGGGTGCGATAGATGTTTTTCGCGGACGGATTATAGGCCGTGTTCATTCTGAGACTGTAATAATTGAGAAAACGGGCGTACCACATGGCCCAGACGCCGCTCCAGACCTTATTATTATCAAAATCCCTGCTCTCGAAAACAGCGCTGACAACTTCGCTGTAACGGAACAGATTTCCCGGTTTTGTCCATTTATAGCCGAGGCCCATATGGGCATTAATGATATTGGTGCGCCACATAAATCCCAGATCGTTAACATCAAATCGGGGATCGATAAATCCTACTGCTGAATTGAATATGACATTACCTTTTTGTTTGTTGACCAGAATACGCCCGGCATAACCGCGCAGCGATGTGCGGTTGGTATCCAGTGACTCAAAGCCCATATCGGGACGCTGAAAATAGTGACGGGAGTTTTGCTGCAAATTGGTCATCTGTTGTTTATTCGCCCATACCTGGCTCATACCGCCCCAGGCGGTTACGACCCAGACGCGATCATCGTCCAGAAATGTCCAGCCGTCCAGTCCGAGTGAGAGGGCCTGTTTGTTCATTTCATTTTCTAGACGGGTATCTTTGAAATTGCGCAGCGTGTTGGTGGCAATAAGACCGATGCCCCGGTAACCTTCATCAATTTCTTTCTGAACACGGGCGATACTGTAATGCGTGCGCGGTTCGACTTCCACCGATTCTTTCGAATTTGCGGTTTGAATGCGTGCATATTCTCTGGCGGTTACGGCATGAACGGCGCCGATATTCCAGTTATCGCCGAGTTTTCCGGTCAGCTTTGCCGCGCCGAGAATTTTGGTGCCGTCCGGTTTGTCGCTGTAATCGTAGCCGGGCAGGCTTCCGGACGGCGTTCTGCCGATTCGGCGGCTGTAGAAAAAGCTGGGGTTGCCCCAGTTGAATCCCCAGTTACTGCGTGATCCGCCATAGCCGAAACGAAAAATGGAGGCGCCTTCGATGAAGAAGGGGCGCTTCTCCTGAAAATAGGTTTCAACGTCACTCAAATTTACCACAGCAGGATCCACCTCAACCTGGCCGAAGTCGGGATTGATGGTGCCGTTAAGGGTAAGATTACTGCTCAGTCCGAACTTGAAATCTGCGCCGAATCCGGGCAAATAACGGGAACCGTCGTTAAAAGGATTGCCGGCTGCCGGATTGGTGTACTCAGCCTTTGTGCGAAAATAGGGTAAAACCTCAATGTTGTTGGAATGCTCGACACCCTGAATGCCTGTCAAATGGGCAAAGCGCGAAACAAAACCGCTGCCGTCTTTTGGCGTGTAAACCAGAAAAATCTCTTCATTCTTACGGGCGATGTCCCTCCGGAAATTGATGCCCCATACATAATTTTCTTTGGACTTAAATCGTAATTGGGAAAAGGGAACTTTAAATTCGGCCGTCCAGCCCTTATCATCAATATTGGCTTTTGCTTCCCAGACGCCGTCCCAGGAATCGTCATCCCAGTCATCGTTAAGCAGTACCCCGTCACCCAGCGTGCCACCGGCGCTGATAGCGAAATAATAACCGCTGCGTTTATCATGATACGGATCGATGAAGAAACCAAACAGATCCGTATCCTCAAATGTGTCGCGGCGACTCAGACGGGCCAGGATGGAATCCGGGCAATGATCATACATGCGGGCGCCGATATACAAAGCCTGTTCATCATAGGCAATGCGCACCTCGGTTCTTTCGGTCGGGGCGGCGCCTTCGTTCGGATTGCGCTGCAGGAAATCACGAACACAGGTTCCGTTTTGCCAGACCGTTTCATTTAGCAAACCGTCTATTTGGATGGTTTCACTCAGTCTTTTGGCTTTAATTTGTAAGGGAGCCTTTTCTGTAGAACCACTGAAGACCGCTTGTTGTAAAAGTAAAAATGTGAAAGTAGTAAGCAACAAATATTTCATTAAAAATCTCCTGTAACTTTTTTAACTAAGACGAAAGAAATCCAAAAAGGTTAGCAAAATAATTTCATTTTTTGGCATTAGTCAGTAGATTCGCAGAGAAAACATAAGTGAAATCAGTAAATTTAAATTATCGAATTGGCAATGGCTGAAATCATCAAAAGTCAGGCAATCGTATTGAGTTCGATTCGCTGGAAAGAATCCAGTAAAATCGTATCCCTCTTTTCGCGTGATTTGGGAAAAATCAAAGTGATCGCCCGCGGCGCCTTGCGAAAAAAAAATCCGTTCGGCGGAAAACTGGAGGCTCTGAATGTTGCGGAAGTAATTATTTCACAAAAACAAAGCCGTGAATTGCAGGTACTGACGTCAATCGATGTTTTCAAAAATTTTAATGCCATTCGCTCGGATATCCTGCGCTTTCCCTTTGCCATGGCTGTTCTGGAACTGCTGAATCAGATTTTTGATGATCTTCAGGCGGAAACCGTTTTTTTTGATTTTACCATAGTTATCATAGAACAAATAGCCGTTGCCAAACAACCGCAGACAGTATTCTGGTATTTTGTATTAAAATTATGTTCTTATCTCGGCTTCAAACCGGATTTTTCCATTTGCAAAAGTTGTTCTAAAACAAATTTTCAACGCGATGTTTATTTTTCAGCGCAGCGGGGCGGCATTTACTGCTACGACTGCGCCGGTGGGGCTGACCTCAGCCGGAAAATGAGCAAAAATCAGTTAGAGTGGCTTCAATTGCTGCAAAACTATCCTCACCGCCGTATCGGCGAATTAACTTATCCGGACATGGCGGAAAAAGACTACTCCGGTATATTCATCGAATATCTTAATTATCACCTGGAAGCGAAGGTGACCGTGCATGCTTTGGATATGTACAGAATTTAATCGACTTAACTTTGGAACTGACGTTTTATATCGCCAGGAGTGTCGTCCCTGTGGAATTAAGCGCAAGATAGCGCAGATTTCCCTTTGGATTCGATATCGCCCCTGCCCGATACCGATCCCGATGGCGACCCCGAACCCGATAAAGTTGAAATTTGGTGTTTAATTGCGAAATGTGTACGTTTGTCACTTATTACATTAAGTTGTTTTTAAAAATTATTAGACGTTTGGATATAAATCCTTTAAATTTGGAAGCTATTACAGAGGGCAATAATTAGTGAAAACGAGAGGAGTTTCCTGTGGCATCTCAAAATGATAAAGTAATGGATAAACTGGTTTCGCTGGCAAAGCGGCGCGGTTATATTTTTCAGAGCAGTGAAATCTACGGCGGTATTAATTCCTGCTACGACTATGGACCGCTTGGTATTGAACTGAAAAAAAATATCAAAGAATTATGGTGGAAAAGCATGGTTTACGAGCGGGACGATGTGGAGGGTGTCGACGCCGGCATTCTGATGCATCCCAAAGTATGGGAGGCCTCCGGTCACGTTGAAGGATTTTCCGATCCGCTCGTTGACTGTAAAGTTTGTAAAACCCGCTTTCGTGCCGATGATATCGATTTAAGCAAACCCTGCACGGTCTGCGGTAATAAAGATTCATTTACCGAGACACGGCAGTTTAATCTGATGTTTCAAACCTACATGGGACCGGTGCAGGATTCGGCTCATGTCGTTTATCTGCGTCCGGAAACGGCCCAGGGTATTTATGTCAATTTTCATAATGTACGGGAAGCGGCCCGTAAAAAACTGCCTTTTGGTATTGCCCAGATTGGTAAGGCATTCCGCAATGAAATAACCCCGGGGAATTACATCTTTCGTACCCGTGAGTTCGAGCAAATGGAAATGCAGTATTTTGTCCGGCCCGATGAAGATGAAAAATGGTTTGATTACTGGAAAGAAGAGCGCATGAAGTGGTTTGAACGTCTGGGACTTTCGAAGGACAGACTGCGTTTCCATGAACACGCCGCCGACGAGCTGGCCCACTATGCAAAGAAAGCCTATGATGTGGAATATCAGTTCCCCTTTGGCTGGCACGAAATTGAAGGAATTCACAATCGCACCGATTTTGATCTGAGCCGGCACAAGGCGTTTTCGGGCAAAGACATGCAGTATTATGACGATCAGACCAAAGAGCGGTTTATACCCTATATCATAGAAACATCGATCGGTTGCGACCGTACTTTACTGACGTGTCTGATCGATGCCTATACCGAAGAAGAAGAGCGTGTGGTTTTAAAACTGGCGCCGGCCATCGCACCGATTAAAGTGGCGGTGTTCCCGCTGGTAAAAAGAGACGGCATGCCGGAGGTTGCGAAAACAATATTGAAGGATCTGCGCGGCGATTACCGCGTTTTTTATGATGAAGGCGGGTCGATTGGCCGCAGATATCGCCGCCAGGATGAAGCGGGTACACCCTTCTGCGTCACTGTTGATACGCAAACTCTGGAAGATGAAACCGTTACGATTCGCAACCGCGATACGATGGAACAGATACGCATCAACAGGCAGGAAGTCAAAGCCTACCTGCGGGATGAGTTGAAGTTTTAATTAAAATTATGTTTCTTCAAACAAAGCAGATGATACTTTAACTGAGGATTATTAACTTCGGATAAATTTGCGGGAAATCTATAATTATGAAGATTTTATTGGTAGATGATGAACCGGTAGTTCTTCAGGTCGCAACGGATATGATTCAAATGTTTGGGCACGATGTCGACTGCGTAGAAAGCGGCGAGGTTGCTTTAGAGAATATCAGGTCGCATTCGGATGAGTATGACCTGATCATTTTAGATTTGATTATGCCCGGGCTGAGCGGTGCGGTATGCTTAAAAAAAATCCGCGAGATTAATGAGGAAATACCTATCGTCCTATCCTCCGGTGTCAGTGGTATCAATGAAACCAAATCGATCCGGGAAATCGGCGCCAATGATTATCTGCAAAAACCGTATAATTTGAAAAGTCTCCGATTGCTTTTAGAAAAGTTTTCTGATCAATGAGAGATTATCGCCAGGAAAGCACCCTGAACCTGTTTTTCTAAAGGAAAACAGGTTATTGTAACATCCGGCTTATCAGAAAACCAAATTTAAACCGTCACCGTTCATGCTTTATTTAAAACGGTGACGGTTTTTTTCTGAAACGGCGCCATTAAAAATGTTTACTTGCCGTAAAATTCGGCAATGGAATCCAGGATGTAATTTTTTTGCGCACTGGTCAATTCCGGGTAAATCGGAATGGCCAGCGTTTTTTCCGCCGCTTTTTCTGCTTCGGGAAAATCACCGCTACTGTATCCCAAATACTTAAAGCATTCCTGATTATTAAAAGTTACCGGATAATAAATTTCACAACCGATATTACGTGCCCGCAAATGATCGATCAGCGCATCACGATTTTCAACGCGCAGGATATACTGATTAAAAATATGGCGATAACCGGATAAACGTACCGGTGGTTTTACTTTATCATTCAGTCCGCGGGCTTCGATACCCGCATCATAATAATCGGCATTTTCCTGTCGGCCCGATGTCCATGCATCCAGGTATTTCAATTTGACATTGAGCACCGCGGCCTGCAGGGCATCCAGCCTGAAATTGCCGCCGATCATTTTATGATAGTATTTGGGATGCGCACCATGGTTACGCAAAAAAGTGAGTTTTTTGAAAAGGGCTTCATCATTAACCGTGACCAGACCGCCGTCGCCGAAAGCGCCCAGATTCTTGCTGGGAAAAAATGAAAAACAACCGATTTCACCAATTGATCCGGCCCGCTTACCGTTATTATCTTCGCTGCCGATAGCCTGTGCGGCATCTTCGATAACGTAAAGTTTATGTTTACGGGCGATGTCCATAATCGGCTGCATATCGGCCATCTGACCGTACAAATGCACCGGGATAATGGCCCGGGTTTTGTTCGTGATCTTATCTTCGATCTGATTCGGATCGATATTGTACGTATCGGGATCGATATCAACAAAAACCGGAACAGCCTGCAAACGGGAGATTGCACCGGCCGTTGCAAAAAATGAATACACCGTGGTGATTACCTCATCTCCGGGCTGGATATTCAGCGCCATCAGGGCAACAAGGAGGGCGTCGGACCCTGAGGATACGCCGACGGCGAAGTTTGTATTGCAGTAGTCAGCAATTTTTCCCTCCAGTTCTTTGACTTTGGGACCAAGGATGAAATACTGGGCATCCATTACGGCGTGAACTTCCGGTTCTATTTCATGTTTTATTTTTTCATACTGGGCTTTTAAATCCAGCAGCGGTACCTGATTTTGTGACATAAAGACTCGCTTTCTATTTTATATAAATAATCTCAAGATAAGTTGGCCCGTAATGTAAAACAAGCAGCCCATGTGATTCAACAGAAAAATCGGGTTACGCTAATTTATGTTTTTACATCGCGCCGCATATCGTTCTTATGCCTTCCGCGGCGCCCGTCGCAATGGAAATATGTCCGGGCGGTGTATGTGCGTCGCGCGGATTGATGCGAATGAGCCTGGTGCGATGACGGGCGGCAACCTGCTCGCTGAAATGACGAACCGTCGGCAGGGCGGTGCCGGCGCCGCATTCAATAATCGCCAGCGGGATTGCTTCACGCTGCAGACGATCGAGCCAGTTTTGCAGGGCCATTTGCTGATCATGATAGCGGTCGCCGATCCAATGCCAGTCGCCGAACATCAGAATGTTGGGACGGGCGATGGCCCCGCAATTGGGGCAGCGCGGCAGCGGTTCAAGGGCCTCAAATTTATCTTCATCGATGTTAATGCTGATATGATCGGCCTTAAAAACATAATCCGAGCAGGGGGCAGTGCATTGCATGTAATGAATCGAGCCGTGGCACTCTTCGATGCGTTCCTCCGAAAACCCGGCTTTCTGAAATTGTCCGTCGACATTCGAAGTGAAGACAAAATAGCCGCCGGATCCGGATTGCGCCTGATCCAGCAACAACTCAAAACCTTTATGGGGTTCGGTATTGCGATACATGTGAAGCCGGTGGCCGTAAAATGCCCAGGCCAGTTTGGGATTGATTTCAAACCAGTAAGGATTGGCCAGCTCGGCGAATGAAACGCCCATTTTACGGGCGACAGGGTAGGCCTTCCAGAAGCCTTCGCTGCCGCGGAAGTCGGGCAGACCGGAATCGACGCCCATGCCGGCGCCGGCGGTAATGAGCAAAGCCTCAGCATTTTTGAGAATTTGCGCCGCTTCTTCAGCGTTGTGCTTTGAATTTTGGTTAGTCAAATGTCGGGTCCGTCAAAAAATAATTAAACCGGTTCTGCCCGTAAGAGAAGCAAAACCGGTGGATATGTTTACCATTTGGATTCGGATTTCCCGCTGCCTTCAACGCGGTGATCTTCCGGAACAACCCAAATATTATTTTTAATTTCCAGTTTAACATCATCGAGATAAACGGCTTTTCCACAGCCGCCGGGCCGGAAGTCGGTTACGATATCGACATGCTGAGCCGATTTATTGAATACACCCTGGTTCTTCAATGTATCGATCTGTTTCGATCCTTTTTCCGAACCGGGATCGCTGACGAAACATTCCGGATAACTGGCTCCGATGGCGATATGCAGGGTGCCGCCCACCTTTTCGACGAACAGGGGATGTTTAAGCACTTTTTCGATACCGTTGTTCATACCCAGGGCGACCTCGCCAAGGCGGTGCGATCCCTCATCCGTTTCAATTATTTTTTTCAGAGCCTCATTTTGTTGGTTCGCTTTATATTCAACAATACGGCCTTGTTCAAACTTAAGGTAAATGCCCTGAATCGTAACCCCGGTGAAAGAAACGGGCAGATCAACGAAGATTTCTCCCTGGACCGTGTTGGCGTCGGGCGAGGTAAATACTTCGCCGTCGGGAAAATTGCGTTTTCCGGTGCATTTTACGATATTGCGGTCGCTGATATTCATCGTCAGTTCAAGTTCTTTGCCTGAATCAGGGTGCTCCGTTATAATTCTGATGGTTTTACTTTTGTTCATCAACTGATAAATATCTTCCTCCACATCATCGAGCAGGTGGGGATCAACCGTGGAAGCGTTGACAATGACGCGCGTATAGTCTTCCAAAGACATGCCTTCCATTTCAGCGAATCCTTCGGTGGGGAAGAGTGTCAGGCACCATGGCTTAAGCAGCCGGATGCCTTTTACCGGTTCATCGACGCGCATGATGGCCTGTGCGGTGCCTTCCGGCAGATCGGCATAAAGGGCCGGATTTTCGGAACCCAGTATCTCGATGTATTTGGTCATCGCTTTGTAGCGTTCGACATGCCACTGCGGCACACGTTCGATTTGCTCCAGCGATCCGTGCCTGGCCATCGCCGCGCCCCAGATTTTGCCGCGATCGTTATCCGGCGCAACAAGGTTGATATCGGCGATGCCGCCCGCGGCAATGATTTTATCCTGTAAAACAGACATCAGCGGCCAGGTGATATGCTCGCCTTTAAGCATAATCACGTCGTCTTCCTGTACGCCGCCCAATGAATAGCCCAGCAGATAATCTGCCCAGGTTTCCAGATCCTGTTGTTTAATTTGCACGCTCATTGTAACTCCTTAATTTTATAATGATCACTTTTATTTGATAAATGTCCGGGCAATCATTCTCAAAAATGTACGACAAATATAGGTTATTTTTCAAAATTCCGCAAAACAACACAGGCTTTTTATCTGATTGTAAACAGCGCATAATGTTTTTTTAGACGGGAATTCAGGCTTCACGTTCGGTGTTTTGAACAATTGAAGCAGAAGAATAGCAGCCGGAAGGGCAATCATGGTTTAAACAAAGAAGATGAAATAGGCATATTAATACCTTAATCGCTCCCGCATGGGAGGGATTGGTTTTTTCCCGACAGAACGGGACAAGTTGGCAGAAATTTGAGTTAAAATAAACCTAACCCCCTGCCCTCCCTACGCGTGGGCAGGGGCAGCCGCGCAAGTAGTGGCTTGCGCCAGGGGAGGGGTGTTCTTGCTTTGCTTAGGAATGAACCCCTATTGTCTATTTAATCATGCATTTGTGTGTTTG
>CAYXRA010000119.1:0-14360 GCA_964467525.1 uncultured Calditrichaceae bacterium
TCATTTGACCAGCAGCAACCTGGTACTCTGCCGCTGTCCGTTATAAAGCATCCGGCAGAAATAAATGCCGGAAGCGACGTTTTTACCCTGGCCGTCTTTGCCATCCCATTGCATGCGATAGGAACCGGCCGGTTTGAAATCATTTTCGAGTTCCATAATGCGTTGCCCGGTAATATTGTAAATCGATAGTTTCAAACGACCGGCGTCGTGCAAAACAAATCTGATCGTCGTCATGCTATTGAAGGGATTGGGATAGTTGGACTGTAATTCAAATTTTGCCGGACCGGCGATAGGGCCGCGCGGCGCTTCCAGATTTGTAAAGGCGCTGTCTTCGAAAGACAGCTCGATAAATCGGGGCCGGTAGATATCGGCATTGTTCAGATTTTCCGAAAAATCCGTGGTATTGACATTATAGCTGATCAGTAAACGGTCGTTTCGTGACAGATGGGGATGGGCCTTGGCATTGTAAACAAAGACATTCGGACTGATCGCCGGTTCCGGGCAATCGTAAATGAGCCGGTAGAAATCAAACGGTCCCAGAGGACTGCTGCCCCGGCGCACGGCGACCGATTGACCTGTCTGAAATACGGCGATGTAACTGCCGTCGGAAAGCGGCGAAACGCTGAATTCCTGTGAAATAAAACTGGTAATCGCGGCGCAGCAGGCAATGTTATCCTGCCATTGCTGGCCGTCCCAAAATTCATAAGCGGCAAAATCAGTAATATGACGGGGCACCACGCGGGCGACGACCATATCCTTTTTCAGCACGCTGCTGCGCGTGCCGTAAACATAAATATAGCCGTCCGTATCGGGATTGCCTGATTCCGCCTTCATGGGCATGAGCGCCTGACCCAGAACGATTTCCCAGCCTTTGCTCTTATTTTCAAAGTAGAGCGGCGTATCCATCTGCCGGTAATTCTGAATTGTGCCGTCATCCGCTAATGCGAATACAAGCAGGTTCACGCCGATAAGCTTAAAAGGGTCGGCACTGTGATCGAGTCGCAAAGCATAAACATAAACGGAATCACCGATGGCGATGCCATCCATCAGCCAGTACCAGTCACCGTCCTTCGATTCGGGCGTATCGGGTACGAAAACGGTGGCCGGTTTATCGTTCACGGTTGACCAGAAAAAATCGATGAAATCCTCAGATGGATCGTTACCCCTGAGCATGGCATAGGAATTATTAATCAACCGCGTCGATTCCCGGCCATCCTGTGCGTTCACTTCGCCGATAAAGGTATCACTGAACAGTAAAAGTGTTTCTTTTTCCGCTGACGGATCGGGCAGTTCGCTGCCATTCAGGGGAATGGAATAAATGCCGTCGGCCCCGGTCCAGCCCGATTGCCGGTCAAAGCGTGCATCCCAGTCCGGCGCTGTTTCCGTTTTGTACTTTGCTTCCGGCTGACAGGAGTCCGGTATGCCGATACGATGGGGATAGGATAGCGGCGTCCACTGCGAACATATTAAATTCGGCGTAGCCTTGGTCACCAGATAAGCCAGATCAAAACAGCCCTCACGCTGACCGGTCCTCAATTTTACGTTGACGTCAATGCTGATCGGGTCATCGTAGGCATAACCGCTGTCCGATAGCAGGGCCAGCCACTGCATGCCGCCGGCAAAGCCATGCGCCGGGTAACAGGCTTCGGCTGAATCAGCCCAGGCCGCCGAAGGGGCCAGCGTACCCGATCCGATATCACCATTGTAAGTTGCCGAAACAAAGGACCAGTCATCGGGAATGAGCATACACAATAATCCTTTATGGGCGTTGGGTTCGGGGACCAGATTATCGGAAACGGTGATTTCAATTTCGATGATCTGGTCAAACTGTGCGCTGGCCGGCTGCAGGATTTTATCGAATTTACACTGCAGTAAAAGTACCGGAAACAGGGATAAAATGCTGTATTTAAAAATCTGATGAGTAACTTTTTTCATGTTTAATTTCATTTTAAGCTCAGCCGTCCTGTGGATCGTTCAATGGTTTGTCGACACCGATGCCCGGTTTCACGTACACCATCACTAATTTACATGGTTTTTCTGACAAATTCCTGAATTCGACTTTTTCAGCGGCGGCCGGGATAATCATCGATTCAATGTATGATAAGACCGCAGATCGCCCGTTTTTCGTCGTGATTTCAATTTTTTGACCTTCAACCAGATTGATGGCCAGGGCGCGGTCAGCGGTTTCGGTTTCATAAACCGTCCCGAAATCAATCCGCTCAATCCTGTAGAAAGTAAACGGCTTATCATAGAAAATATAGCGCTGCCAGTCTTTTCCGGATTCGATCAGCCGCGGTTTTGCCAGCAGATTTCGCTCAACCCATTCTGTGCGGCGGTCAAAACGGATATTTTCAAAACCCCGTTCTATATTGATTGGACGCAGCCTGCCTTCCAGATCGCGGCGCAGGTAATCATAGATTTTGAAAGTAAAAATATAGGGCGTGGCGCTGATTTCCAGCACCAGGTTGCCGGCGCCGCTGCAATGCACTGTACCATTGGGAATCAAAAACAAGTCGTGTGCTTTACTGGGAAAACCGTTCACGAAACGATCAATTTCCAATTCCTGCTCGTATTTTTCCGAATCATCCAGCGCCGCTTTGAATGCCCGCGGATCGCAGTCCCCGGTTAATCCCAGATAAACACGGGCGTCCGGTTTGGCGGTAATAACGTAATAGGTTTCATCCTGAGTGTAGGTTTCGCCGAATTCGCGGCGAATATAATCGGGACGCGGATGCACCTGGGTCGACAGATTACCGCCATCTACGGTATCGAGATAATCGAGTCGGATCGGCCATTCGTATTTGAACTGCTTCGCCGCCTCCCGTCCCAGGATGCGCTGATTTTCCTGATACATGATAAAATCAAACGAAAACTCCAGCAAGGCTTCCTTTTTCCTGACGACAATGCCGTTTTCCGGTACGATGAGTTCGAAGGACCAGGCCAGATTCGGCGCATCCGGCGCCAGTCCCATATGCCCCTTCATAAATTGTCCGCCCCAGGGACCGGGAAAAAACCAGGGCCGCACGCGAAAGGGCGATTCGGAAATTTTTTTCAGCATTTGCCTGAAATCATGACCAGTCATTGAAACCGGATTGTCGGGATTCTGCAAATCAATGAAAAGATCGAACTGCGGCAGCAGCCGACGTTTGAGCCGGTTTAAGGCCGGCCACTCGATGAAATAGGCCCGTTTGTAAAATGCTTCGAATCCATCAATTCGATTATCACCGATGTTGAACTGCTTGCCGGCGCGCGCTTTCATCTGCAGCAGATCTTTGGGATAATCGATGTACCAGAGCTGATCCCACAATTCCAGCAGCCCGGCGCCGTGACCGTAAACAATCAGCAAATGACCGGCCTTCGCACCGCGGGCAATCGACATTTGAATGCGGCAGCGGGCAGCTTTATCGGCATCGAAAAAGACTTCCGGTCCGAACGGGTAGTGGGCGCCGAAAACGCGGTCATCACCCCCCATGAACGGTTCAATGCGTTGCCTGATCGTTTCCGGATCCGCAAGACACTTGTCCATTTCAATCCATTCCGCTGCGATGTTTTTTGTGTCCAAAGATTTTTCTAATCCTGACCGGAACCGATGCCAGTCCACCCCGGAAAAACCATCGACGACCAAAACCCTGAGGCCTTCCGGTATTTGTTTGTGGATTTTATCCGCAAGAAACGCATATCCGCTGTCAATACGTTCATCATCCAGTTCGAAAGCAGGAAAAGCGTCATATAAGCCGCGCTGATATTCCGTCTGCTTTTTATCGAGTAATTTTTGGTATGGATTTCGTTTATTCATATTTCCTTTAATCTTTGTCAATTATTAGTTTCATTGATAGCGGTTTGGCAGATTCCCTGAAGTTACGATTAAGCTGCGTTGCCGCCCTTTCTGAAATACTCCGGATGAAAGGCAACACCCAGAGCAGCGGCCCTGTTTCCCAGCGCCGCTGCTTTGATTTGCACCTTGCCGCGCGGCCAGGTCCAGGCACGCTTCGAAACCTGTTCTTTTAATTTTGGCAAAATTAAATCACTGCTCTGCATCACCCCGCCGCCGATGACCACAAGCTGCGGATTGTATGCATGAATGATATTCACAATCCCCAGGGCCAGGTCATCGATAATTTCGTCAAGTGTGGCTGTAAGGGATTCATTTCCGTTTCGGACCTCTTCAAAGAACCGCACCAGCGGCTCGTCGCTTTGCCCGATTTCGGGATGCTTTTCCAGGCAGCGTGCTTTTATGGCCGGCGCGGAACAGTACCCCTCCAGACAACCGCGCTGGCCGCAGCTGCATTCCGGACCATTACGATCAATTGTCAGATGACCGCCGAGCAATCCGCCAAATATATCCGCACCGCGATAGGATTTTCCCCGTTCAATCACCGCGCAGCCGATACCGGTGCCCAGCGTCATACAGACCATCAAATCCGATCCTTTTCCGGCACCGAACAGCCACTCACCAAAGGCATAAGCGCGGGCGTCATTCTCGATGATAAACGGTATCTGAAGGGCGTCCTGAAAAGGCTGCGTTAAATCTTTGCCGGCCAGCAGTTCGCCGGCGCCAATATCTTCAATGATCGAACCGGCCTCAGAATCGACCAATCCCTTTATCGCCAGGCCGCCCCGGGTTATTTTTTCCCTGCCGATGAATTCCTGGGAAAATAAAACCAGATTGTCCAGCAGATCGCCGTCGCTTAAAAACCGGCTCAGCTTGTTCTCTTCAAATCTGACTATCCTGCCCTGCTCATCAAACAGACCGGTTTTAATATTGGTGCCGCCGTAATCGATACCGAATCGCATATTGCGCTCTATCCTTTTTTTATCCCGAAAAAGTGAATTAAACCGTCAATCAGATGGCGACGCCAGTTGCCCCAGGTGTGACCTTCGTAATATTCCTTATAGACGAAATCATAGCCTTTCTTCTCCAAAACTGCGCTGAAACGGCGATTGCCTTCTAAAAAATCGATTTCATCGTCAGGCAGAAAATTAGCACCCACCGCCCGCTCATAGTGACCGACATCCACATAAAGGCGAATGGGTTTCCTGTCCGCCTCTTCATAAAATTTTATTAATTTATCTTTCTGAAAAGAAACGTAGGCGGATTGCGGGTATCCCAGACCGAAAATATCGTGACGTTTGAACGGAATATAGGCGGAAATCAGTCCGCCGAATGAATCGCCCACCACCAGGCGGTTCCGCGGATTTGACCGGGTGCGGTACTTTTTGTCGATGAAAGGCACAAGCTCATCGGCAAAAAATTGCACGTAATCATCATTCAAACCATATTCCGTCATCCGGTTGGGCGCCTCAGCCTGAAAACGGTTTGGCGGGGTGACAAAAACAGCGATCAGCGGTTCAATTTTCTGATCTTTTATCAGTTGACCGATCACATGCGGGGCAACGGCAAACTCAAGATAGTCCAGTCCATCCTGAAAATAGACTACCGGATAAGCACGATCAGTCTGCTGATAATCCGGCGGCAGATAGACATAAAGCTGATGTGCGTAGGGCAAAATGCCTTCCGGTATGGTCAGACTTTCAACAAGACTGGTATCGCCCTTTTTTCCGAATTGATAGGCCTCAAAGTAGGGATGCCTTTCATAGCCGGGCATGGCTAGCTCGGACATCGGACCGAATCCGTTAAGCACTTTGTGAGAGTTGAGCGGATCGATACTGCCCATGCCTCCCTTCTCTGTAACAATCAGATATTCCAGTCGGGCGCTTTGCGAATAATGACCGCGAAAGAAAAAGAGATCGGTGTCGACGATCCTGGTCATCGGCAGGTGTTCTTGCCAGTGCCCCATGTCGCCCAGAACAAATGCACTGTCCGCATTGCTTTGATACAGCAGAACCACGGTCGTGTCGTTTTCATAGATCGGATATGCGGATTTTTTTACCCGGCTGACCAGATTATCCACAGACGCCTGCCGTGTCACCGGACTGCTCAGCTTTTGAACATCCGACTCAAATTCCATGAATATCGAATTTTTAACCTGCTTTGATTCGACGTTTGAACATGACTGCATGATGAATATCCCGAAAATTAAAATAAATAGGTTTAACCTTTGAAAAAGTGTTGTTGATTTTTCCAATCTTTGGAAACGATTCATTTTAAATTTCCTTTTTCCGTTTAACACAACTCAGGCCGGCCGGATGCCTTTTTTGCTTACATGATAGCGCTTGCCCTGATGGTTCAGATTCTTTAATTCGGCATCAGCGGCAAGTCCGGCAAGCTGCGGTTCAGCCGTGACGCCTTTATTCAGCGTCGCCTTCACGCCGAAAATGCCTTCAATAAAAATATTAATCCAGCTGCCGCCGCCGGAAACAGCCCAGTCGCACATGTAAGGAAAATCGGGCGGCGCTTTGCGCGCGCCACCGCACTCAGTCGGAACCGCGCTGCCAACGAAATGAGCCTGTCCGAATGGTCCCTGATTGGCCGAACAAGCCAGACCTTTCAGCCACTCAAAGGCCATCTCAGCCCGGCCGATGCGATAAAGCCCGGCGACAGCCTGCGCCGGCCAGGCCGGATAGGCGCCGTTCCACTGGTGATCGGGACGGACACTGAACATGGCATTGGCGTCCGCCGGGGAAAGGGCGCGTATCCAGCAATCGGTCTGCAATTCATTTTTCAGAAATTGTGTCATTGCCTTTTTTTGCTTTTGACTCAGATCGGCTGGAATGGTATTGAATATGGTAATCAAGTCATAACAATGGCGCACATCAACCTGTTTATTACCGGGATGGCGGGCGCGCCAGTATCCCTTCCCGTCAACATACAATTTCTGAACCCGGTTGAGTAATTCTGCTGCATCGTCTTGCAACTGCGTTCCTTTTTCCTTCTGCCCGGTTTCAGCTAAAATTTCAGCGGCACTGCGGCAGTTAAAAACATTGGCGGCATTGAGACTGGCCACCTCATGTACATAAGTGCTGACACACTCCAGCAGGTTATTGATATCACCGTAATCGGCAAGGCCGCTGTCGGACTGAAAAAATTTCCAGCTTTCGGCATGACGAATCAGATAATCGATCACACGGCGCTGGGAATGTTTTTTTCCGGTCACATCATGCGGTTTTTCATTGAGCCAGCTCATGTTGCTGTTCCAGCGCAAATATTCGTGAATCATGCTGCAGATCGCGTAGTCGTTTACCGCATACCAGGGACCGACCGGCTGACCGGTTAAGTACTCGATGCCGAAGTGCTTGTGCAAATCCATCAGCAGCCACTGTGACAGGTATTTCTTCATCACTTCCGGATCGAGCAAAGCGTGCACCTGTGCGCTCAGAAAATAATCCCAGATGAAGGTTACCGTCTGCCAGTAACGGGGCATCAGGGTTTCATAAACCCGACCAATGATCGAAGCCGGATTATCCCGTTTAAAATAAACCACGCTTAAAATGGCCGTATGATAAAGTCGCTGCAGGGCGCGGTCATCGGACTCGAACGTGGGCAGGTAGCCGGAGTAGCGGTCATTTCCCGGCGTAAAAATCGCCTTCAGCTCATCATTCCAGTTATCGCGGCTTTTGTTTATTTCTTTTTCAATATTTTTTGAAATTACATCAAACTGCTGCTGTGCTGACTGCAGGGTATCGGAAATTACACCGATGTAATACAGCGACTGTCGCTCGCCGCCGGCAAGACTGATTCCATATTGCGCACCGTTTTCGGTCAGTTGACGCGTTGCCGGCGATACGCCCTGCAGAAAGCAGGCCCTGCTGTGGCCGGCAGTGAACAAGACTGCCGGACGATCCGGATCAATCTGCGCATCATTATCACTTTCCGATGGCGGCAGGAACGCTGCCCAGCCTTCGACGGTATTGGTAACCGCGCTGCTGAATCCGAATCTGATGGATATATTGCGTTTTTTCGCAGTGCGGTTTTCCATTTCCAGTTTGATGATCACCGCCTTTTTATCCGTACACAACACCGTTTTTGTAAAATAACGGATCCGTTCGCATTCGGCAGTCCGTTCGATGCGATCGGGATACCAGATAAAAGTAACGGGGCAGCTCAGTGATGGAAAGTAACGGTCATTGATAAAAAGACCGGCGGTGACGTGATCGGAGTTACCCAGCGGCGGGAAGTTCAGGCTGCGTATGCCTGTCAAATCAAGATCCGCCTGCACGCTGCCCAGAAAATTGGTCAGACCGGGAGGATTAAACATATCTCCGAAACGGTGAATTAGAGGATCGCTTTTTAAATCTTCAACATTGGGAATCATATCTGCCTATTAATTCTGTTAAGAATTTACCAATAAAAACCTGCAAACTTTAACTTAAATCTAAGCCAATTGTTAAAATCTTTTTAGGCAATACCTCAAGTTCTATGGTGTGCTCGCCTTCTGTTTTGATCTTTTCCTTTTCCGATTCATCGAGATTAAACAAGGCTGCACTTTTAATGGTGAATCGCGTCCAGAGTCTGCCGGATAATTTTTCTGTCGTCGGATTATATAGCCTAAGAACCGTTTGTCCCGAATGTTCGGATTTTTTCAGCGCCGACAGCAGCAGCGCCCGCGGCTCGATTTTGAAGAATGATCCGGATTTTGATATTCCTTCACCTGCATAGCGACTATGCTGTACAGTCAGCGGCGGATATTTAAAACAGGATTCATTCTTCAGGATATTACCCTGATCAACCGCATCGCCGGAGAATGATAAAGCCAGGCTGTAATGCTGTTTTTCCGGACATTGCGATCCTTCGTTGCCGTGACGCACAACGCGGTCTTCCTTGCCCAGTCCGGACATTTTCGGATATCCGTAGGCGCGCAGCAGAGTCAGGGCAATGCTGCCGGCATCGTTATCCAGTATCTCGTATTCGGTGAGACCTAGTGAATGCACAGCCAGCCCGCGCTGATCATTATGCACATAAACCGTTCCGTACTGGGGATTGGTGCCGGTGACCGGTTCCAGCCAGTCGGACGTATCCGGTAACTGGACAGTGCGTTCCAGTAAATCAAACTGGCCGTGCACGAACGTCGATTTGGCTTTAAAACCAGCGTCGAATAAAACGCGCAGACGATGATCTTTGATCGTATTGTCAACGTCAATTTCCACATAAAGCTTCGGATCGCCCTTTTTCAGTGTGATCTGACAGCTTAGCGGCATTTCTTTCTCAAATGCACTGCGTTGCTTGCTTTTCTGATCGATCTCCGCGGGCAGTTTCCAGTTCATCGAAATGCGATAGCGCGTTAAAAGCGGACCATCATCCAACAGTTCCGTCCGGCATATTTGCCCGATTGAATAAGCAATCCGGTTGGCAAAGGGCTTGATATGCATCCAGGGATCGCCAGCTTCTCCGCTGTCTTCGAAATAAAGCAGTCGGTTAAAATGCTGTCCGCTTTCTTTATCAAAAATACTTAACGTACCGTCCTCATTAATGATTACGGACAAATATTCATTTTCCATGGCCAGCGGCGCCGGGGTCTGCGAGCCGTGATTCGACTTTGTACCGTCCTGCGGTTTCAGCGTAAATGTTTTGAATCCCAATGCCGGAATCTGCTGAGCGGCAAAGGCAATTTTCCACTTCGTCGTGTAAAAGGTCATCGGCGTTTCATGGCGTTCCGTGGCGATCAGGTAGCTGTCCTCACGTGAAATGATCTGCTGAGCGGCCTTATTGCCTGCATCATCAAAAATGGTAAAGGACCGGTATTCCGCTTCCCTGGGCAGATCGACGAATACGACCGGAATTTCATCACGCTCGAAGGGGGAAGGATTGAAGACAGTAATCAGCACATCGCCGGGATCGGCATCGGAGGTGTCGATTTTGGCGATAATTTCGCCCAGCGCTTCTTTGGTCAGCGTATCGGCGATAATTTGCGCCTGATCGAAGCGGTACATCATATCTTTGTGAATCTGATCGGGACTGAGTCCGCCGATGCTGTCGTGCGGATGATTGGACAGCAGATATTTCCAGGCTTTGACCAGCTCCCGTTCGGGATATTCGACGCCGGTCAGATTTTGTACGATGCAGGAAAAAGGTTCGGCCCATTGCAGCAATGCCCGTTCTGCCTCGGCATTGCGCTGCTTGATGTACATCCGCGAAGACAGGGCATCCTTTAAAAATGCGTTGAACATGTTATCGGGGCTGGGATGGCGGCGCTCGCCTTTGAGCACCGTAAGCTTGTCCGGATCGATCTGTGATTTCAAATCTTCGAGAAACAGCGGCAGCGAGCTGTGCATAAAACGCCAGTCCGGGTTAACTGCGTTGGCCTGTTTCAGGATTTCGGGCAAATTTTTATTTGGATAAGTGCTGTCCATGCCGTCGAATAAAACCAGGCAGTCCGTTGTGGCCTGACTGAGGATATCGTCCATAGCCTGTTTTATGCCCGTTTCGATGATTTCCGGTTTAAATGTTTTGCCGTAGGGAGAGCGAATCAAAACCGGTTCCTCTTCGTGATCAAAATCAGCGCGGTTCAGGTGAAAGGAAAGCACGCCCTCCTCACCCCAGCGATAGCCCATCCAGTCCGAATCGTGCATTGTTCGGTGACTCACATAGATAAAGAACGCGCCGCGGCTGACATGGCGGCTGAGACGGATACCCAGAATGCGCGATCCGTCGGCCCCTTCCCAAAAATATTCATTGGTACATTCCGAATGGTGAATACCACGGTAAAACATCATCCCGTCAATGCCGAATCCCTGGTAAATCTGCGGCAACTGCGAAATCTGTCCGTATGAAGTCGGCGTATAACCGACCCCTGATGTTTTTCCGAAGGCCTGGCCCATGCGCCGGCCCATCAGCAAATTACGGATTAGCGATTCGCCGCTCACGGAAAATTCTTCGGGCAGCGTGTACCAGGGACCGACGATAATCCTGCCATCGCTGATCAGTTTTTTCAATCGTGCCTCATTTTGCGGACGAAATTCCAGATAATCCTCGAGAAATATCGATTGTGAATCAAAATTGAAATATTTATATTCGGGATCCTTTTCCATCAACTCTATCAGATAGTCAAGCAGTTTAATCAGATTGATTCGTGTTTCCTGAAAGGGAAATCGCCATTCGCGGTCCCAGTGCGTGTTTGATAAGATATGAATCGTTTTTTGTTTTCCCATCGTATCCTCGGTTTAGTAAGCTCTGTTTTGTAACCAGATATTCTGAATCAGGTCGTAATTTTTTAAAGGCATTCCGCGGAATACACAGTTTGAGGTGCTGAAAATGTATCCTCCGTTTGGCTTGGCATGTTCGAGACAATATTCGGCGCTGGCGCTGATTTCCGTTTCGCTGCCCACTTCCATCAGCGAGCAGTCAACATTGCCGCACAGGGCGATGCGGTCGCCGTATTTTTCCTTAACCAGCTTAATATCGACCCCGGCCATCGGATCCAAAGAATGCAGGGCGTGGGGGCCGGAATCGACCAGATAATCGATTATGGGCATAATGTTGCCGTCGGTGTGTTTGATGACATAGGCCCCCTGCTTTCTGAAATACTGCGTCGCCTCTTTTAAATAGGGGGCAATAAATTCTTCAAACTGCGGCGGACTGATGAATGGGCCGGAATTAAAACAATAATCGCAGCACAGGATAAAACCATCGGCGCCGGCGCCGAGCATTTCGTGACAACGATTGAAACTGTCATCGACCTGCTTTTCAGCGCAGCAGTGCATATAATCCGGTTTTTCCAGCACATTATAGCAAAACTGTTCCATATTGGTGAACGGAATCATAAATGTCGGATCGTTGTGACACATCACCATGTATTCGTCGCCGGAGATTTCACGAATTTCCCGTATGATGTCGCGTACGCCGGTTTTATCTTTGTTTTCATGACTGCTCATATCTCGATTGACAAAAATCATCGAATGATTAAAGCGCCGGGCCACATCGACATAGAGTCGTGCATTGTATTTCACTTTACCGGCAAATGACATGCCCGTTGTATCGGGATCGACCGGTCCGCCGATCCAGGTGCGTCCCTGGAAATCACGCTCCGTTTCATCAAAAACAAGTTCAAAGGTCGGCACATAATCAGGCACGCCGCGGTTCAGGGCAATTATAACACGTTCTTTATGGGTCATATCGATAAACTGCTCCGTTTCTTTTATTCCAGTTCCAGTTCGATCAGATGCGGGAAGTATTCTTCAAACTCTATGTAGGTAAGATAGATCGTTCTGCCCTTATCTGCCGCGAGCGCCGGATGTTCCTTGCCTGCATAAATGAGACGTTCGTAGGGAATCTCTTTAGTATCGCTGATTTTAACATCCCACAATAATTGCGCCTCGGACCACGGACCCCAGGGATGCGGCGCCGTCCGCCCGACAATGCGACCGGTCAGATCATCGGAATGCACGGCAAGATAGCACCCTAAATATTCGTTGTAGGAAACGGACATCTCATTGGGCATGCCGCCGAAAACGGGTACTGCTTTTTGTAATTCGGGCGACCAGGCCGGTTCATCAGAAACGAAATATTCATAGTTATCGATCTCGGTTATTTCATTTGCTTTTACCCTGGCCAGGCAGCACTGCTGTTTGGCGCTAACTGACTTTTTGGTGCCATACAGATACAGCCAGTCTGACCGGACATCCGGGAGCACGGCGGCGGCGAAATGGGGCTCATCTTTTTGCCACAGAATATCGCTGTCATTACGAAAGACGCGTCTGAACTGCCAGTCCCTTTGCGAACCGACGGCCAGACCCGATCCGATAATGTCAAAATTCGCCGGCAGCGGTCCTTCCTCCAGCATGCGGATCTTGATAAAATACAGATACACCATATTGCCCAGACAGACGCCGTGCAGACACCAGACCCGGATCACATCGGGATCTTCCCAATTTAATAACGGAATCAGCGGCCTTATTTTTCCGGTTCTATCACAGATATATTGATAGTCCTTCAATCCGTCCCGGCCGGTTTGGGCAGACAGGATCAGACCGGTATTGTTGAGCATCTTTTCAAATTTACCTTTACCGGACATGTCGCCGGGACCGACCCACTCCCCGCCCGGATACCACAGACTCTCGCCCGGCGTGCGCTCGCCGATCAGCGTATCACCGAAAAACCAAAGCGTATCGCCGTTCAGGGGAATGGAAAAAGCGCCGTCCTGCCCGACCATACGCTGGGGATTGTTCACAAACTGTAAACCCAGATCACGTCCTTTTTTTACGTTCAATTTATTTTCTGACACAAAAACCTCATCATTCATCATTACCTGATCAATAACATTTTTCTTACCTGTTTGAATTCGGAAGTGGTCATTTTACAGAAGTAAATGCCACTGCTCAGCGAGCGGGCATCGAATCTGATTGTATAGGTTCCCGCAGACCGGTAACCATTGACCAGTGTTTTTACTTTCTGCCCGATTTCATTGAATATCTCAATGCGCACATCTGCTGCCTTTTTCAGGTCGAAACGGATCGAGGTTCGCGGATTAAAGGGATTCGGGTAATTTTTGTATAATGCGTTGCGTAAAGGTATTGCAGCGGAAACATCCCCAATAGCCGTTGCCTCGTTAACCTGAACGATGGCGGTATCGGAGGCTGTCTCGCCGCCCAGATCGGTAGCTTTAACATAAAGCTCAGCAACAAATGTGTTGCCGGACGGGGAAAGGGTTAGATCACCGCTTAGGCTGTCATAATCAAGGGTTAGAAAACGGCCGTTGGAATTAACTTCGAAAGAAAGATCGGCGTCTTCATTTTCGCCGTCTGTAGTGTAATCCCACAGATTTATGGTTACCGATGTGTCATTTTCGAAAATGATTGAATCGGGCAGATCAACCACCGGCGGCATATTATTCACAGTCAATTTGTTTTCCAGACTGATCGCATACCAGGTACTATCCTCAAGTTCGTATGCCGCGGTGGATATGAAATAACCCATGTCGTATTCGCCGCCTTTCTGACCCGCCGTAAAATCGACGTAGACATCGAGATATTTATACATCGGATCTTTAGTTGCGTAGTGCCCCTGCGTAGCCTGATAAACCACCCAGTGCATGCCTTCCGGCGGTGGAAAGCGGTAGGTCAGCGAGTCGGTCCAGTAGTTTACCTTTCCGTCCGGTTCGGCGTCGACGCTGTCCGGATGGAGGAAGGTACAGTAACCGCTGCCGTAATCGCCTTCATAGTAGACCGAATCCACCCGCCAGTCCAGCGGGATCAAGAGGCCCAAAATGCCGTAATGCGGATTCTGGTCATCATACTCGGTTTCCGTTTGCACCTCAAGATAGACATTGATCTTCTCTCCCGGCTGAACGGATTCCGGCTGATCGATACTTAGAAATTCAAAACAGGCGATCAGAAAAATCAGAAAAACGAATACCATCGCCAGTACGGTAAATTTCATGCGTAAACTTGCCATTTTTAAGCTCCCGTTTATTAGATTCTTACTTGCGAAATCTGAGCGTGTATCTCTGACTTTGCCAACTCTAAAT
>CAYXRA010000120.1:0-10625 GCA_964467525.1 uncultured Calditrichaceae bacterium
ATGAAATACTTTTAGTATGGTCAACAAACAGGAGAAAAAGTAAACTTTGCCGTATCGTTTAAAAACCGCTGAAACAATTGATGACGGCATACGCCGGGTAATTGGCGAACAAATTGAACGGGCGCTAAATGAACTGGATGATAATCATCTGAGTCAGGCCGAAACGATACACCAGGTGCGCAAGCGCTGTAAAAAGATACGCGGCGCGTTGCGCCTGGTGCGTCCGGGATTGGCTAAAAAGGTTTATACCCGTGAAAATCGCTGGTATCGTGATGCCGCCAGGAAAATATCTGACGTGCGCGATGCGCGGGCCATGCTCGAAACTTTCGATGCCCTGAGAGCACGCTACGCCGGCGAAGCCGACAAACGCACCATTCAACCGATCCGCAGCCAACTGCAGCAGCGCGAACGGGCGCTGACCAATAATACGGACCGGATCGACGTGCTGCTTCATGAATTCAGGTCGGCAATGCTGGAAGGGCGCAAAAGACTTGCCGGTCTGTCTCTCGAAGGCGACGGCTTCGAAGCCGTACTGGCGGGGATGCGCAAAACCTATGCCCGGGCGCGATCGACAATGGGCGATGCTTTCGACAAGGGCACACCGGAGGCCTTCCATGAGTGGCGCAAGCGTGTCAAATATCACTGGTACCACATGCGTCTGCTGCGCGAGGCCTGGCCTGAGGTGATCTGTGCAAGGCGCGATGAAGCGGATCAACTGGCTGATATGCTGGGCGATCATCACAACCTCTTTGTGTTGCGCGATCTGATCTGTAATGATCCGGCATCTTTTGCCAAAGAGGAGACCATCAAAGTCTTTACAGGATTCATTGAACGCCGGATGAATCAAATCGAACGGGAAAGTAGGGCGCCGGGCGGTCGTTTGTTTGCCGGAAAACCGAAGCACCTGGGGCGTCGTTTTGGAATTTATTTCAAATTCTGGTTAGAGTAAAGATAATAATATTAACTAAGTTAAATGTCAGCGAGTGATTAATAAAGTCTTGCAATAAATAAAGAGCTGATCTCAATAGTATACCACGCAAAGCTCGCAAAGTAAGCAAAGTAAATTTTTTCTATGACAGGATAATTAAATAGTTAACAGGATTTCAGGTCACATAATGAATCAAAATTAAATGCATCTCTCTCTGCGATCTTTGCGCCCTCTGCGTGAGATTTTTTTTAATGTATCAGACCAAATGTTTACCAAAAACTTCTAATCATAATAATTGACTTTGCAGCCGCAGCCGTTCCACATTTTTTCATAAATATCGAGCCGGTCGTTTATCAATTTTTCGGCGTCGGCGCGATTTTCAAAAAGGCGCAGGACAATTTCATTTTTATCCGTCGTTTCCTGGATGATGTAATTATCGTCGTATTTCGCCAGACGCAGATAGCCGGAAATCAGCGTATCCTGCCGACGAATGATTTCGGCGCCGCTTAAGAATTTATTAAGTTGGTCCTGATCGATGAACAGGTATTTTTGCCGTTTAAGCTGTGTAATGAGTTGGTTCATTGTTTCGATCCTGCATAAATCAGACTAATTTCAAAACCTTCAAAGCCTTTATATAAAGATGAAGTTTGGCAGGATTAGTTACAGGATTAAAACAGTCCCCGTTTTTGCAATTCCGCTTTTAGCGCCTCCGGCGAAGTGAATTGAATGGCCTGCATGCCGGCATCGATGGCGCCCTGTACGTTAATCTCCCGGTCATCGATAAAAATACAGTTTTCCGGCGGAAAACCAACATGTTCGGCGGCGATGGTATAGCACTTGGGATCGGGCTTTATATAACCGATCTCAAAACTCAGCGTCGGTTTTTTAAAATAATTATGAAAATCATAATTTTCTTTGATGTGCCGCCAGTGCAGCGGGTCGCTGTCCGAGAGCAAACCGAGGGCTACCTTGCCGGACAGTTTTTTCACTATTTCTTCCATACCGGGCATCGGACTGAATATATTGCACCAGTCTTTTTTAAATTGTTCGTAATCCAGGTTCAGATTCAGTCGGGCGCTGATTTGCCTGTAAAAGGTTTCCGGCGAACTTTTACCGCCGCTGTAATCCCTGAAAATTTTATCATCAAATAAATTTTCCATTAAACTGTGGTCATCCTCGCCTGTGGTGTCGACATATTTGTGAATGCCTTGTTTGAGATCCACTTTGACGAGAACCCGTCCCAGATCGAATATTACTGCTTTAATCGGTTGTTCCTTACGGCTCATCATCTGCTCCTGCGTTTAGTGCCGGTTTTACTTTAATATTTTTAGCCCGGCGAATATTGACCGAACCGGGTTTAGCTTTTTTGGGCTTACGCACATGCTGCACCGGACAGTAGTGCACGGAAACCGTGCCGCCCCGGCGCAGTTTTGAAAACCAGGCTGCCAGTTCCGCGGCTTCACGAACGCTCTCCTTATCCGCTCCCGTATCCGTATCGGCGCAGGATAATACCACGTGACTACCCGGCGCACCATTGACATGAAACCATAAATCGTTGGCTTTGGCGATTTTGAAAGTCAGATAGTCATTACCTTCTTCATCCTGACCGACCAGAATCTGCAGTCCGGCGCTGCTGGTGAATGTTTTGATATTTTTCATCGTGTTCGTTCTCATTCAAAGCGGATGGCAGAATTGTTGACGATATTTATTGCCCGCCGCCTCATCTGGAGAACAAATGCATCGCTGTTTTTCAAATCACGTTCGGCGCGGTCTAAAATATCGTAGTACAAATGCCAGCCCTGCTTTTCTTCATCTATAATTTTTAAAAATTTATCTGCGCTTTTTTTCCTGCGCTCGAATAACGGTAATAACCGGCGTGCGCCTTCTTCGGCGAACTGCAGCGCTTTATCCCGGTGATCCCCGGCGCATAACTCAGCCAGTTGCAGCATGAATCTTAAAATTACAAGCGTGACGGGCATTTTGCTGACGAAGCAGCCGCTGAAAGGATCGATGGCGTCTTTGATCTTTTCAAAAGACCAGGGCAGCGCCCGGGCATAGAAGGAAAAAACCAGGATGCGTACATAATCGCCGATTTGTTTGCCGACTGCCGCGGCGGCGATAGCCTGTCCGGCGAAGGCATGTTTATCGTGACGCATAATCAGACCCGGTTTATGCAGATAACGCAGCCAGGGCGGTCCCTCAAATAAAACGGACAACAAATAGGCCTGATCTTCGGCGCGCCCGATAATTGTCGGCGTGAAGGGGCGATGGCGACGCAGACTGTCAATCAGAATGCCGTTGGTGCCGCCGGTAACGTGGATGCGTTGAATTGCCCGGTTAACGCCATTAAAATTTTCATCGGGATAGCGGGTCGTCATCTCCGCTTCGGTAGAAAGAGCCTGCGGCCAGCGGCTGTGAAAGACAAGCTGCTCCGGAATTAACGTTTCATGCGGGGGAAAGGTCACATCCGGCGTAAAGACCGAACGGTTGATATCACTTTTATTGACCAAAGCCCCGGCGATCATGCCCAGCTCTACGGGATTGCCGTCGCTGTCGGTTCCCTTTGCACCCCAGAGCGGCGTTTTGAAATGCCCGAAGGCGGAGAGGCCGCTCTCTTTGCGCAGTTCATGCTGGGGAAATATCTGATCCAAATCGATTTTAAATGTACCTTTTATTTCAGGATCAATGAATACCTGCCAGAAGGCGGCAATGGCTTTTAAAAAACTGTAGTGACGCCCGTATTCGCCATCGACGCCAAAAATACGGCGCAGGATGGCGATATCGTCATTAGGAAAATATTTCCGGGCCAGAGGCGTCAGTACCTCTTCCAGCAGGCGCAGGCAATCGTTTTCGCTGAAAATATACAGATCGATATGTTTTAACGGCAGGTGTTTTTTAAACTGTTCTTCGAACCAGGGTTTAATAATTTCATGGAGCCCGTCGTGTGTTGTGGATGCGGACAGCAGGCAGGTAATTTTAGCATCGCCATCGATATTACCGAGTTGTTTTTCGAAAGTCATCATCGATTCCAGTCCCCCCATGCCGTAAAGCGCCTCGTTTTTTTCGGCGGTGATACCAATGGGGATGGGATGATCGTACCAGTGTTTTTGACGCTCGCTGCTGATTGCCTTTAGTTTTTGCTTCAGATCATCGGATAGTTCCGGTGAGTCCGGCGGCTGATCTTTTAGCGGCAGGGTGGTCAGAATATTGGATGTAAAGAGCAGTTCAGTTTCCGGCTGCCTGATCGGATCGGCATTCAGAGATTTGATGGTCACCCGTCTCTTTTGACGCAGTTTTTCGATTGCCTGAAGCGGTTCGTGAATATCCGCTTCGGAAGGCCCTTCGGGAAAGAAAAACTTTTGGATAGCCCGGGCCTGATCGCCGACGCCGTTTTCAGTTTGATTCCGGATAAATTCAAGCAGAGCATGATAATCGTTTGAGAATGTCTGATCTTCCCTGAGCAGATCATTGAGCTCGTCAGCCGATCGTTTCAGCGCCCGTTCATAAAAATGAATAATATTACTGTAATTTTTTTCATCTTTAATTTTTTTGATGAAATTGCGCGACGTCTGATACAAAGGATGTGATGTACCGGCAAGCGCTATAAACCAGGCCGCGTTGAGGTTTCTGATTACGGTGAATGCATCCGGTGGATTTGTGTTGAGTGCGTCCTCGATATAAATCCCACAAAGACTGTTCAGAATACCTTTATCGCCGAGAAATCGTTCGATTATATTTGCTAAGGGATGTTGTTCGTTCATTTTTTTTATTTTACGGGTAACCCGAACAGGGTATGATAATTTGATTTGATGTAACCGTCCAGCCATCGATAAAAATCCCTGATTTCGCTTTGACTGATATCCTGTTCACGCCAGCCGGCCAGTTTTACTTCACTGACCGTTAAGATTTCATTCTCCACCGGGATGATTTTCTGCAGGATACCGCTGCCGTCACCATTCAGCAGGGCGGGCAGGTTCATATACCTTTTGCCGGAGCCCCGTTCGATGGGAAAGCACTCCGACTTGAGCTGCAGGCCCATATCGCACAAGGGGGCATTGCCGTCTTCGGCGGGGCTGACAACTTCCGGCAGATCGGCGCCGCCGGCGGCCCAGAGCGGCAGGGCTACGGTGCATAACTGAAATCCGGGTACGGTCCACATGGTGGTTAAATCGACCGGTTCACCTTCTTTTACGCCCTGTACCACCACCGTTGCGCAGGAACTGCTGCGGGGAATGAAATCTTCAAAAAAGACAAAGTAATCTTCATCCGCGGAAACATCACGGGCCGTCAGCGCCAGGTCATCGCCGGTCAGGCTGTGCTTCAGGCTGCGACCGGCGTTTTGAATGATAAAACGGTAATCAAGTTGATTTGCGGCGGCGGCCTGGTAAAACAGGTTTTCAGCGTTCAGATAGCGGATATAGCCATAGCCCTGATCGGCTTCACCGGTGAATGAATAATTGGTGCGGATTACGTAACCGTGCGGGGCAATTTTGGGATCGTTCACATCGATCTTGCGGAATTCGAAATTGGTGGTTTCGTAATAAGCAGCCCCGCCCTCAGCGTCGATAACGCCGAAGTTGGCCTCCACACCGATCGGCTTTTTCCAATCCTGCAACAGCTTCTCAAAATCACTTAAGGTAGCGCAGGACTGCAATGCTTTTTTCATGACCACCCCCTCCTGATCTTTCAGGCTGGTGGTATCATTCACTTTAAGATTGTATGAAGCGGAATTCATGATGGCAAATCCGGCGCTGTTACAGCCCGCCCAGACTTCCCTGCCTTCGGCATCTCCGGAATTGACCAGACCGATGCAGGTGTACTTGCCGTCCTCAAAATACATGATTTTATTTTGCATGAATCCGGAATCGCGGTGCTTCCAGAGCAGCGGGCGACCATCGGGCGTGCCCTTCCCGGAAACAATTGCCGTGGTGCAGGGCAGCGTCTGTCCCATCAAAGATAAAATTAAAAACAATATAAAAAATATATAAATCGATCTCATTATCGTTCCCCGCATTGATGTTGAATCATTATGAATTGATAAAATCGTTAATTTTTAGAATCGAGCCATGCCATCTGTGCGGCATAGAATTCCATTTTCATCGCCAATCTAAACAGCAGATAGACCTGCTGCCAAATAAAAATCAAAACGACCCAGCCCAGGGCAGCGGACGGCAGCAACTGTTCGATTTCCATGTAAACAACCGAACCCAGGAAAAACAGAATTGCCAGTGTCAGATACAGCGCCCAGCTTCCGAAGAAATGACGGATCACAAATTTAAAGGCCCGCCAGAATATTTTGAAAACACTTTTGGCATCGGATGCCACAGTGATAATTTTCGCGTAATCGAACAGCATGTTGACGATGGTAAAAAATACAAAAAATACCAGCAGTTTAATATTCGCTGAAATGATAAGGGGCCATTCCGTGGCTGCGTCACTGGTAAATATATCCAGTATCCTGCCGGCGATGCCGAACGGAATACCGACTAAAACGATATAGGCCGGAATCGACAATAAAAACAATCCCAGAAATCTTCTGAAAAACCAGGCCGACTGATGAAAGAAATGCGGCAGGCGCACGAGGATGCGTTGGTCCTTCAGTGCAGCGATCATACCACCGCTCAAAAAAACATTGAGCAGTAAATAAAGCAGTACCGGCAACAGAATCCAGCCCAAAAGCAGGGGCAGCACCTCTTTGTATTTAAAGATCATATCGGCGATCCAGAGCAGGTCGAAGCTTTGCAGTAGCCGGTCGTTCATCAGCGATTGCCCGGTTTGGTTTTTCAAAAGCAGATGAACAGGCAGAACGATGGCCAGAGCGTAAACAATATTAATAAACCACAAATAAAAAATGATACGCCGGCAGCGGTAAACATTTCCGATACTTTCCCGGTAGATACTAATAATTTTCATAATTGCGTCCTCAACCGATTAGGGTGATCATCTGGAGCAGGTTCTGGATCCAGAAAAGAAACTTATTACTCACCCGCAGCAGGCCATCCGATTTTGACTCAGCCCGCATGCTGTTGTTGGTGATATTGGCATCGATCAGAAATTTGGTTTCGGGATCGATATGGGCGTAGCGGATTTTCGAGGCCGTGGTCAGACGAAAAATATGCCAGCGATCCTGTCCGTTCCAGTACCTGGTAATCACACTGTCGTTTTCGAATACCATTTTCACCGGCAAGCGGTAACTGCCGCCGATTCTCGCTTCGCCGAGCCGGCGTACTTTGACCGTTGTCTCATATAGTGTGGTATCCTTTTCGGCGTCGATAGCCCGCGCTTTTTTGCGGTCGATTTTTATGCGTCCGCTGTCCGTATCGAAAAATCCGCGCGCCGTTCTGATCTTTTCCGACCGAACATCGGCAATTGCGTAATCAAATTGTCTGGCAGTAAAGAACAGTTCATCGAAGAACCAGCGATAATTGGCGCCGCTTACTTCATTGACAACGGCGATGAAATCTGCCGTATAGGGGTGCCTGAATCGATACTGCTGCTGAAAACGGCGCAGCACGCGCAGCATGGTTTCTTCACCCAGAATATTTTCCAGGGTATAAAGCAAGGTCGCGGCCCGGAAGTAGACATTAAGCCCGTAGCTGACCGGACTGTAAAATTTCCAGGAATAACGCAGCACCGGATCGGTTTCCGTAATGTGCAGACCGATAGCCCGTTCCATCGCGTAACCGGGATAAGAGAAACGGTCGATATAGCGGCTTACCGGTATCCGGGCGATACGCAGGGGCAGTACATCCGGACCGAACGCCTGCGCCAAAACCTTTCCCTCGCTGTAGGTGTTGATTCCCTCATCCAGCCAGGCCGCTTCAAATTCGTTGCTGGCAACCATACCCTGCCAGTAATTATGGCCGTATTCGTGAACGATGACGCTTTCGGGACTGTGGCGTTTGCTTGTTATAATTGATGTGCCGGCCGTGAACAGCGTGGGATATTCCATCCCGCTGCTGCGGGTCCGGAAGGGGGGATCGACCATGGTGATGGTCGGATAGGGGTATTTGCCGTACCACAATCCGTAGTACTTGATCGCCTGAATTAATGCCCCGAAGTGGCGATCGATCTGATGACGGTGCCCGGGATTGATCAGAAGCACCATGCGAATCGTATCCAGCCTGATATCGGCGAGCGGCAGATCAAAGATTTTAGTATAGCGCTGGTATTCTTCGGGATCGATTACTTGCTCAGGGATGAAGTCGCGCGATACTTTGATATACTGCGGCGCGGCGGTCCAGGCGAAATCATGGATGTGATCTTCGGAATAAGTAAAGGTAGCCATAGTGTCGGCGGCATTGGCCGTACTATCAGTCAGCGAACCGCTGGCGCCGACAACGAAACGGTCGGGTACGGTGATATGCACTTTAAACGAAGCAAAATCGGCATAAAATTCACTGGTATAATGGTAGTGATGACAATTCCAGCCCCGTCCTTCCTCATAAACGCCCGGTTTGGGAAACCACTGCCCGATAAAATAGCTGTCCTGATAATAGCCCGACCGGGCGATGGTTCTGGGGATTTTAGATTCGAACTCCAGGTCAAGTGTAATCGATTGGCCGGGATTGAGCGCCTGGGGCAGATCAATGCGCATGACGGTCTGATCGTGCGGATTGTCCGGCTGATCAACGCTGACATAGCGTACGGCATCCGATAAATCGATACCTTCCGCGGTCTGAATTTTTTTAATATCGATATAACCGGCGTGACCGGCATTGGACAGTTGACCGGAACGGTTGCCGCCAAATGAGGACGCCGCCGCTTCCTGCTGCAGGGTGCTTTTTTCATTTTTGAAAGCGTTCCAGTACAGGTGAAAATACATTTCGCCGATCACATCATTGCTGGTATTCTGCCAGGTAATCTGCTCACGACCGGTCAGCATGCGCTGTTCATCATCCAGGGTCACCCATATCTCATATTGCAGGGGATTTGGGTTTTGCGAAAAAACACCGCCGAAGATAAACAAATGGCAAAGCAGAATTGACGCGGATAATTTTGACATGGACACACCTCGTATTTGTTCAATGATCAGGGACGAATTTCAATGGGCGTTCCGGCGCGGACCGTGCGCCAGATTTCATCCATCTCGCGGTTGGTCACCATGATGCAGCCCCGGGTATAGCCGAACCAGCGGTGTATTTTGCTGAACCAGCGCATCCAGTCCGGCACGCCGTGAATAAAAATATCCCCGCCGGGATCGACGCCTTTCCTGCGCGCCTGCATGATATCACTGTGATCCGGGTAGGATATTTTTAGCGAAAGATAGTAATCGCTGTTTGGATTTTTCCAGATCAGCCGGTAACGGCCCTCGGGCGTGCGTCCGTCACCCTGTTGCTGCTTATCGCCCTTTTCATTTTTTCCGATGGATACACGGAAACTTTTGAGCACGTTTCCGTTTTTCAATAAATCCATTCTTTTTTTATGTTTAATGACCACAACCGCATCAGCATAAGTGTTTGCGGGGATTTGTTTTTCAGGTATTTGTTCATGGATAAACACACTCAGGATCAACAGGATCAGAATGATTAAATTAAACCGAAGAAATTTCCGCACGCATAGCCTCTTCAGGGATTTTTCGTTTCTTCAGGATCCGGTTCCGCGGATGACTGATCCTCCAGTCTTTTTTTTGCAAACTGATCGGCCACCACTTCAACCGCTTTTTTCTTATCCTTATTTAAAAATTGATCCGTGGCGCCGTAAACAACATTATACAACGAACCGCCGCCGCGACGGATGCGCAGCGATATCCTGACAAAGATAAAAATGAACAGGAACAGCAAAACGAAAACCATGATTAACTGCAAAATGGTTTCCACATGCATCTTTGCTTACCTCTTTTTGTTGTGCTAAACTTCCGGTTTTTCCGATAAATGAATTTCGGCAGTGATGACTGCGTCATTCAATTTAAGCAAACCGAATTTATTTTGAAAATCTTTGAAAAGCAGGGCATCATCCGTTTTTTCAAGCGTTTCAAGATAAGGATCGAGGTTGTTGATTAAATGATCGAAAACCGCGCGCGCTTTTTCCAAATCAGGATAGGGGATAACGATCACGGTTTTTTTTGCACCATTGACTTCATAATCTGCCAGCATGCCGAAAATTTCGCCATTCAGTTGAAAGACATCGCCTTTGCCGAAAGTGTAAACCGGCTGCAGGGCGTATGGGCCGCGGATCAGCAGCTCGGAACCGGGGATTCGCTTTTTATCCGGCAGATATTGCCAGGAATTTTTTATTTCCTTTTCCGGTATTTGTTTTAGAGTGGCCTGCATCAGATTGATCATAGCGGTATGCAGATTTTGATCGCCGGCGTAATTGCTGACCTGAATGTAATATTCGGATTTGAGCGCCAGCAGTTGAAAGCGGTTGCCGGTATTTCGGGCTTCTATCTCTGCTACGGGATTTTCCTTTCCCGCCTTCTTCAGATAAATGCCGAGTGCGGCGAGGGGATTTTCCATGCGATATACATCTAAAATCAATTCCGCATCGTCTTTGGCATAGTGCTGGACGGTAAGTTTTTCGAATCCGAATTCCAGGAACAGTTCCGCGCCGCCGTTGATGTGGCCGTAAAGGTCGTTTTGCGAAAAATGGCGGGCCTCGCCGTCTTTTATCCAGCCCGGAGCAAATCCGGATTCGGGCAATAAGGATTGGGTATTGGCGATTTGTATGGTGAAAATGAGAAAAAAGGAAATGAAAC
>CAYXRA010000120.1:10725-14304 GCA_964467525.1 uncultured Calditrichaceae bacterium
CACGCGTGGGGAGGGGAAAAGGGGTGGGGCGTTTAAACCGGTGAAAAGCTTCATAATTATCCTTTTGATTGAGCACTTAAAATGGTTCAGTCTTTAAAATAAAACTGTTTATTTATATCATTTTTAAATTCAGTTACACTTTTCTGTAATCAATCTTTTCCGGGTCGGCGACGCCCAGTCCCAGTTTTTGTGCATAGCGCAAATACTCCGTATAACGCGGATGTTCATTAACTTTGACCTGCATTTGTTTTCTTTTCTGCAGCAGCAGATTATGGCAGATCATATCCAGGGCAAAGGGATCGCTGGCAAAAAACAGACGGTTGTAAATGTAAGCGAACTGTGCGTTGGGCATCGGACCGCCGTCGTACTGGGCGCGCAGACCGTCGGTAATGTTGAGCACCATCTTGTCGCGGATTACCGGAAAGGCCGATACTTCGGTGCAGACATCGAAGAAAAGCGGCCGGTGCAGGCGTCCCGTGTTACAGACCGCGCCGTAACCGATGTTTTTGGTGGCCATTGAAACGCCGTTGCCGGTATTTTTGAAAACAGGTACATTGATGATTTTGGTTAGTTTTTTAGTTATCAGGTTACCGAAGTAGCTGTACTTGTTATTCACCACATGCTGGTTCAGATAATTCTTATCCTGCGGCGCTTCCACATCGGCCCAGTAGTAAATATCTTTGTCGAATTTGTCCAGGCTGACATGATTGCCATTTTTATCGAGCCAGCGGCTGTCATCATTTGCATTTTCATCCATTGCCGCTTCGTCCATGGTTTGCAGACCTTCGATGCCGATACCGGGGAAACGCTCAGTGGTATAGCCGGCATCGGTCAGCATATAATCGAAGCGATCCCAGATGATGATATTTTGTTTAGGTAAGCCATAAGCGGTCAGCCAGCCGATGATGGCGTCAACCAGTTCCAGGCGGGTGCTGATTAATCCGGCGCCCACGGGATTGACTTTGATGCCGACCACGTCATTTTCATCAAAGAACAGGTCAAAGCTTTCAGACATATTTTTGCCGGTCAGCGATTGCAGGCCCTTTTCGAACATCGTTTTGATGACTTCGGCGTTTGGTTTTTCATCGATCATCGCTTTATTGTCGTGCGTTTCGATGACCCGACCCGGAAATAAGCCCGGCAGCGCATATTTGGTGCGCGGCGCTTTAAGCGCGTCATCGATGTTAGTCTTCGCCCGTTCATTTTTTTCATTATTATTCTGCGCCCATAATGTTGGCGTGCCCAGCATAATCCCGGCGCCGGCGACCCCGCTGGTTTTGAGAAAATCGCGCCGGTTTACTCTGAATTTTTCCGGCATGGAATTATAATTTTCTTTGCTCATCATTTTTTCCTTTTTTAAAATTTATGCGTGCATAGATAAAAGGTTGAATTTTATTTTTTCACGATCCCTAAGTTATCCCTTTTCTAAGGGGTGACTAATCGGTTCATTTATAACGAAATTTAATTTCATCACTGATTATTTGAGCCACCGGATTTTATTTTTGCCGATAAATCCTTACCCAGAATATTCTGAATTTTCATATAAAGATCGGGATTGATTTGCTGCAGACTGCGAATTTTTTCCTGTTCCCAGGCCATATATTGTACTTCGCCCCGGGCAAAGACATCGGCGGAGGCGCCTTCGCCGGTCAGAAAACTCATCTCGGCTATGAAACTGCCGCGGGTCAGTTCGGCCAGCAATGTGCCGTCGCGGTTAACCTCAACCTTGCCGGCAGTGATTAACATCAGTTCGCGCTGCCGTTCGCCTTTGCGGATAATTTGCCGGTCTTTCACTGTTCTTCTGCGCCCGATATGCCACAGGTACCAAAATTCCCGGCGGCGCATGCTTGAAAAGACTTTTTCATAAAGATCGATCAACTCAGGGGGTAAATCAATGGGCCGCCGCTCCTGAATCAGGCGCACCAGACGATAGCTGTTGATAATCAGAAAGAGGCTGTTCCAAAAGATAACTGTTTTGTTCTGGGTGATCAGGCCATAGGAAAAAAAACTGAGCTGGGTGGAAACCAGTAGCACGCGTAACCATAATATGTCACGCACCGACAGCGCGGTAAATGTAAGCAGGTAACCAAGATTGAGTAATATTTGAAATTTATCCATTACGAAGCCGAATATTTTAATTTTTAAGGTTAAGTTATACAAAAATCAACACCAGTCAAACAGAAAATTCTACGGCATTTTATCATTGAAAGTTGCAGGACAAGGGGCCATGCTCATTTATATTTCACCTTTACCTTTCTGAGAATTTAAACCGCTGTGCGCCCTGCACTATGCACTTTGCGCAATTCATTTAATATTGCTTATACTGGTTCGACTAAGTATATTATAAATTGTATACGAATATGACAATGCAAGAAAAGAATTGATGAGGATAATATGAGAAGACGCATATTGGTATTGACGGGCGGCGGAGACTGCCCCGGATTAAACGCGGTAATCAGAGGTATTGTAAAACGCTCGCGTCAGGAACGGGACTGGGAAGTGCTCGGCAGTTACGAGGCTTTTAACGGCGTTCTGCGCGAGCCCATGGAACTGATCGTATTAGATGAAAAAAAAGTGTCCGGTATTCACGCCAAGGGCGGTACGATCATCGGCACCACCAACAAAGGCGGCCCTTTTGCCTGGCCGATCAAAGATAAAGATGGAAAATGGACCGCGGTCGATCGCTCCGACGAACTGCTGCGCAAGCTGCAGTATCAGAATATCGAGGCGGTGATTAATATCGGCGGCGACGGTTCGCAGAGCATTTCGCAGGCGCTTTTTGAAAAAGGCTGCAATATTATCGGCGTGCCTAAAACTATTGATAACGATCTGGCCGGCACGGATTTTACCTTCGGTTTTCAGACCGCCGTGGAAATCGCCACCGATGCCGTGGATAAACTGGTCACCACCGCTGAGAGCCATAACCGGATTTTTATTCTGGAAGTAATGGGACGGGACGCGGGCTGGATCGCTCTGCATTCGGCTATTGCCGGCGGCGCGGAAATTTGCCTGATTCCGGAAATACCGTACGACGTCAACAAAATTAAAGAGCGTCTCTACCAGCGCATCTCTTATGGACGCGGATTTGCGATTATCGTAATTGCCGAAGGGGCTAAACCGATCGGCGGCGATGTGGTGGCCGAGGAAAGCGAAGAGGTGGGTTATGCCCACAAGCATCTGGGCGGCGCCGCTTCCCGGCTAAAAAAAGACCTGCGCGACGCCGGCGTGGAAGAGGATATCCGTTTTACGATTCTGGGTCACCTGCAGCGCGGCGGGGTACCTTATGCCTACGACCGCGTACTGGCCACCCAGTTTGGCGTCAAGGCTTTCGAGATGGTGCTGGATAAGGATTTCGGCAAGATGGTCGCCTACCGCCACCCGAATATAGTCAGCGTAAACATCAAAGACGCCATTGAGACTTACAACATCATTCGCCCTGACGATCAGACGTTAAAAACGGCCCGCGGCATCGGCATGAACCTGGGGGATTAGATTATGAAAATTGGTTTCGGCGGGAAGCTGCCGCAACCAATACAATTTACGCTACCCTTATTTGCTTTATTAAAACAATCCTGAAAC
>CAYXRA010000121.1:0-14241 GCA_964467525.1 uncultured Calditrichaceae bacterium
GGGGGGTTCTATTTAATCATACCTTTGTGTGTTTGCAAAATCATGGATGTTTCATTTGTTTAAAATCCCCACCTCACTCCCGCCCGGGCGGGAGTGTGAGCCCCTCTCCCCAACCCCTCCCCCGATTCTTCGGGGGAGGGGCGAAGGGGTGGGGGCTCTGTTTAATCATGCCTTTGTGTGTTTGCAAAATCATGGATGTTTCATTTATTTATAAAGCGCGCCGTATTGAATGGATATCCGCTTTTCCCACAGGGACCGCTTTGCGGCGCGGGTATGACAATGGATAATTTACCTTTAAATAATGCGTAACAATTATGTTATTAAATATACTCGCTGATTATTTCTTTGCGCGGCGATGGAATAACGATTTTTTCCACTAACAGGCCCTTCCGCTCGATCACTTCCGCGCCGGCTTCCACGGCCGATTCAACAGCGCCCACATAGCCGGTTAATGTTACATAGCCTTTACCTCCGATGGCCATAGCCAGATGCACCATCACCAGTTTAACATCTGCGGCCTTAACCGCCGCGTCCGCCGCTTCAATCACCGAAGCCACGGAAAATCCCTCGATGATGCCCAGGGCATTGATTTCCGGCAGTTCGGCAACACCGTTGATGGCCGGGAAAATATCGGGATGCACGTTGGGGATGATAAAATGATCGACCACCGTATGGGCGCCAATCTCAACGCCTGTTTCGATACTGGCATTCACCGCATCAACATCGCCGCCGACCAAAATCATGTATTTGCCGGGGCAAATGGTTCTGTTCACTACAACCTCCACATCGGCCCGCTTCAGCAGGGCATCCGCGACCTGATATCCTTTGGCAATACTTGAGGTTTCAACCAGACCTATAGCCGAACCTTTCATTTTATTTTCCCCTATCGTGAAATATGAATACCTTTTGCTTCGATTAAAGTGACCCGTCCCGCAATGCTGGTGTGCACGGGACACCCCAGGCTGTCGTCACTGACGCCGCCGATTTTATCACCGGCGCTGACCTGATCGCCCACTTTTACCAGCGGCTCCGCCTGCTGACCGATATGCGAATCCAGCGGAATGATTACCTCACTGACATCGCCGCTATTCTCAACAAATTTATTCGGACGGTTGTACGGCGCCAGTCCCAGTTTGCGGTAAACCGTGGAAATGGGTATCTCGCGCCCCTTGCGCGCCGGATGCACATCCCTGAACAGGACGTCCAGTTCCGCCTGCGTGCGGGAAAGATTTTTTTCGCGTAATATTTGCTTGGCGTCCACACAAATATTCTTGGGATCGAGCTCTTCGGGACAGGCGATTAGCGAACAGATGTTGCACTCGCAGCAATACTGCGCCCAAAGACTGCCGTGATCCTTGGCTTCTCTGGTCATCTGCAGGGTGCGCATCACTTTATGCGGCTCGATCGGATAACCGAGCGTATAGCGGGGACAGAGTTCCGTACACAGCGAACACTGGTCACACTGGCCGTGACCGATACGGCGGTAGGTTTCCGAAGATGCCGATTTTCGTTTCACCAGGTAATGATCGTCCGGCAGGACAATTAATCCGCCGATGGTTTTGGATACGGGCAGATCCAGGTCACTTTCCACGCCGCCCATCATCACCCCGCCGGTCAGGATCACCGGATCATCGGTGGTAACGCCGCCGGCCATTTCAAGGCAGTCGCGGAATTTCGCACCCACGGGCACTACGGTCGTAATCGGATGTTGCACCGCGCCGGTAATGCTGATGTACTTAGCGGTGACCGGCTTGTTCTCATCAACGGCACGGGCGATATTGATAATGGTTTCCACGTTATCGACCACGCAGCCCACCTGCAGCGGAATGCCGGCGGGCGGGATGCGCCTGCCGCTGATTTCGTGAACGAGCACGTACTCATCGCCGGCCGGGTAAACATCGGGATAAACGAAAAAATCAAAACCGAGCCGGTCGGCCTGACTCTTGTACAAATCGATGATATCGCGGTTTTTATTTTTCAAAGCGATAGTCACTTTTTTAGCGTTGGTGAGTTCCTGCATAATCTGCAGGCCGCGGAAAAATGCATCCTGATCCTGAATCATCGATTCACGGTCTTTATATAAAAGCGGTTCGCATTCCGCGCCGTTGGCGATAATATATTCGACTTCGGCGTCGAGTTTTTTATAGGTTGGGAAACCCGCGCCGCCGGCGCCGATGACGCCCGCTTCTCTTATCCTGTTAAGTATTTCTGATTTATTCATTGACTATTTCACCTCATCCTTCCGGTACGATGCAATCGCCAGTGGTGTTAGATATAAAGGATTATGGGGCCTGATTATTTCAGCTTCGGGAAATTCATCCTTAAATATCCTGTCGATGCCGGGAAAACAACAGGTGCCTCCGGATAAATATATTCGCTTGAGCCCATCATCGGAAATATGACTGCGTACAATGGAAGCCATCTTGCGAAAGACCGGCTCTACCACCGAAAACAATTGATTTGTGGGCTGACTGATTTTCATTTTTTCCGCTTCCTCGAATGTGATTTTGCGGTTCCCGGCGATCGTTAACGTAACGTGGCGGCCGCCGGTAGGTTCATCGGCGCTGTAAACAAGTTTGTGGTTTTTATTAACGGCAATGCCGGTAGTGCCGCCGCCGATATCAACCACCGCTCCCTCATCGATTTGCAGCAGACGGCAGACGCTGGAAGGTTCATCGATCAGTGCTTCTATTTCCAGATCGAGCGCCCGCACCACATTTTCGGAAATCATGGGATCGGTGCCCGGCGGATAGGAAACGATCGCGCGCTCAAATTGTACACCGAGCTTTTTTTCCGCCCGGGCCAGCAGATTGCGGATGATTTCAATCGCGCCCCAGTAATCGAGGACGATGCCGTCGCGCACCACATCAGCCCATTCCATAAATGCCGCCAGCGGCTCGCCGTTTCCATCGGTTACGATGAGCACAATATCCGCCGTGCCCAGATCGATGCCCAGGTGACAGGTTTCGGGCGCCGGAAAGGGATCATCATTATTTACGTTTTGTTCGATGCGCTCAAGCCGTTTATTAATCAGTTCTATCCGCTGCATCAACTACACAATCCTGAAATGATCGACGAGCACGCAGCGCCGATGCCTGACAAATGAACGTGCCGAGGTGACGCCTTCACCGGTGGGCGTGGTAATGGTCATCGTCGTCCAGCCTTCGCCGCCGAAGCCCAGCCCCGAAAGACAGGGACCGTTTTTAACGAACACGCTGGTATTGATCTCATTGGCCATGCGATGCATGTTATCGATGTTTTTTGAATGCATGGCAGCAGTGTGACGCAGTCCCCGTTCCAGTTCGACGGCATAATCGATAGCCGTATCGGCATTGGGAGCGCGGATAACCGAAATCACGGGCATCATCAGTTCTAAAACGGCAAAGGGGTGGTTTTTATCCGTTTCCACAAATAAAAGCCGCGTATCGTCGGGTACGTTCAATCCGGTTTCACGGGCAATCAGCGCGGCGTTCCTGCCCAGCCATTTACGGTTGATTACGGGATCGGGTCCGGGATAATTTTCCAGGATAACCTTAGCCAGTTGCTCGCCCTGATCCGTGGACAGTTCAACGGCTTTGTGTTTTTGCATTTCCCGTTTGAGCTGATCGGTGATCTGATCGACGGCGATGATTTCTTTTTCATCGACACAGATGATGTTGTTATCGAAGGAGGCGCCGAAGACGATGTCTTTTGCCGCTTTGGCGATATCGGCGGTTTCATCCACCACCACCGGCGGATTGCCGGCGCCGGCAGCCATCAGCCGTTTATCGGTATGCTCGCGCGCCGCTTCTACTACGCCTTCGCCGCCGGTGACCACCAGCAGGTCAATGCCGGGATATCTGAAAAGCCGCCGGGCAATTTCGATGGACGGTTCCTTAACCGTAGTCAGCAGGTTGCGCGGTCCGCCGATACTTTCAACCGCTTCATTGAGTACCTGTATCGCCCGCCGGCACACTTTTTTTGCATTGGGATGGGGCGCAAAAAGCACCGCATTCCCGGCAGCGACCATGCTGATGCTGTTATTGATGACCGTTGCCGCCGGATTGGTGGACGGCGTCACAGAGGCGATTACGCCCCAGGCGGCATTTTCCATGAGCGTCAGGCCGTGATCGCCGGAAAGGGCTTCCGGCTTCAGATCTTCCAGGCCCGGTGTGCCCTCGGCCTGCGAAATATTCTTCTGCACCTTATCTTCCACCCGGCCCATGCCGGTTTCACTGACGGCAATTTCCGCCAGTTCACGGGCATGTTTTACGGCGGCCTGACGCATCGCCGCAATGACTTTGCCGCGAAAATCCAGATTACGGATGCATTTCTGTGATTCGGACGCCTGCTCAAAAGCTTCGTCGAGGGTTTCGAAAATCCCGGCCGGCAAAGCACTGACCGGCGATTTCCGCGCAGTCTGCGGACGGTCCCTCAGATTATCTATAACGGAATCGACAATTTTGGCAATGTCCTGTTCACTTAAATTCATTTTGATTCCTGTTATTTTTTAGATGATTTGGCTAATTTAATCGGAAAGATACCTTCCAGATCGCCGTGGGGACGCGGGATCACATGAACGGCGATCAGCTCGCCAACACGTTCCGCCGCGGCAGCGCCGGCATCGGTGGCTGCTTTACAGGCGGCCACATCACCGCGCACCATCGCTGTCACGAGTCCGCCGCCGATCTGCTGCCAGGCAACCAGCTCGACCCGCGCCGCTTTTACCATGGCATCCGAGGCTTCGATAAGTCCCACCAATCCTTTGGTTTCAATCATTCCCAGTGCTTCCATTATAATCCCTTCATTCAGAGTTTCCTTTTAATATGTTCATTTCATTCCGGCGGTCAGCAGTTTGCTGATAATCCGGCACAGCGTTATTTCACAGATACGAAAGAAAATGGCATTGCACCAAAGCAATGACAGCGCTGCTTCCGGTTTCAATTCAACCGCCTGTTGCCGGAGCGTGTTCATTTCAATGCGGATTTGAATAATGCAAAGTTTTCCGTGATTGATTTCAGTAATGCCGCGCCGTTAAATAATGCTTAAACAAACAGCGTTTTCAGGTTGCGCATCCGCTGCTTACTCCTTACCGCCTTCCGGTAACTGAATCGGGAAGACCCCTTCCAGATCGCCGTGGGGACGCGGAATCACGTGAACGGCAATCAGTTCGCCAACCCGTTCCGCCGCGGCAGCGCCGGCATCGGTGGCTGCTTTACAGGCGGCCACATCACCGCGGACCAGAGCGGTAACATATCCGCCGCCAATCTGCTGCCAGGCAACCAGTTTAACTTTTGCCGCTTTAACCATGGCGTCCGAGGCCTCAATCAGTCCAACCAAGCCTTTGGTCTCAATCATTCCCAGAGCTTCCATCAAATTCTCCTTTATAAGTGTTACGCTTTTTAGTTTATCTGGTATACACTATTTATTGAACTACTTCATGTATTTTATTATTACATTTTCGCTATAATAATGAATTTATTACTGAATAGCCAAATCACTTTTTAATTTGTGAAGTTTATTCAGCTTTCCGGGCAAATGCGCTGCAATGGCATTGGTACTTCCCGGCACGGAATCCGTCAAAGCACTTGCATTCCATACCCGGCCGGGATTCTTTCGCCGCTTTGCGACTCAGAATGACATTACATGATTCCAATGAACATTTTCTAAAAACAGACGCTTATCACCGCGGTTCGCACGATGTATTCCGGCGAACAATCCGCCGGCAGCAGATGATAAGGCTGCCGTAATCCCTGCAGAAAAGCGCCGTAACTTTGATAACCGCATAAATCGCGGATAATCCGGTAACCGGTGTCCGCGGCATTCAGCGACGGAAAAATAAAAACATTGGCCTGGCCATTTAAACGGCCGGCGGGAAATTTTTGTGCGGCGATGGTCGGAGTAACCGCCGCATCGAACTGAATTTCACCGTCGGCCGATAAATCGGGACGCCGTGCTTTGATCTCATCGGTCGCTGCGCGCATCTTTTTACTCATCTCATGTTCCGCGCTGCCGTTAGTGGAAAAGGACAGCGGCGCCACCCGTGCTTCCTGACCGGTAATGCGCTGATAGCTTTGCGCCGTCGCTGTTGCCGTATCCGCGACCTGATCCGATGTCGGGCGCGGCGTAATGCAGCAGTCGGCAAAGGCATAACAGCGCGACTGATCCGGCGACTGCAGCAGGTAAAATCCCGATGCGTGCTGATCTTGCGCACCAAGTACGGTAAGTGCGGCACGCAACGCTTCGGCCGGCCGGCCGCTGTTGCCGGCGAAACAAATATCCGCCTTGCCGTGCAAAAGAAACATAGCCCCGTACCAGCGCGGATCGCGCATTTTTTCGCCGGATTCAAACAGGGAATACTTCTCGCGGCGCCGGCGGTAAAACTGCTTGACCCATAAATCGAATTTCGGTTCATGCAGGGCCTGCTTTACGGGAATGCCGCGCAGAGAAACACCGGCTTCCGCGGCAAACTCGCGCACCCGCACCGGCGATCCCAGCAGCACCGGCAGGGCCAGCTTTTCATCGGCCAGACGCCGGGCGGCCTGAAGTACGTTTTTATCAAAAACATCGGTGAAGGCGATCCGTTTCTGATTTTTCCGGCAATGTGCGTAACAGCGATTTAAAAGATCCATTACAGGTTAGCGCCCTGCTTTTTATAATGAGACAGCACATCGATAACGGCAACCTTGACGCGGTCCGGGTTGCGTTTTTCCGGCGGCAGCCTGTCCATGACCCGTTCGACGATCTGGCGGATCAGTTTTTCGTTAACCGTGAAATCCGCCTGTGCATCAGTCTTATCAGCCGATTGTTCATCGACAAATGTAATTCCGAAATCTTTGGCCATCATGCGCGCTTCCGGCGTAATAATCGTATCTTTTTTCGATATGGCAATGGTTTTTTTCCCGGCGGCGCGGGCCTGCCTGATGGTTAAGGCGGATATTAATTTTTTCATCTGTTTAAACCTCTCCCCACCTCTTCTTCCCCTCCCCACGGGTGGGGAGGGGGCAGGGGTGGGGATTCTTCAAATTCCCTCATTTACCACACTATTCCGGACAAGTGCTATATTAACCCTTTTTAGATTTCCCCTTTTTAATTCCCAGGCGCTTTACAATTTCTTTCGCCAGGGCCCCGTATTCCTTCGATCCTCTTGCCGAAGGGGCATAATCCATGACCGGCTTCTGCGCCTGGTAGGCTTCGATTAATTTGCTGTTCACGCCGATCACCGTATCAAAAACTTTTTCACCGAAACGATTTTTAATATCGCGGTAAACATCCTTGGCCACATTGGTACGCCGGTCGTAATGGGTGCCGAAATAGCCGAGGATTTCCAGTTTATCATTCAGATGGCGCTGCGCTTTTTCAACCAGTTTTATGGTCAGGTCCAGTCCGGTCAGCGCCAGGTACTGGGTCTGAATCGGGATCAGCACAAAATCGGCGATAGCCAGGGCATTCATGGCCAGATTGCCCATATTGGGCGGACTGTCGAACAGGACGATATCGTACTGCCCGGAAAAATCTTTTTTTTCGAGGAAGAATTCGATTTCTTCTTCCTGCTGAATTTCTTCATAAAAATCGCTGAGCGCCGGCTCCGAAGGCAGGCAGAACAGATTTTTCTGAGCAGCCGGATAAATATAAGTGCCCAGTTTGCGGTCCGTTGACAGAATAAAATCGCACAATGTTTTGTGGCTGTTATTCTTTTTATCGAAACCGAGATGAATGGAAGCGCTGGCCGAAGGATCGAGATCGACCAGCAGGGTGCGGTGGCCGAGCCGGGCGAACCAGGCGGCCAGATTAACGGCGCTGGTCGTTTTACCGACGCCGCCCTTGTTGTTGATGACCACGAGCAGTTTCATTTGTTGTTCTCCTGCGCAGTCGGGAAATATTTCTGCTGTACTTTTTCGATGCGGCCGGCGTCCATCAGATTTTTGAGCATGATGCGTAAATCCTGCGGAGGCTGTTTTAATTGCGCGGCAAGCTGCTTCAGTGTGATACCGTCCGGCTGCCCGGCGATGGTTTCCAGTATCTGTGCGGGTAAATCTTTGGCGGATTGCTTAGCCGGTAACCGTTTGGTTTTGGGCCGGGGATGCTTTTTTTGTGCGGTCTGCCTTTTGGGCTGATCCAGCAACCGGCCGACCAGGTTTTCCGTATCATCGAAGGGATTGGGAATCACGTGGGCGGTGATCAGTTCGCCTAATCGGCCGGCGGCGGCGCTGCCCGCATCCACAGCAGCCTGACAGGCGGCCAGTTCGCCCTGAACGATAACCGCGACCAGTCCCGACCCCACCTGATGGCGTTTGATGAGCTGCACTTTGGCCGCTTTCACCATCGCATCGGCGGCCTCGATAGCGCCGATCAGTCCCTTTGTTTCGATGAATCCGTAAGATAATTTCATGGAAATTAATTTAAGTAAATTAATCGGTTACAATCAAGCTATAATATCGTAACAGGAAGGTTAGCGGATTTTGAATATTTGTGCACCTGACATCCCCCGCTTTCCCCCTTGGAAGCTGATCATTAGATTCTTTTAACGCCGCGATATTCGCGGTTTTTCATTTATTGTTTTTTAACCTTATTTTTATATTTAAACCTTAGTACAAAATTCGATTTATGCACCGCTTCCGTACCTTATTACCTTATTTAATTTACGATCGTGTCCGGCATTGTCAGCCCCGCATTCTATGGCGGGGATTACCGGAAGTAACAAAATTGTGACAGGACATTTACTTCTTTTAATTTACCAATCAAAACATCCTGTTGCATGATTATAAAATAACTGCTGAATCCTGTACAGACTATTCTTTCCTTAATAAAGCTCACAATAAGGTAATGAGGTACATTAGTTTATGCGACTTTTTTCTATTAAGGTTTTTTCCCCGGCCATAAATTACATATCCACCGGTTCATTATCAGAATAGAAACAGCCAAAATTCATCCCACGGTATTAGGTGTGTACCCGCTTTCCCCCTTGGAAAGGGGATTAAGGGGGATGTCACGTTTCCTTTATTTCATCAATAGACTTACCCAGATTCTTTTTATTGGTAACGTACTGGCGCATCTAACTTTTCAGGTCATTTAAATCCCGAATGAGTGACTTTTCGGGGCGGAATTTAATATTGAGCGTGCCGTCCAGTTTGATGGTGGGCGTAAATATGCCGAAATCTTCCAAACGCAGCGGTTTGGCGCCGGAGGCAAAGGACAACAGTGCCGCACGCAACACGTAGATCATCCCCACCGCATCGGCTGCGGAAAAGGTGGATGAACTTTCACAATATCTGATGAATTCGCGCGTGGTGGTCGGTCCGTGGGTTTTAAGGCGGGGCATCTGCTTATTGATATCGGTCAAAGGCATGATCTGCTCCTTTTCTCCGTAAGATATTTACCATTTATCTTGAAGAAACCTGACAAAGATAAAGACATTATTTAATTATTATAATGTATTACTATTTTATTCCATTGAATTAATATCTGATTTCATTGACTTATTATTTTATTTCATCGATATCATATAATTTTCTCTTTATATTCGCTGACCAACATAAGGAACAAATGCAGGCAACATCAGGAAAACCAAAATGCTTTCACTTACCGAAATAATGCAAATGATTACATAGCCTTTAAATGATTCAAAGACCGGCCGCCAATCCGGACATTCAACATGAAATCAATCTGTAAACTTGTAATCCATTAATTCATTCCCCATCTTTTTTCATTTTGTTTTTTAAAATTTTTTTCGCATATTTATTACCGTTATTTACAATGTTTTCCGGCAGCGTCTTTTCAGGAAACGATGGCAATTTTATATAGATAATACGCAGACAGACTGAAAGAATTAAGTCAATGAAATTTTCTAATATTAGAAAAAATTTTAATTAATACCAGACGACTAAACTATATGTTAGGCACACAATAAGATATATTTGATAATTATGAGTTCAATTTGGAAAGATAATTACGATTTAAATCAACTAACAAAAGTGATTGAAGATATAAGACTTTCTTATGATAAAGGGAAAGTTGAATTTAAGGAAGGATACTTACTTGATGAATACCTCAATGTTTTTCTATCAGCGCTTAATTTTTCAAAGGAACTTCCAGAAAATGATAAATATCAAATTTTAAAAAATGCTGTATTGAAGGCTGCTGAGCGAAAAGAAATCTCTCTAAAATATATTACAAGTGAACTTAAAAAAAATGAGTACAAATATTTTCAAAAACCTACAAGGTATATTTTGGTTACCAATATTTCTGTTAAAAATATCCCATTAATTTATAGGACTAAAATTGACGAAACTAAAGTATTTCTTCAAAATGTACTTCCTACAAAATACAGCAGGTCTAAATATAATGAGGCAATTCGTAAATATATACATGGAGATCTTCCAAAGGATTATTCATACATTTGAGTGAGTGTTATAGGATATTCCCTTTTTGATGCAGCAGAAAAAGCAATTAATAATATAGATTTTATTCGTGGGCTATGGAATTTATATTTCAATCAAAAACAATATGGAAGAGAATCTTATGGACCACGTCAACCTTTTAATAGATGTATTCTAGGCCCGCTTCACACATTACATTTCCCAAGTGGCAAAGCCGCCACAGAAACATTTTGGTATGAATCATCTTACAGGAAACCTTTAAAATCTCATAACATTCACGCTGAATGGGATGAAATGTTGAACTTCGAAAGATATCATAGAAAATTAATCAATAAATATCCATTCAAAGACAAACTTGAACTTGTTATACGTCGGTACTGTAGAGCTTTAGATGAGGTTGATTATGATAATGCTTTTTAAAAATTGTGGAGTGTCTTAGAACTGCTCACCGATACTAATAGAAAAAATTTGAATTATTCAACGACTATTAAAAGGCTTTGCTTTCTTTTTGAGAGAGATCAACATCACAAACAAATATTGATGCATTTAAAAGATCGAAGAAATGAATTTGTTCATGCATCAAGTGGTAGTGAATTTAACGAAATTATTTTACATCAAATAAGAAGGTATGTCGAAGCTTTATACTATTATCACTTATTTGATATAATGAAATTTACAGATTTCGAAGAATCTTGCGAATTTTTAGATTCATCTAGAGACGTAGAATATTTGAAGAAACAATTACATAGAATAAAGAAAGCATTAAAATATCGTACTTCTCCACGCTAGAATTTATATTTGTGCCTAAATAAACATGGATTCAATGCCAGCGCGCTCGATGATCGTTTATGCTTATAAATCTGCCTAGCGCAGCCTGGCTTTGAATCGGTGTTGTCCCGCCTTGCGCGGGATACCTTTGGGAAGTTAAGCCAATGAACAATATTGCAAATTCAACATTCTTCTTCACTTATAAACTTGCGGATTTTTAGGAAGGCTAATAAAGCAGCAAATTACTCTTTATAAAAAACGGCGCTTCATCTGAAAACTGAATCTAATAAAATCCACTTTTATTTATTTTGGACAAAGGTATCCCTTTCATTTAAATCACCCGCATCAAACTAAAGTAGACTTGTGCCTCAAAAAATTTGTTCTTCATAAAAAAGGATTTATAAAATTGTGCTTTCTTTTCCCCGGGCCGTACCTAATTAGGGGAAAAAACAGCTTTTGTAAATCTCTGACAAGGAGCATTGATCACCCCTTAATGGAAACAATGTACAGGTCAGACAAATCAGATATAGTATTGCGCAAGTTCTTTAATGTCATTATTTTTAGCTAGTCATTGAGCTGATTAATATAGCGGATCAATTTATTGATAGAATTTCCTGAAAGTAATAAATTAGCACAGAATTAGTTAAAGTCATTTAAAAAGCGGTTTAGCATACCAAGGGCGCAGGTGAGGGATCCTCCTTAAATATTTTGTGGTAATTATTTTTTCCCATGCCTTCGACGTGACAGGCGGACTTCTCTGCCTGTGCCTTATGGCACATGCTATTTTTTAGTTAATTGGCTAACCGCGAGGTTTAGTGGTTATAAGGTTAAAATAAATTTGTACAGATGTACACTTTTTATTTCATTTAGTCTTAAACTTTCTTATATTACATTAAAATTGTTCAAGTATTTTTTAATGAGATATAGATATGGAAATTAGATATATTGATCTATTTTGCGGAATTGGCGGATTTAGATATGCACTTGAGCAGTCATTAAGTGAAAATTCTATTAATTCAACTTGCGTATTTTCAAGCGATATAGACTTACATTCGCGAAAATCATATTATGCAAACTTTGGTGAGTATCCTGCCGGAGACATAACTAAAATTAATGAAAAAGAAATTCCCAACCATGACGTTCTTTTTGCAGGATTTCCATGTCAGCCATTTAGTATTATTGGAAGTAAAAAAGGATTTTATGATACACGCGGAACATTATTTTTTGATATTGCTAGAATTCTTTCTGAAAAAAGGCCTAAAGCGTTTATCCTTGAGAATGTAAAGATGTTGGTTGGTCATAATAAAGGTAATACTCTAAAAACAATTTTACGTGTACTAAAAGAATTGGGATATTATATAGATTATAAAGTTTTAAATGCTCTGAATTATGGATTACCTCAAAAAAGGGAAAGAGTTATAATCTTGGGCTATTATAAACCGATACTATTTCCCTGGCCTTTGCCTCATTCAAATAGAGTTTCTTTAAAAGATTTATTAGAAAATGAAGTAGATAAAAAGTTTTATGTTTCAGAGAGAATTAGACAAAAAAGATTAAATTCACATAAGTCAAAACATGTAATTTCTATTTGGCATGAAAATAAGGCAGGGCACATAAGCTCCTATGATTTTTCTTGTGCATTACGAGCAGGCGCTTCCCATAATTATTTACTTGTAAATGGTGTCAGAAGACTAACCCCTCGTGAAATGTTAAGACTACAAGGTTTTCCTGAATCTTTTGATATAGTTGTTTCTGATGCACAAACTCGTAAACAGGCTGGCAATGCAGTCCCTGTAAATATGATTAAAGCTGTGATCGATTCATTATTACCAATCTGGATTGAAGATTTCAACAAGCATGATTTAATGTTTGAAGAAATCGAAATGCCACTAGCTATACAAGGTTAATAATGTCAAGTAAATCGCCTCGTCTAAGAACAGTTGTAAAAGTGAAGCCTCCTTTTCCACTTAACGTTTTTCCAATAGATTTTGGTTTTAATGTTGGAAAGGAAATTATTTATCTATTAGCAACAAAATCTGTTCAATCTCTTGAAGGTTCTGAATGGGAAAAAATATTTGCTAAGTGTATAAATGCAGATTGGAAGCCATCAAATGTTGGTCTAGACGATGTTGTTTTAAAAAACTGTGCTTGGGGAGCTAAAACTATTTACTCATCTAATCCTGAAAAACAGAAATCTGCCAGATTAATTTCAGGGCGGAATTCACCAGCTTATTCTTTTGGCGTTTCTAAAATAACAGATGTATCACCAAATCCTTTAGGTTCACAAGTTTTAGAAATCTGGAATGAAAGAGTCTCTGCTATTCGTGAAAAATATAAACATTTACGAACAGTGGTTCTAATGAAATCTAAAGACTTTGAAACTTTTTCGATTTTTGAATTTGAAACTATCAGATATGATAATAAAAAATATAATTGGACTTGGAATAAAAAAGGTAATTTAGAAGGATTTGATAAGTCAGATGATTCACATGTATTTACCTGGCAACCCCATGGTTCACAATTTACTATTATAGAAAAAGTCCCGCAGAAGAAGTTAATAATCAAGATTAAAAAACCAACATTGATCGACAGCGATAAATTTCTTAAAAATATTGGTTTTCAAGATGATTGGATAACAATAATTAATCAAAATGGCTGACACATTTTCAAAAAGTGAACGCTCCGAAATAATGCGAGCCGTCAAGTCAAAAGGTAACAAATCTACTGAATTAAAGATTATTCAAATTTTCAAAAGTCACAATATTAAAGGGTGGCGGAGAAATTATAATCTTTTTGGAAAACCAGATTTTGTTTTTCCAAAAATAAGGCTTGTTGTTTTTGTCGATGGTTGCTTTTGGCATGGTCATCATTGCAGAAATGTGAATCCTTCTGATAACTTTGAATATTGGAGTAAGAAACTTAAAAAAAATAAAAGACGCGATCATTTAGTAAATGAGACACTTAGAGATAAGGGATGGCGAGTAATACGTTTTTGGGAGTGTGAAATCAATAAAAATAGATATTATGACAAACTTAAAATTATCAAAGATATATTAAATCAAGGTAACTATTCAGTCCAACAATTTTAAACAATAACCGGTTGATTTAGAAAGCA
>CAYXRA010000122.1:0-14134 GCA_964467525.1 uncultured Calditrichaceae bacterium
ACCACGGCATTCGGAAGTCGCTCCCGGGTTTACCCACACAAAACGACATAGACCCAAAAAAGAATATATAGAGGTATAGTAATTATTTTAGTAATTAAAATGTTTGGTTGGTCAATTAGAAGGACGTGAACATCCTGCCGCTATTTTTTTTACTACTACTGGTCCCCGCCATAAATGACGGGGCTAACAATTCATAACAGGTAGCGTTGTGGTAAAATCAAAGTTTTCCCGTCCGGGCGGGAATCAGATTGCGAATGAAAAAGCTATTCATCCCTGATTTTAAACTCATCGCATTCATCGCGCAGCTCGTGACCGCAATCGGTTATGGAACTGCATGTTTTACATAAGGATGCTTCCCACATCCGGCGAAATGTATCAGCGTTACTCTGAATCCATTCGATAATAAACTCCGGACCCGGATCGCGCTGAATTTCGCACCCTTTGTACCATTTTTCTATTTCGATGCGTCTCTTCTGAATCAACATGTACTTAGAAAATTTTTCTCTTCTTTTCATTTTTTTTTCACTAACTCTCATTTTCAATACAGTTTATGAACGGAAACATAATTATGTTCCGTTTATTTTTTTAACTAAAACCAAATCCGGGTATTCCGGCATCAGTTATTTTTTATCTATAATCGGCAAGCCGCTCAGTGCATTAAATAAACCGGTAACTTAGTCCAACACTCAACACCTCTTTGATTTGTGTATAGGGTGATGCCTTTTTGTTATAGACAACAAAGGTCTGCAAGTTTACAATAATATACTTTGTAATGGAAGCCTGAATCAGCGTATCCCAGTAAATACTGCTGAAATTCAGATCGCTGAACGGTGAAAAAAGATTAAGTTTCGAGCGCAGCAGTATCTTCTCCCGGAATGTGCGCTCGGCATGGGTTACCCATTGCAAACCCGACTCGAAATTAATCTGCTCACCATCGGCGTAATTATTATAATTTCGCGTAAATACCGTACGGCCGGCCAGCCCCAGACGCGTTCGGAAAGTTTTCTTCGGCGCATACCCGATTCCCAGTCCGTTGGTCAGATAAGCCGGATCCAGAATATCGGAAATCGTTTCTTTCCGATCGTCTTTATACTTATATCCGGGCGCCATCTGGGTTAGAAAATTGAGTGAAAAATAGGGATTAAGATAGCGGTTTTCTTTATATGTGACCACCGATTCAACATCAACGACATCATCGGTTTTGCGACTGGGCTGGCCATTCTGTTTGGAGTTGCCGTATTTCAGACGCATTTCACTGGCCCAGTTCCATTGCAGGGTATCATAAATGGCGCTGCCGTCCATGCCGGTTGCCCAAACGAATACATTGGAACCGCCTGCCTCCCATTTTTTATAAGCGGTTTGTGTAACGGTGACATTGGATATGAGACTCAGATTCCAGCCCGGTTCCAACTGGTTGTATTTCTTTTGTTTCTTTTGAATCTTCTTTTCATGTTCAAACAATTCCTTTTGCTGTGCCTGCAGAGCGGCAAATGCTAAAAATAAGATAGCCAGTATTAATTTTAAGAGATCCATGCTTTACCAGTCCTCCCAATTATCCCTCTATTAAACGGTTTATTTCGAAATTAAATATATTAAATCTTGCCTTCCGGCCTCCGAAATCTGCTTTTTAACTGCATCAGTATGTTGTTGAATCCTTTCAGGATTCCCGGATGATTTGGGTATTTGTTACCCGCGGTTGCGCCGGCGCTTACCACGGGCTACTGATCTTAAACCGCCACGCGGTATTTTTTTTTATAGGTTCGAGCCCTTCATTTTCCCAATGCCATCCGACTTCCGATCTCTGATCTCTGAATTCTTTTATCTGATCTCTGCTTCATGCCAATGAATCGCACCTACGGACCGGATATTCAGCAATTTGACCGAGCCCGAACCGAAGACGGATTCCATTAATTTTCTGTACGCTTTCACATCCCTTTCCGCTAAAAAGGTCAGAATCGTTCCTGCGAATCCGCCGCCGTGCACGCGTACCGCACCCCGGCCGCGCTGTCCGATAAAATCCTCACTCAGGGCCAGCGCCAGGGTGACGCCCTGTGTTTTTTCCGCCTTTTGCGTATAAACATTTTGCAGCCATTTGAATGAAGAATTTCCCGATTCGCGCACCAGCTTCAGAAAATCATCAAAGCGCTTTTCTTCCAGTGCGGCCACCTGTTCGGTAACCCGTTCATTTTCTCCGATGAAATGCCAGGCACGCAGAAAAGCGCGGTCGCCAAGTTGTTTGCGGATCAGATTCAGATTATCCATTAAATCGGATTTGTTTAATTCACGGCATACTTTTTTGCCCGCCAATGCCGCGACGGCTTTCATTTCCCGCGGTACGGCCGCGTAGTCCGGCGTCAGATCGGCATGATTGCCGCCCGTATCAACCACCAGCAAACGAAAAGGGGCTTCATTCGGATCGAATGCAACTTTTCGTACTCCGGGTTGCCTGGGATCTTCAAAATCGATGCTGATTATTCCGCCGACGGCGCAGGCCATCTGATCCATCAATCCGCAGGGTTTACCGAAATACTCGTTTTCGGCAAACTGCCCGATTTTGGCCAGTTTTTCCGCGGGCAGATTTTCATCATTGTACAGCGCTTTAAAAACTGAACCGATAAGTACTTCGATCGATGCCGAAGAACTGAGGCCCGATCCCGGCAGGACATCGCTGGTCATGCAGGCTTTAAATCCGCCGATTCCCCAGCCGTTTGCTTTCAGGCCGGCGGCGATGCCCCGGATCAGCGCCGTTGTTGTGCCGATGTCCGCATCCTGCTTTTCCAAATCATCGAGTTCTACAATGAACGGCGCCTCATAGCCTTCGGAATACAGCGTTACACGATTTTCGGGACACGATGAGGCAACAGCGATGGAATCAATATCCACACTGGCCGCCAGCACCCGGCCGTGATTGTGATCGGTATGGTTGCCGCCGATTTCTACCCGGCCGGGTGTGGAAAAATAATGATCCGGTTTATTGCCGAACAGCCGCACGTACCATTCGGAAAGGCGGGCAAAGCGTTTCGCCTGAGCCTGCTGCTCCGCTTCCGTAACATATATTTTAATTAATTTAGCGAGCAGCCCGGACATATTATTCATTAGGTATCCTCTGCGCATTTAGTGTTGTTATCCGATAATACATCATTGCTTACCAGAAAATGATGTAAAGTAATATGGTCAGGGCAACGACACCATAACCAAACCGTTTGGCGCTTTTTGAAACGGTGACGTCCATCTTTTCATTGACCGGAAGCTCAACCGGTTTTCTTAACGGCGTAATCAGGGTAATGGCCGTTAAAACCGCAATGACAACGAAAAAGCACACCGCCATACGGTCCAGAAATGAAAGCGCGGACAGGCCTTCTAAAAATCCGATACCGGTTTGACCGCCCCACTTCAAAATGCCATAGAGTATCGGATTCAGAATGAGGCCCACGGTGCCGGCGTAGCGCGGGGCGCGGTGTATCAGCAGCCCGAATAAAAAGATAGCCAGCACGCCCGGTGAAATAAAACCCTGGAATTCCTGAATAAATGTAAATATGCCGCCGAATTTGGGATTATCCAGACTGGGGGCGATAATCATGGCAATTAACACAAACAGGATTGTGAAAATACGTCCCGTTGTAACCAGCTCAAACTGAGTGGCTCCTTGCCTTATTTTATGATAAATATCCATAGTGGCAATGGTTGAAGCGGAATTCAGCATGGATGCCAGCGAACTGACCACCGCGCCGAATATCGCCGCCAGCACAAATCCGAGTATTCCGAATCCCACGGGCAACAGCCCGCGCAGCAGTGTCGGGAAGGCGGCGTCGTAATCGTAGCCTACCAGTTTATCGGACATTTCGATTGAAGGTACGGAGGGCCGTTCGCGGTTCATTTTAAATGCCTGTTGAATGAGTTGTGAATTGGCCTCGAAAAGCGCCGTTGGATTGGCCAGCGCCGCAATGTCTGCCTGCTGCCCCATCAATCCGGCATTAAAGTTATAAAAATTGATTGCATCGGTCGTATTGAGCTCGGCAAAGGATTCGGTAAAAACATAAATCTGCGATTTCCCCTGCTGAAATTCTTCTATGATATGTTCATTTTTGACATTGGCATGTTTATGCAGATCCTCGCTGAAAAGATTGAAGGCCAGAATACCGGGAATCACAACCACAAAGGGAATAACCAGTTTCAGGAATGCGGCGAAGACCACGCCCTTTTGTCCTTCGTCCAGCGATCGGGAACCGAGCGTACGCTGGGTGATGTACTGATTCAGTCCCCAGTAAAAAAAGTTTGGAATCCATAACCCGACGACCAGGGCAGTCCAGGGAATTTCCGGATCGCTGGCCGGTTTAACCATGTGCATCTTTCCAACTGCCCAGTCCCCGGCATTTAGTTCCCTGAGCCGGGCAAAAGCGCCCATCCCCTCCAAACTTTTTGGATCAACCGTACCCGACGCCGAGGCCAGCGTGGTGGGATCGGCCAAACCAAGGGCGCGCATGGCAAAAAAGGCAATCACCACGCCGCCGAGTATCAGCGCCGCACCCTGAATTAAATCGGCCCACGCGCATGCCTTCAGTCCGCCGGCGAAAACGTAAATCGCCGCCAGCGTTCCGATAATCCAGCAGCCCACGGTTATGTTGCCGAGATCCAATCCCAGAATCGTTTTCCCGTGAAAGAAGACGCCGATTACCTTTGCCCCGGAGTAGATAACCGATGCGGTCGGAACGCCGACCAGAATAATCATCGTGGCGATGGCCATCACAGTGCGGGCAAAGTTATTATAACGGTATTCCAGGAATTCCGGAATGGTGTAAATGCCGCTTTTAAGAAAAGTAGGCAGGAAGACAAAGGCCACAACTACGAGGGTAATCGCCGCCATCCATTCGTAACTGGCGATGGCCATACCCAGCCAGTCGGCCGCTTTACCGGACATACCGACAAATTGTTCCGTGGAAATATTGGCGGCGATCAGCGAAAATCCGATCAGCCACCATGTTAATCCGCGACCGGCCAGAAAATAATCCTGCGCGCCGTGTTCGCTGTGCAGCTTTTCACCCCTGCTTTTCCATAAGCCGATGGTAATCACCGAGACCACAAAAATAATAAAAACGAGAATGTCGGATACGCCTATAATTTCCATGGACTGTACCTCGAATCATTGTTAGTAGTTCTGTATCTGTTCATATCATTAATTATTTAATTCTTAATCATCGTTCGTCTGCTCTTTTACGGCAAATTCATAAACCGTTGTCGATTGATAAACCTGACCCGGATTAAGCACGGTCGACGGAAAACCCGGTTGATTGGGCGCATCGGGGTAATGCTGGGTTTCGAGACAGAGGCCGTCATGCTTGGCGTAATATTTACCCCCTTTGCCCCTGGCGCTGCCATCGAGAAAATTGCCCGAGTATAACTGGACGCCGGGTGCGCTGGTGTAAAGCCGCAAAATGCGGCCGCTCCGCGGATCGTGCAGCGAGGCCTGCCACCTCAGGGCGCCGTCGTAGTCATTCAAACACAAGTTATGATCGTAACCCTGACCCTGTTTCAGTTGTAAATCGTCTGTTTCAATGTGTTCTCCGATTACTTTCGGCACAGTGAAATCCAATGGCGTGTTCTTTACCGGAACTATTTCACCGGTAGGAATATGATTTTCATTCAGGGGCGTAAAGCGATCGGCATGGATCCACAGCAGATGATCCAGAATATTAGTCCTGAAATTACCGGATAAATTAAAATAATCGTGATGCGTCAGATTGCAGACGGTGGGTTGATCGGTTACGGCAAGGTAATCGATGCCCAATGCATTATCTTCGGTTAAGGTAAAAGTTACTTCTACGTCCAAATAACCGGGATATCCTTCTTCCCCGTCGCCGCTCAGATAATGCATCGTCAGTTGTGCTTTTTCTTCGTCGATCGCCCCAACATCCCAAACGACCTTGTTGAATCCCTTTATGCCGCCGTGCAGGTGATTGGGACCGTTATTTATCGGTAACCGGTAAAACCCACCATTGAGTATAAATTTTCCGCCGGCGATACGATTGGCATGACGACCGATAATCCCGCCGATGTAAAACTGATCTGCCTCGTAATCCTTTAGGCTGTCGTATCCCAGCACCACATCTTCGAAGCGGCCGTTTTTGTCTTCGGTCAGAAGTGACTGCAGTGCGCCGCCGTAATTGGTGATTCGCGCCTGCATACCGTTGTCATTATTCAAAGTAAATAAATATACGGGGACGCCGTCCGCACTCAGACCGAAATCTTCTTTGGTGATCATTTGCCCGGGCATATCCGATTCCCGTTTTTGCATTGAAATAATCCTTTAGAATTGTTAGTTCATTTCTGCATTTTTATCATAAGAAAAATTACAATTCAGCGCCATTTTTTTTCGTTGACTCGCGCACGATCAACTTTGTATTCAAAATTTTAGTATAATTTTCCCCCAATTCATTTAATCCCCGGATCTGCCTGATTAACAAACGCGCGGCCTCCTCACCCATCTGGCAGGCTGGCTGGGCGATAGTTGAAAGGGGCGGTGAAACAAACGCGGCAATCGGATTATCGGTAAATCCGATTACGGCAATATCATCCGGAATGACCAGTCCCCTTTTTTTAATGGATTCGTAGGCGCCGATGGCACAGGGATCGTTTACTGCAAATACAGCATCGATGGCCTCGTTTCGATCCAGCAATGTCGACATTCCCGTGCAGCCGTCTTTTTCATGAAAACCGCCAAAATAGACAAGATTTTCGTCATACTCAAGGCCATGGGATTTTAAAGCGTCTTTGTAGCCATTCAACCTGGCCCGGGTAATCGATACCTGCCTGCTGCCGGCGAGATGGGCGATTCTTTTCCGGCCGCAACCGATCAGGTGTTTGGTAGCCGTAAAAGCGCCCTCATAATCATTGACTATTACTTTGGGCGTACTCAGCGCTTCTATCACCCGGTCAAAAAAAACAATCTTACCGTTATCATCGATAAAGCGTTTGAAATGTTCGTAATCATGGGTGGTTTGCGAAACCGACACAATCAGACCGGCTGCCTTATTTGAAATCAGCGCCCGGGTATTGACCACCTCGCGCTGATAATCTTCATTGGACTGGCAAATGAGCAGGATGTAGCCGGCCTCATAGGCCACTTTTTCCATCCCGCTGATGGCGCTGGAAAAAAAGTGATGTTCGATTTCCGGCACAATGACGCCGATAAAATTGGTGCTGTTCCGTTTGAGGTTTTGGGCAAAAACATTGGGCTGATAGTTAAGCTGCCCGGCCATTGCCTGCACCTTACGTTTTGTTTCGGCCTTCACATCAGGGTGATCGCGCAGGGCGCGGGACACCGTAGAGTGATGCACATTCAATGCTTTGGCAATGTCTTTGATGGTTGGTTTACGTTTCATTTGCCTACTCCGCACACCTTTTCGAAAACGTGTGCAAAATAGATAAAAAAAGTCTATTTTTCAAGAAAATTTTGAATTGTATACTATATCATTTTGAGTTTTGGAGATTACAATACAAATGAATCTTTTAAATATTGAAAAATATGACGCGTTCTCTCTGTCCGGCAATAATAGAGTTTTTTCGTGAGGAGATAAATAGGTAAGTATAGCTTTTAATTAATCAAAAAAATTGTGAGATTTTGAAACGTTTTTCTATTGTCTTCTTATTCGGATTTTGCCGGGTTCAATGATGATTAGGTTTCCATAAAAATCATTTTCGTTTAAATGATTAAAGGCTTTTAAAATTTGCTCATTTAATTTGTTTATAGATATCTCATTTGGAAAATGCACGATAACTATACCACAATGAGATTTAGGGGGAAATTGCTTGATATTACTAAACCCCATATCACCACTAATAATAATGGCTGATTCCCTTTGTGCAAACTCAAAAACGGTTTTATCTGATTGGCCGCGTAATCCACAATCCCTTACATCCAAAACCTGGGAACCTTTTTTTCTCAGGACAGGCGCCGTGGAACGGGGCAAATCTTCATCAATTAAAAATTTAAGCATTTTCCATTAATATTATTTCCTCTCCCGCAACGAGCCTGGAAGCATATTCAATTGCGGCAAGAATGTCGTCGATCGTGATTTCGTATTCCTGAGATACTTCATCGTATGTCATGCCGTTGGCTAATTTACCCAGTATGAGTTCAACCGGAACACGGGTGCCCTGAATGACCGGTTTGCCGAATCGTGTATGTTCATCAATATTTATTCTTTCTGACAACTTCATATTTCGGACCTCATAACTTATAAGCTTAAAGTATTATGTTCTGAAATCTAATTACGATTTTTTGAATTACCAACAAAATCGTTAAAAATTTCAACTTTGATTAATTCCGATTAATTTCTTTAGATAAAAAAGTACCGGCAGTCATCAGATGCCCGAAATTTTCAACCTTCATTTATGTCTCGCCGCCTTGAAATCTTTCGGCAAAAGCGAATAAACCACACTATCTGAGAAGCGACCCCGGAAGTAAACATTTTCCCTGAAATAGGCTTCTTCACGGAAACCCAGTTTTTCCAGCAACGTCCTGGAACGGTTATTCAACGGATTGATATGCGCTTCGATACTATGCAAACCGAATTCAGCGAATCCGAAATCAATTGCCGCCTGCAGGGCTTCGAACATGTAGCCGTTGCCCCAGAATCCGGGATGCAGTTGATAACCGAGCTCGGCCCGGAAGTGAGGTTTGATAAGACGCCAGTAGCCTGCGCCGCCGATAAAACCGCCGGTTTCCTTTAATTCCAGGGCCCAGTAGAGTGATTCTTTTTTTCTGTAAGACCAGCGGTATTGCCTGATTAACTGTCTGGCTTCCTTTAACGATTCCAGCGGTTCCTGATCCATAAGGGACATTATTTCGGCATTTGCGCGCATTTCATAGAAAAGCGGCGCGTCGCCGCGCCGGATCATCCGCAGGCACAAACGACTGCTTTCCAGAACGGGAAATTTTTGAAAGACGATTGGATTCATATATTTTTTAATTTCCTGATTGATTCGATTATTGCTTAAAATAGATTGTTGGTGTATTGGATTAATGCATGAATGGACAAAGCATTTTTTCTACAATCCAATGTGCGTTCATGTTTGAATTCCGCAAAATTAATCCAGGCGCTCTATCTGGCCAATTCCATTTTTGGGATTAATATCCTGCGCTCAGTTTCGGGATTAATTTAGTAATGATTATTTTAAATTGGAAATAGAAATGTGCAGTTCCTAAAAGTCACATCTGCGATGCAAGCGCAGGGAAATATCTGTTTTAACAAACGCATCCATCGTTGTAAAAAAGAAACAGATTTGTATGTTTTTTACCACTGCCTATTATTAAGAACAGAAATTATTTTAAATTTTTAATGAAGCAGTCTGTAAACCGTAGAAGTTAAATGCACCAGGTCAACGGGTTTATCCATAATCACCTGCACCCGTTCCTGCAGGCGCTGATAATCATCGGTTTTCAACGACCAGCCGGTTAAAACAATTACCGGCACAACATTTTTAGTAATCTTCATTTTATTGATCAAATCAAAGCCGCTCATGCCGGGCATGTGTAGATCGAGGATGAGCAAATCAAATGGCTGGCGCTTAAAACAATCCAGGCCGTCGTATCCATTGGTGCAATAATCGACCGCATAGCCTTCTTTTTGCAAAATTTCCCGCAGCAGCCGGCAAATTTTCACTTCATCATCGATGATCAGAATGTGGTATTGTGTTTGCATGATGATTTGCAATAGCTAAAAGTATGCCATAAAAAATAGTGCTGAGGCTGATCAGAATCGAGCGACAATTAAAATATGACGCCGATTGAAATCATCAGGAACAAAGGTTAGGCGCACGGTGGATTTTGTCATTAAAAAACTGTATTATATTCTTAGTCTGTCAAGTTCAGGGATATACTGCTCTCAATGATGCATTCATTCAAACATAAAATTTTTACTCTAAGCGGATTGATTTGTTTTCAATTCTTGGTATTTAACCTGTACGCTCAGGATGTGGTGGTTTTTTCCGGAGATGAGATCAACAGTCTGCCTGAAATCGGCCATGTTAAAGTGTGGAAGCGCGGCGGTAACAGTAATTTTTTCCTCTGCAGGGATATTGACGGCGATGGGACGCACGAAATCATCATTAATGAGGGAGATGTTTCAAAGACCGAAAGTGATATAAAAATTTATACACCCGGACAGCATTACATCGATGTGCAGGGCATCGACTATAAATTACTTACCATGATCACCCACGATATTAACGGCGATTCTATTCCGGAAATGATCAGTATCGGGCAGAAGGGTTATCAACTCTTTCTTTACCTTTATTCGCTGAAAAATAGCAACATTAAATTACGGCAATCCATGCTGCTTGCCCGGGGCCACGAGATACGCAGGGACGGTATATGGGACATGCATATACCCAAAATTTACGCCGTCCCCGGAAAACCGGATAAATTAATTGTTACCGTCGCCGCGGGATATGATCTCGAACCGCGCGGGCTTTATCAGATCGACCTGCAAAGTATGGATATTGACTGGAATCTTGCCATGGGTTCCCCGCCACATCTACTGGAATTCACCGGCACCAATTCGGACGGGGAGAGCGAAATATTACTGGGCACCTATTCCCCGGACAATGGCTACGATCATAACGGATTATCCGATACATCCGCGTATCTGCTGCATATTTCCCCGCAGGGTAAAATACTGAATCAAACGGTGATAACCGGTCGTTTGGGCAATGCATCCGTAAAAAAGGTTAAGGCCGGACCCGAAAAGTCACAATTCTATATTATCGGCGCCAGTAACGCCGCCGATGCCGGCCGTTCAACCTATATCCAGATTCGTGATTGCCAAACGCTCAGGATTCTTCATCAGACAAGAAATACTAAAACGTTATCTAATTTCAGCTCAGGGGCCTTCCTCAATTTTTTTCATATTGAAGGTTACCAGATACCGCTTGTCCGTCGCAGCTACCACATATTGAGATTAAATGACATTTATGAAGTTGAACGGCAGTATTATTTCAAAAACCTGGCAAACCAGATGTTTATGGCTGATTTAAACAGTGACATGAAACCAGAATTTTTGGTTAATGCCGTTCAGTCTCCGGCCCTGGTAATCACCGATCAAAATATGCGACTGCTGGGTAAACAAAACTTCAGGCTGGTGAAACATCCAAATATAGAAATTATCCAGGATGAACATCTCGGCCAGACTACCGTTTATTTCGTCCATGAAAATAATCTGCATGAGTGGATCATTCCCTTCGAAGCCCTGCATCCGCCTTCATTCCTGATGATTTTTCTTAAGCGGCACCAGGCAACGATGCTTATTTCCACCGCGGCCGTATTCATTTTTATGATTTTGACACTGTTATCCATCCGGATCGTATCCAAATCCCAAAAACTGCAGATTTCCAATCGTCTTTACAATTATTTTATCCAGAACCGGAGCAGGGGTATTCTCATCCTTGACCAGCATCATCGGATTGTCGATGCCAATGAATATTTCTGCCGTTTGTTTGATATCAACAAGGCATTGATTCTGAATCGCAAAGCGGACTTACTGAATGATGTCCTGCGGTCGCCGCATTTCAGCGAAAAACTGAGTCAGGCAATCAGCGGCCAAATTCAGGAGAGCGAAATGCGCCTCACCATTCATAATCAACTGAAACGCTTCCTGATCAGTGCCACCATGATTGAGACCGTAAAGAGAAAATGTTTCTATATTGTTGAATGGACGGATCTTTCACGGATTACAACCTCGGATCGCCTGGCCGCCTGGGGCTCGATTACCCAGCGTCTGGCCCATGAAATCAAAAATCCCCTGACCACGATCCTCTTATCATTGCGACAGGTTCAGAAACGCCTCGTCAATCAGTTTAAGGTTGAAGATGAGAAAATCGATGATTACATCAGGTCTGCCGGCGAAGAAATCGAACGTCTGCGCAACTCAACCAACACCTTCATGAAATTCACCGACGCCGCCCGTGAAAGCGCCGCACAAATTGATGTCAATGCATTTATCGGGGATATACTGAAAACCTTTCGTCATCACAGTTATATTAACTTTAAATGCCGGCTTCAGGATGATTTACCCCGAATCCGTTTTGATGAACATCAATTCCGGCAAATCCTTTTGCAACTGCTGGAAAACAGCATCGACGCCATCGAAGGCGACGGGGAAATCACTATCGCTACAAACCTGTATGAACGTCTCACTGCGCCGGATAAAAAAATCGACACCTTTGTACAGATCGAACTAACCGATAACGGCGCCGGTATCGAAGAGGCACACCTGGAATCCATTTTCGAACCGAACTTTACCACCAAAGCCACCGGCTCGGGATTTGGTCTTTCGATCACCAAATTCCTGATGGAACAGCACGGTGGTGCAATTTATGTTAAAAGTAAATATGGCTACGGCACAACGGTTACCTTGAATTTTCCAATGGATAACGACTTAAATGGATATAATGAATCACTGAATTATTGAATTGATGGAATGGATTATTGAAATACTGGATTATGCTTATCCGAACACCAAAATCGAAAATGTCATTAACAGCGGCTTATTCGCACACCGGCATTCCTCTAAACCTCCCCCAAAGGGGTGCCCTTGGCATAACCCCCTAAACTTCTAAACATCTTAACTATCACCAAATGACGCTTCCGGCGAAATTCCGTTACTATGTATTGAACAATCCTCTACGCGCCCGGCGTCTCAATGCCCAGTTGTTTAATCAGGCGATGCAGATAAGTCCGCTCGACCTTGAGGGCATCGGCGGTTTTTGTAATGACCCAGTCATTTTGCTTTAAGGCATTCAGGATAAACTGCTTTTCCCACTGACGGCGGGCTGCCTTAAGTTCTATATCCGCCGCGGACGGATTATCAAATCCCGTATCGTCTCCGGCAGGGGACAAATGCGCTTTTATTTCGTCAGAATCAATTGTTTCCGCGGACGCCAGCAGCATCAGGCGCTGAATCAGATTCTGCAGTTCACGGATATTGCCCGGCCACGGGTATTGCTTTAATATCGCTTTGGCTTTATCAGTGAGGGTTTTGGCAAACATGCCCTTGCGCTGACTGAAATCTTTGATAAAATATTCCACCAGCAGCAGCACATCATCCCCGCGTTCGCGCAGCGGCGGCAATTTTACGGTGAGAACATTAAGGCGATAAAACAAATCCTGGCGCAATTGCCCGCTTTCCACAGCCTCATGCACATCGCGATTGGTAGCGGCAATGATCCGCACATCCACCTGCTTTTCACGACTGCCGCCCAGGCGGTGGAAGCGGTTATGTTCGATGGCATGGAGTAGCTTGGACTGCATTTCCGGTGATATTTCGGTGATCTCGTTCAGAAAAAGCGTGCCCCCTTCAGCCAGTTCAAATTTGCCGGACTGACTTTGCACCGCGCCGGTGAATGCCCCCTTTTCATAACCGAACAACTCGCTTTCAAAAAGATGGGCCGGAATGGCGGCGCAATTGATCATTACAAACGGCCTGGAAGCGCGATCCGAGTGGGCGTGAATGCTCTTTGCCAGCAGATCTTTACCGGCGCCGTTTTCCCCGGTGATCAGAATGCGGGCGTCGGACCCGGCAGCCATTTTGATGAAATCATAAACCGGCTGCATGGCCCTGCTTTTACCGATCATTCTGATCTCTTCGCGCAGGCGTTTTTTAAGGGTAATATTTTCCGTCAGCAGGGATTTCTGTTTTAAGGCATTGTTTACCGTAATCAATAAGCGGTCCAGGTCAACCGGTTTTTCCAGGAAATCAAAGGCGCCAAGCTGCACCGCTTTAACCGCTTTTTGGATGGTGCCGTGGGCGGAAATCACAATGACCTGCGGTTTATCAGTCTGCTGTGCCAGCCGCTCAAGAACCTGAAGTCCATCGATACCCGGCATCTTCAGGTCGAGCAGCAGCAGATCGATGGCATTGGCCGTAATTTTTTCCAGCGCCTCTTTGCCGTTTCCGGCCAGGATAACCCTATACCCTTCCTCCGTAAGAATGCCGGATAAGGTTTTGCGTATTTTCTGATCGTCATCGGCGACGAGGATGGTATTCGGTATAGACTGATTCATAGAGTATTAAACTTATTTCCCTGTTCAACGGCAGTCGTAATTTATGAAATCCGTCTCATTTTGCAAAATTTCAGA
>CAYXRA010000123.1:0-14126 GCA_964467525.1 uncultured Calditrichaceae bacterium
AAAATAAAGGCCGGTGTTTGAACACCGGCCGCAAACCAACGCAACACTGGTCGTATCCTTTATTTAGTTAGCGCTTCTGCTTTCTCTGGGATGTAATATTCCGTCAGCGTCTAATTCAGAATCGTTGTTGAAACTGCACTTCCGGTGACCGTGACATAGGCCTTGGTATTATTTGTACCGTCATTACCTACTTCGGTACCTGAGGCCTCGATGTAAATCGTTGTAGCATCGGTACTGATTGAGTCCGCTTCTGCGGTAACTGCCGCGACGCCGGATGGTGCGGATGCTGTCGAATTAAAGTAACCGTTGGGGTTGGTTGCTTCCGACGCGGTAAGGAAGAATCCGTTGAAATCCTGCCCGCCTCCGCCTAATGATTCCGGTGTGCGATAATAGCGTTGCGCTTTAGCGCCGTAGTTCATCAAATCACCGATGATTGCCTGACGATTGGCATCGGAAGCACTAGCTGAAAACATGGTGATTCCAACTGCAATGGCAATACCTACAATAATGACGCCTAAGATGATGAGTAAAAGTTGCTGCTGACCCATGACATATCTCCTGTTTTGGTGAAACTTTACATTATAACTGCGTTCCTGCAGTTTTTCTTATCTAAGATATTCGGATACAGCTATAGGATACTTAATCAGATTTCGCGGTAGTTTAGCATTTTTTGACTTAATTTTAAACACTGCTCATATTTTGGCCATTTTCAGCCAAAACAATTGGCTGATATCGGCAATATTTTCAATATTTAGTTAAAAAAACAAAATATTATTTTCTATAATTTATTGTTATTATTTATCTTAAATATTTTAAGCTGAACTTTATTTTAGGTCTAAAGTAAAAAATATCCAGGGTGGTCAGATATTAACCAATATAGAAAAATCCTAAATTTATTCTTCTCTATTCTTAAAAAGAAACCGACGCGTGGTCGCTAGTGCACCTTATTCCGATTCATTCAGACTTAAAAATTTCGATTAAAAGCAAATTGGTAAGATGACTGTAATAATACCATTTAATTTTTTCTAAATCATATTTTCCGGTTTCAACAGATTATCCAGTTTTTCACGCGATAACAGTTTTTTTTCAAGTACCAAATCGTACACCCGTTTATTCTGCTCAAGCGCTTCCTTGGCCAAAGCGCTGCATGTTTCATAACCCAGGACCGGATTCAGGGCCGTTATCAGTCCGATACTGCTTTCAACATAATTGCGGCACAGGTCTTCGTTCGCGGTAATGCCCTCAATACAACGGTGCTGAAAGGTAGACATGCCATTCTTAAGCATCTCAATGGATTCGAATAAGCTTTGGGCGATTACCGGTTCCATTACATTCAATTGCAGTTGTCCGGCCTCGGCTGCCATCGATACCGTTAAATCGTTGCCGATCACTTTGAAAGCGATTTGATTGACAACTTCAGGAATAACCGGATTTACCTTGCCGGGCATGATTGACGAACCGGGCTGCATCTTCGGCAAATTGATTTCATTGAGTCCGGCGCGGGGACCCGAAGAAAGGAGCCGCAAATCATTGGCTATTTTGGAAAGCTTGATCGCCAGGCGCTTCAATGCGGAAGAGTACATTACAAAGGCACCCGTATCCTGGGTAGCCTCAACCAAATTACGCGCCAGTTTAATATCCAGACTACTTACTTCACGCAGATGCTGAATAACTTTTTTACTATATTCGGGATCGGCGTTAATACCTGTGCCAATAGCCGTTCCGCCCAGATTGACTTCCAGAAACAAACGGGCATTTTGTTCAAGTCGTTCCACTTCTTCCTCAAGGGTAACCGCAAAGGCTTCGAATTCCTGACCCAGGGTCATCGGTACTGCATCCTGAAGCTGAGTGCGCCCCATTTTAATAACCCGTGAAAACTGATCCCCTTTGCTTCTGAAAGCGCCGATCAGATCCGTCAATATTTTCACCAGCGCATCATTACTTCTGAACAGGGCAATCTTAAGCGCCGTCGGATAGGCGTCGTTGGTGGATTGCGACAAATTCACGTGATTATTGGGATGACAATGATCATAATCGCCTTTCGCATAGCCCATGATTTCAAGAGCGCGGTTGGCGATCACCTCATTGGCATTCATATTCGTTGATGTGCCGGCGCCGCCCTGTATCATGTCCACCACAAACTGGCCGTGCAGTTTACCGTTTCTTATTTCCCTGCAACTTTCGATAATGGCGTTTGCCAGGGATTGCTCTAATAACCCAAGCTCAGTGTTGGCCATGGCCGCAGCCATCTTAACAATAGCCAGCGCCTCAATCAGCAGTGGATAATGGGCCAGGGTAACGCCGCTGATATTGAAGTTTTCCAGTCCGCGCATGGTTTGGATGCCGTAGTAGTATTCATGGGGTACCTGGCGATCGCCCAGTAAATCATGTTCGCGGCGCGTCCTTCCGGAAATATACTGGGCGCCAATATTAACCACACGGGTTGTGGTACTGCGCATGCGTCTGACAATAACCCGGGTTATCTGCGATAAAATCTTATGAGTCATTATTGGGTGCGTCCGGGCAAGACTATTAAATTTTTCCCGGTCCAGTCGCAAAACATGTGTCTCAGAACGTGCTCTCGCCGATGTGGAATGAGGATATTCTTCGATTAGCGCACCCTCCCCCAAAAAATCATATTTTCCGAAAACAGTCAGCTTTTTTTCTTCGCCGAAAGGGGTTAACTTATAAAGTTCCACCAGTCCGCCTTCAATGATAAACAGATATCGTCTGATATTATTTTCTTTGAACAGGTGCTGTTTTTCGCTGTATCGATGTGATTCAAAATTTTTCGCAATCTGTTTTAACTCATCCGCATCCAGTGAGCTGAATATTTCAATATTTTTTAAAAATTCAATTCTGGATTTAATATCCATTTTATCGCTCCTGAAAAAAGGCTAATATTTGAAAGTACCGATAATTCGGGAAATGTAAAATTATAATTGACAGACATGAACTTATTAACCCGAGCACCGGTTTTATAACACTCATTTATTAATGAACGGTACAAAAAATAGCTGATATTGATTTTAATGTCAAAGTAATTTTGAATGCAGTGATGTGTTTATATTCATTTATATTTAATCATTTAAATGAAAACTAACAGGAAGCGATTTTCGCTGACGGAAAATTTGATAAATTCAATGCCTTTATTTATTTTCCAGCGTGGTCAAAAAAATTAATTGCTCAAAAAAAATATGCTGAAAGATAAAATTAAAAATATTATTTTCGACGCTGACGATACCCTCTGGGAAAACAATATTTATTATGTTCAAGCCAGTAACGATTTTTTCGATCTTTGTGAAAAGGCCGGAATAGAGCGCGCCAAAGTTGAACAGGCTTTCGATCAGTTTGAAATTCAGGTTGTGAAAGAACGCGGCTATGGCAGCTTTAACTTTGTTTACATTCTTGAGGAACTTTACGAAAAATTTCATAATTTAAACGGCTGTGCGCTCAGCAAGGACAAATTCAGCTTCATTGTCGACCGCTTCACGAAACACCCGAAATCAAAGCCGATCTTATTTCCAAAAGTGAAAGAGACCCTGAATCAACTCAGAAAAAATTATAATCTTTTCATTCTGACAAAAGGAGATTATCAGGAACAGGAAGGCAAGATTTTACGATCCGGTTTACACAAATACGTGGATCGCTATTTTATACTCCCCGAAAAAAATGATCCGTCATACCAGAAGCTTTTGAAAGAAAATAAGTGGAATGCCGCAGAAACCTGCATGGTTGGAAACAGCCCGAAATCTGATATAAATCCTGCTTTACGTAACGGACTCTACGCTATTTTCATCCCTTATAAGGATTCCTGGAAACTGGACCACGAAACCATAGACCACGACAACGGCCGGTTTTATATAATTGATAATTTTGCAGAACTTACCAGCTTGTTTTAGAATTGCTCCCTGATCAGTAGTTCAAGTTAGACTTTTCAAAAGCCAGACAGATTATATTTTTATTGATAAACAATTTCCGCATTAACTACGTCACCGCCGATCCGGCATTCCGGATCAAGATAAACCTTGACGAGCAAATTCTCATCCTGAACGATAATATCGCCCTTGACTTCCGATGCATCATTCAAATAGATATCAAGCCTGCGCTTACCTTCATCAGATTTGCTCTTGCCCTTGATGATGATATCCTTTTCGACTACCGAACCTTTTGCCAGCGTAATATCGCCGTTTACCGTTTCCACATCATACATCACTTTTAATCCGGTTAGCAATATTTCTCCGTTCACCGTCGATACATCACCGTAAACTATACCATCAACATCGCAGGTAACGGAACCATTTACTGCGGAGATATCCCCTTCAACCCGGCAATTTTTACCTATGATAATTTTTCCGTTTACAGAGACCAGATCGTTGACCAGGCTGTTTTCACCAACTTCAATATTTCCGTTAATAGCTCTGCAGTCGCCATAGACTTTACAATCATTTCCAATAATTATGCTGCCATTGACACTATTAATATCACCGCGTTTAACCTCGCCATCCTTTACATAAACCGTTTCATTAATGCTGGCCGTACAGCTTATCATTATAACCAACGAAAGAACCAGGGATATTTTCGACAACATGCTTTCGTACTCCTTTCTTCCTTTTCGTCAATTAACGTAAGAAAACCAAGAGGGTTGCATAGATTTTAATATAATCTTCGGATTGAAAAAATCTTACCTCGATGAAATGCATTCTTTACCCATTCCGTCAAAATCCCGCTATTATGATTATTGGTTTTATAACAGATAAAAAAGTGTAATAAATATAAAAAATTTATTGATAAATAAAAATGACCTTATTATATTATACCAATTAAGTAATACTTTACCGGTTGAGTTATATTTAAATGAATGCTTTCATTAAACGCGAATATGATTATGCCATCAGGATATGTGCATTTCTCGCCGGCGTCAGCGATAAAAAACCCGTCGCTTTATCACAAATTTCCAGGCTGCTGCAGATAACCAGGCCCTTTGCTTCAAAAATTGTTTATCAGCTACGTCAAAAAGATATTGTCCGTTCCACGCAGGGCAAATACGGCGGTATTTTTTTGCATCAAGACCCGGAGCAGCTGTCCGTTTATGATATTTTGCGGGCCATGGATTTTGATTCAACAATCAACGAGTGCATTCAGAATCCGACGATTTGTCCCTTGACCGGGGTATGCAAAATTCACCGTTTTTTGGAAGAGCAGGAGCAAATGCTGGTTGACAATATGAAAGCAAAAAAGATATCCGAGTTACAATTCACGGTTGACGATCTTAATTTTGTAAAAGAAATGGAAAAAAATAATTAATTTTATAAACTATAAAGGTTAAATTGAGTGCAAATCGGGTACAAATTTTGAAAATTACTTTAGTGAAGGAAGCGTAAAAGGAAGGAGGCTTCATGGATAGTTTAACAATCGCACTGGCGCGCTGGCAATTTACAATCACCTCTGTTTATCATTTCTTCTTTGTGCCGTTGACGCTCGGCTTGTCCATTTTTGTGGCTATTCTGGAAACGATGTATGTCCGCACCGGAAAGGAACACTATCTGAAAATGACCAAGTTTTGGGGTAAACTATTTTTAATCAATTTTGCCCTGGGCGTGGTTACCGGCATCGTGATGGAGTTTCAGTTCGGCATGAACTGGGCGGAATATTCAAGATTTGTGGGCGATGTTTTCGGCGCCCCGCTGGCGATCGAAGCGTTGCTGGCCTTTTTTCTGGAATCCGTATTTTTAGGTATCTGGATTTTCGGCTGGGACAAATTATCAAAAGGACTACACGCGGCAACCATGTGGCTTGTGGCCATCGGTTCTAACCTTTCCGCCCTGTGGATTCTGATCGCCAACTCCTTTATGCAGGAACCGCGTGGATTCGTTAAGCTGGTTCAGAAAGCCGGCGGCGATGTTGTACGCGAAAGCAGCGACTACGTCCTTCAGGCCGGTGAAACCCTGATCAGAGCCGAAATGAGCGACATCTGGGCATTGGTTTTTAATCCCCATGTCTGGGTGCAATTCCCTCACGTAATCACCGGCGGTATGGCAACGGCGGCATTTTTTGTAATCGGTATCAGTGTTTATCATCTTTTCAAAAAAAGTCCCAATGCCGAAGCCTATAAAAGTTCATTGAAAATAGGAGTGGTGTACGGATTTATAACCACCTTGCTGGTTTTACTGGTCGGTCATAGCCAGATGCAGCACATGGTCGAGGTTCAGCCGATGAAGGTTGCGGCGGCGGAGGCCTTGTGGGAAACGGAAGATCCGGCCGGGCTTTCACTTTTCACTATTGGCGATGAGGAGGAGAAAAAAGATATTTTTGCCATCCGCATTCCCGGCCTGGTTACTCTGTTAGCCTACAATTCTTTTACCGGTGAAGTGAAAGGCATCAAAAATATTCAGGCCGAATACGAAGAAAAATATGGTCCGGGGGATTACGTGCCTCCGGTGGCCATATCCTACTGGTCTTTCCGGATCATGGTAGGTGCCGGTGTAGTCATGCTCATCCTATTGATATTTTTGATTTACAATGTTCTGAAGGAGCGCTTTACCTTTAAACCGCTTTACGCCAAAATCCTGCTTTTGTCGATCGCCCTGCCCTATCTGGCCAACACCAGCGGCTGGATATTAGCAGAAGTCGGCCGGCAGCCGTGGATTGTATTCGGCCTGATGAAGGTTGAAGACGCAGTTTCCAAGGCAGTCGGCGTCGGTGAAATTATATTTTCGCTGATTGTTTTTACGCTGATCTATGCGATCCTGATTTTTGTCGATGTATTTCTTCTGAGAAAATACGCGGTTGCCGGTATTGAAGGAAGTGCAACCCAAAGTGAGAAGGAGGCTTAAGATGGATTTAAATACACTCTGGTTCATGTTAATATCCGTACTTTTCATCGGTTTCTTTTTTCTTGAGGGTTTCGATTACGGCGTCGGCATACTTTTGCCCTTTGTCGGCAAAGAAGATCGCCAGCGGCGGATGATTATCAACACCATCGGCCCGGTTTGGGACGGCAATGAGGTGTGGCTGATTACTGCAGGCGGCGCAATGTTTGCCGCTTTCCCAAACTGGTACGCAACCCTTTTCAGTGGATTTTATATCCCGCTTACGCTGATGTTGCTGGCATTGATTGTACGCGGGGTCGCCTTCGAATTTCGCGGCAAGCACGATGATCCGCAATGGCGCAAGGTTTGGGACTGGCTTATATTTTTCGGCAGTTTCGTTCCGGCACTGTTGTGGGGTGTGGCCCTGGCCAATATTATTCGCGGCGTGCCGATTGATCAGGAAATGACCTACGTCGGCGGATTTTTTAATCTGCTCAATCCCTATGCGCTGGTCGGCGGACTGACTACCCTGTTCCTGTTCATCCTGCACGGGTCAATTTTTCTCAATCTAAAATTAGACGGGCCCCTGCGGGACAAGACCCTCAATTTATCAAAGAAGCTGTGGATTCCGGCAACGGTACTGGTTTTCACCTTTGTTATTTACGGTTATTACGCGACGGATATGTTTACGCGTCTCGGTGTTAATCCGGGTGTAGTGCCGGTATTTGCCGGCCTGGCTCTGTTATCGACCATCCTCTTTTTAAACAAAAACAGGGGCGGCTGGGCTTTCGTGATGACCGGGCTGACCATTGCCCTGTCAACCATTACGCTTTTTATGGGACTGTATCCGCGTGTTATGGTATCCAGCCTTAATCCGGAATGGAGCTTAACCATTTACAATGCCTCATCGACTTCGTACACGCTTACGGCGATGAGCATTGTGGCCCTGATCTTCGTACCCATCGTACTACTCTATCAGGGCTGGACTTATTGGGTGTTCAGAAAGAGAATCTCGGATGAATCGACGCTGACTTATTAACAAATAAAGACCGGTGGCTGCATTTAATTAAACAATACCTCATCGGCGATTGGATCAGCATTGCTGATAATTTTACGGTTTTGTAAAATTATTTGTTAATGATTCAGATTTTATCGCTAAAATTATGGCCACCGGTTTTTTCATTTTTAAATAAATGAAACCTCCATGATTTAGCAAACACACAAAGGTATGATTAAATAGAACCCCCACCCCTTCGCCCCTCCCCCGATGAATCGGGGGAGGGGTTGCCTCAAAGGCCCCAAAGGGGTGCCTGTGGCAGGTGGCTTGCGCCAGGGTGGGGATTTTAAATAAATGGAACAGTGAATCAGAAAAAGCCTGTCATCCTGCACAGTGCAACGCGGCCATCGCCGGCCGTTCTGCGCTTTTAAGATGGCAGTGAAAATTTGATTTATGAATTTAGACAAACGACTGCTCAGTTTACTCTCTGAAATACGCTTTCCCTTTACCAATGCCATTATTTTCGGATTCCTTAGCGGGATTGCCCTTATCGTGCAGGCATATTTATTGAGCCATATTATTAATGATCTTTTTCTGGAAGGGCGTGCGCCCGCTGCCATTACCCATCTGTTGTTTTTTTTATTGCTGGCCGCTTTTATCCGGACGGCGGCCGCATGGTTCAGCCACAGTGAAGGCAGTCGTGCTGCGGCTTTCATCAAACAAAAATTAAGACTGCGCGCCGCAGAAAAAATTACTGCACTGGGACCGGCTTATACCAAAGCCGAACATAGCGGTGAATTGAGCAACACCATACTCAACGGCATCGAATCCCTGGATGTCTATTTCGGACGCTACCTGCCGCAACTGGCACTGGCCGTTCTGATACCGCTTTCCGTACTCGTTTTCGTTTTTCCCGTTGACATGCTTTCCGGTTTTGTACTCTTGCTGACGGCGCCGATCATCCCGGTTTTTATGATACTTATCGGCCATATCGCCCAGGGTATCACGCGTAAACAGTGGAAAACACTGAGCCGCCTGAGCGCCCACTTTCTCGATGTTTTGCAGGGATTAACCACCCTGAAGATACTTGGGGTCAGCAAAGCGCAGACGGCAGCCATCGCCGCCATGAGCGAGGCATTCCGGAAATCAACCATGAATGTTTTGAAAATTGCCTTTTTATCGGCGCTGGTTCTGGAAATGGCGGCGATGATCAGCACAGCGATTATCGCCGTGGAAGTCGGGCTGCGTTTGCTATACGGCAGAATGGAATTTCAGCCGGCATTGTTTATTCTGATTCTGGCGCCGGACTTCTATCAGCCTCTGCGGCAACTCGGGGCTAGGTTTCATGCCGGGATGGAAGGCGCTAACGCCGCCCGGCGCCTGTTCGAAATTCTGCATCATCCTGAGCCTGCTAAAAGTGAAAAAAATGCAAAGCCCTTCGATAAAAACCCGGCAAAGCACGGCATTACTTTCAGGGATGTCGCCTACACACCGGAAAGCGGCGGCCCGGAAATCGTTAAAAATATCAGTTTCACCATGCCGCCAAAATCAAAGATTGCCCTGGTCGGTGCCTCCGGAGCCGGAAAATCCACCATTGCCAATTTGCTCATGCGATTTACGCAACCCAGCCGGGGCGATATTTATCTTGACGACCGGTCTATTTACGCGCTCGATGTCCGGCAGTGGCGCAGTATGATTTCCTGGATTCCTCAAAATCCGCATCTGTTTCACACCACCATTGCCGAAAATATCCGCATTGCCCGGCCGGATGCTTCCGACACGGCGGTGATCCGCGCCGCTGAACAGGCACTTCTGGATAGATTCGTGGCGCCGCTACCGGATGGCTACGACACTATAATCGGCGAGCAGGGCGCGCGGCTGAGCGGCGGTCAGGCCCAGCGACTGGCGCTGGCAAGGGCATTTCTCAAAGATGCCCCGCTGGTCATTCTCGATGAACCGACCGCAAACCTCGATCCCGATCTCGAGCTACAAATTCAGCAATCGGTAGCGGGACTGACGGAGAATAAAAGCACACTGACCATTGCCCATCGTCTAAGCACTATTCAGCATGCGGACCGGATTATTGTTTTGGCCCATGGCGAAATTGCCGAACAGGGAAAGCCCGCCGATTTACTGGCGGCCGAAGGCGTTTATCACCAACTGCTAAGCACATACCATGAGGCGATCCATGTCTGAATTTCTGCGTCTATTAAAAATGTCACTCACCTACAAATGGTGGATGCTGCTTGCGGCTTTCACCGGATTTCTGACTATCGGCAGCGGCGTCGGCCTGATGATGACCGCGGCCTATATCATTTCTCGGGCGGCTCTGCAGCCTTCCATTGCCGAAATTCAGGTGGCTATCGTTGGCGTGCGGTTCTTCGGCATTGCCCGCGGCATGCTGCGTTATCTGGAGCGGCTGATTTCACATGATACAACATTCCGATTGCTGAAGCGTTTCCGCGTGCGCATCTATGAAACCATTGAACCCCTGGCCCCGGCCAGACTGATTTATCATAAAAGCGCCGACCTGCTCAACCGGCTCATTGCGGATGTTCAAAATCTTGAAAATTTTTACGTGCGGATTATCGCCCCGCCGCTAATTGCCGTTCTTACATCAATACTGATGTGGTTTCTGATCGGCGGTTTTAGCTGGAACCTGGTATTTATTATGCTGTTTTTTCAGATGATTGCCGGAATTGCCGTTCCTCTGCTCGCTTTTCACATCAATCGTAGATTGGGACAGCAGGCGGTCAGAAGCAAAGCCGAGCTGAATATCCGGATTATCGACCACATTCAGGGTTTGGGCGAGCTGCTGATGTTTAACCGCGACCAAACATATCTCGGTCAAATAGCAAGACAAAGTTCGGACTATAATAATATTCAGAAAAAAATGGGCGCTTTAAACGCCTTAACAGAGTCACTAATCGGACTCTGTATGCATCTTACAGTGATTTCCGTGCTGTATGCTGCCGCGCCGATGGTGCATGATGCAGTGTTCGAAGGCATTTACCTGGCAGTGATCATCATGGGTATTATGGCTTCGTTCGAGGCTTATCTGCCCTTACCCGAGGGGATGCAACTGTTGAGCGCCAATGTGGAATCGGGGAAACGCATATTCGCGATTATGGACAGTAAACCCGCCGTACCTGATTTCGTTTCGGATCCGGAGATACCGGATCACTACAGCATATCGGTAAAAAACGTACAATTTTCATACGAAATGAACGCGGACTCCGTTCTGCGGAATATCTCTTTTAAAGTGCCGCAAGGTCAGCAGGCGGCTATTGTAGGCGCAAGCGGCGCCGGAAAATCAACAGTGATCAATCTTTTGCTGCGCTTCTGGGACTACCGGGATGGACAAATTTTAATCGGAGATACCGATATCCGGCATATCGATCCGCAGGATCTGCGAAGCATGATCGCCGTCGTTTCTCAACGCACGCACATATTTAACAGCACGATCCGGGAGAATCTGTTAATCGCCAATCCCGATGCACCGGAAGCGCTTTTGTGGCAGGTTCTGGAGCGGGCGAAACTGGATATCTTTGTTAAAAACCTGCCCGCCGGTTTGGATACCCCAACCGGAGAGCAGGGATTTAAACTCAGCGGCGGCGAGCGTCAACGATTATCCATCGCCCGGGCGCTGATCAAAAATGCACCGATTCTGCTGCTTGATGAAGCCACAGCCAATCTCGATATAATCACGGAGAAGGCATTCATGGAAACGCTGAACGAGGTTTGCGGGGATAAGACAACGCTGATAATTACCCACCGCCTCAGCGGCATAAAAAATGCCGGAAATATTTATGTTATGGACCAGGGCGCTATTATCGAACAGGGCCGGCATGAACAATTACTGAAAAGCAAAGGCCATTATTTCAGGATGTGGGATTTACAGAGTCAGATCAGGCAAATTGAAAACCTGCCGGTCTGATCATTCAGCGGCGCCGCTTTCCTGATTCTGCATCGCTTTCTGATCGGCTTCCTGCAGCAGCGACCGTGTAAAAATCTTCAGTTTGAAAGAGAAAGATGTTCCCACATTGACCGTGCTTTTGACCGTGATGGTGCTGCCGTGGGCTTCGATGATTTTTTTTGCGATTGCCAGGCCCAAACCGCTGCCCTTCGTATCGCGGCTGCGGCTTTTTTCAACCCGGTAAAAGCGTTTGAAAATAAAGGGTAAATCTTCTTCGGGGATACCGCTGCCGGAATCGCTTACCGTTACACGGATAGAATCATTTTCCTGCTGCAATTCCACCGTAATTTTGCCCTTTTCCTTTGTATGCTGCAGGGCGTTATCAATGAGGTTGGAAATGACCCGCTCGATTAAGCCGATATCGGCATAAACAAAGGGCAGATTCATTTTAAGCTTGGTTAGCAGGTGAATATTTTTATTTTCGGCCTGCGGCTGAAATTTCAGCACCACATCCTGCACAAGTTCGGCAAGCGAGAAAGGTTCCGACTTCGGTTTGGTTTGCAGAGCATCCAGCTTGGAAAGTTCGAATAACTGGTGAACCAGGGTATTCAGATTGGTAATATTTCTGAAAATAATCTCGAGGAAACGTCTTCTTTCCTTATTATCGAGCGAATCATCCTTCATCAGCACCGTTTCCACATAACCCTGAATGGACGCCAGCGGACTGCGCAGGTCGTGTGATACATTAGCGATGAGCTCGCGGCGCATCCGGTCATTTTTTTCCAGGGCGCGCATGTTTTTTTGAATCTCTCCGGCCATGTGATTAAATGCGTTGGCCAGCTCGCCCACTTCATCGTTTGAATTTACCGGGATGCGCTGGTCGTACTGTCCACGCTCGAAAATACGGACGGCGTGCGTTATGGAATGCAGTCTTTTGGTGAGCAGGAAAAACAGAATGAGTCCGATTATCGCGCCGAACAGCAGCGTAACAGTCAACGCCATGGCGCTGGCTGAAAGAATGTAACTATCACGAATGCCTTCCGATGCCAGGGCGGAACGTGCGCTGGCCAGCATCACATAAACATAGCCCCGTTTACCGCCTTCATAAAACATTTCCGCCGCGGAAAAAATCTGTTTCTTGTTTTGTGCGAGCGGATCTTCACCGAATATCGGCAAATTATCGTAGGCATTCTTTTCAAGAAAAGCATGAATGGGCGCAATATCGATAATTTTACGCTGAATCTGCTCCGGCTCGTTAAAGTGCCCCAGCAGGTAGCCGTCGATATCCAGCAGATAAACATCAATACTCGGATTAAGCGATAACAGGTTGCGGACAACGGGTCTTATTTTTTCGGCATTGAGTGTATCTTTCACCATCGGTTCGAATTTTCGGGCACAGTTTTCGGCCAGTGAAAAATTAATTTTCTGACTGGACTCGCAGGAATAATTCAGAGAAGTCCTGACGCTGATAAAAATTTGCAGCGCGCCCAGTAAAAAAATTACCAGTAAGAAAATTATCGATATTTTGCCGTAAAGCGTGCGCAGAAAACCTTTCATACCTGCAATTCCTCAATTTCAGCGAATTGATAACCAATCCCCCAGACTGTTTTTATATATCTGGGCTGGGAAGGATCATTTTCTATTTTTGCCCGCAAGCGGTTGATGTGCGAATTCACCGTGTGCTCATACCCGCTGAACTGATATCCCCATACGATATTGAGCAAATTTTCGCGCGTGTATGCTTTGCCCGGATTCGATGCGAACAGGGCCAGCAGATCAAATTCCTTAGCCGTTAATTCTATCGGCTGACCGCGCAGCAACACTTTGCGTTTTTCCATATTAATATTGAGATCGCCTAAATCCAGTTCCACTTTTTGCTGTTCGGAATCACTTTCCTCTTTTACAGCCTTAACACGGCGCAGGATCGAGCGGACCCTGGCGATCAGCTCACGAATACTGAATGGTTTTGTCATGTAATCGTCGGCGCCCAGCTCAAGACCAAGCACTTTGTCAAATTCTTCTGACTTTGCGGTGAGCATTAAAATAGGCAGACTTTTCTTATCTTCACGAATGCGCTTACATACATCCAGACCATCCATTTTCGGCAGCATGAGATCGAGTATGACGAGTTGATAATCATTGTCCAGAGCCATTTCCAGCCCTTCTTCACCATCCCTGGCGCTATCAATGCGGATATCCTGATCGCTTAAATGCAATTTAAGCAAATCCGTGATTTCCTGATCATCTTCAACTAAAAGCACTTTTGCACTCATTTTTTTCTCCGGTTTTTTTTGACTTGTAAGATAACCGAAATTTGTAACAAAAATATCACGATACAATCATAACTTTTCATCTGTTTATTTCTTCCAGTCTTTTATTTTAGATAGTGCATTAAAACGCT
>CAYXRA010000124.1:0-14063 GCA_964467525.1 uncultured Calditrichaceae bacterium
AATGCAATTATTCGACATAAACAAACTAAATCATTAATAAATTTTCATCTGTTTATTTCTTCCAGTCTTTCATCTGTCTAAAATCCCCACCCCTTTTCCCTTGCCCATCCCGCCCTGGCGGGAGGGAGGGGTTGCCCCAAAGGGGCAGGCCCCAAAGGCCCCAAAGGGGTGCCTGTGGCAGGTGGCTTGCGCCAGGGATGGGGCGAAAGCCCTTTGTCTATTTAATCATGCCTTTGTGTATTTGCAAAATCATGAATGTTTCATTTACAAATATTTATTTCACGACTACCAGGCACCAAGCGTCGAATTGATAATGTCTTCAGTAATAAGTTCTACGGCCTCTTCTATAGCCGCATTGCGCTCTTCCAGGCCGGCATTTGCATCGATCAAACCAAACTGCTGAAAATTTTTATCATACAGCACTTTATTGGTTTTGACATCCTCACATTTCACTTTCACGGAAACAATGACTTTGACATTGGTCACCACTTCGCCGCTGGTGACAGTCGCTTCACGCTGGGAAATCGAAGTTATCGTACCGTTGATCATCAGATCCGCTTTTGATTCATCTACAACCTGCAATGTATTATCCGAGATGAATCCGTCAATGACCTTATTGGTAATGCTTTCTCTGACTCCCGGATAGGCCGTCCGGTCTTCAAACAGCGGAATGGCCACCGTTTCTATATGTGAGGGCAAAGATCCTTTAAAGGAATAATATCCGCAGGCCTGTACGCTCAAAAATATAAGCGCCGTTAACGCTATATATCTTAAAATATTTTTATTCAATTTTTCCGACAAAATCTTTCCCGGTCATATTTTAAATTGTAGTACTTTGTACAGTTAAAGTCCGTATTCATTAATTTTTCTGTAAAGGGTGCGCTCGCTGATTTGCAGGGCGCGCGCCGTTTTTCGCCGGTTTCCATCGAATTTTTTCAAGGTTTCTTTAATCAGCTCACGTTCCATGGCATGCATTGTTGTCGGTTTTATCTCCCGGATTTCCGGGGATTGCGCGCGATCATCGTGGTAAGCATCCCAGGCTTCTTTTGGTGTTTGCTCGCGCAGCATATTGATCGTTTCTTTGATTTCGCTGATATCCAGTTTAATTGAAATCAGCGTACGATAGATCAATTCACGTTCCGCCTGTTCGGGCGTTTTGTTCAAAGGCACCGGCAGATTCTCGGATATTGTCGTTTCCCGGTTTAAGTTTAATGCAGAACGCACATAATCCGAATGGACGACCTCGCCTTTATTCAGAATTATCGCCGTTTCGACGAAATTGCGCAGTTCCCTGACATTGCCGGGCCAGTGATAATCCATCATGGCCTCTACGGCATCCGGGGCAAATCCCTTAAAATCAATTTTATTTTTTTCAGCATACTCTTCGGTAAATTTATTGACCAGCGGCCGGATATCCTCTTTGCGTTTCCGCAGTGGCGGAATATTGATTGAAATTGCTTTTAAACGAAAATACAGATCGCGCCGGAATTCATTTGTTTGTACCGCTTTGGCCAAATCCTTATTTGTAGCGGCAATAAAACGTACATCAACTTTATGCGTCGTGGTGCCTCCCACGCGCATAAATTCCGATGATTCGAGTACGCGCAGTAATTTTACCTGCGTGTTGAGGGGCATTTCGCCGATCTCGTCCAAAAATATCGTTCCGTGGTTGGCGGCTTCAAAGTAACCTTTTTTCTGTCCCACGGCCCCTGTAAAGGATCCTTTTTCATGACCAAATAATTCCGATTCCAGAATACCCTCGGGAATCGCGCCGCAGTTTACAGAAATCAGAGGCTGGTTATGACGGGGGCTTAAATTATGGATGGCATTGGCAATCACTTCTTTGCCGGTGCCGCTTTCCCCACTGATTAACACGGAAAGTTCCGTCGGCGCAACCATGCCAACCGTTTGCAGCAGCTCCTCAACCTGAGGGGAACTGCCGTAAAATCCGATCCGTTGTTTCAAGTCTTCAGTTGAATAATTTGAAGCAATCAAGTTAATTCCCATTCATTTTTAGTAATTTTATAAATTTAATATAAAAATATACTTAATTCAAAATTTGCCTGCATACATTCTGGATATTTTTAAGCCATTTTAAACTTTTTTTAATAATGAAACATTCATGATTTTGCAAACACACAAAGGCATGATTAAATAGACAAAGGGCTTTCGCCCCCTACTTTTCGTCCCGCCAGGGCGGGATTGCCCCAAAGGCCCCAAAGGGGTGCCTGTGGCAGGTGGCTTGCGCCAGGGCGGGGATTTTAACAGATTAAATAATACAAAATTCCCGACATTGCCGCCGGAAAAATAATGCCTGAAATAAAATTTCCATTCAAAATATTTCAACAACAGCGGTTTTTAAACCACAAAAAAGTAGACGATTATCCTGTTGTAAATATCCGCCACTATAATGATCCCGGTTAAAACAATAATTAAAATCTGCCGCCTAAAATACCAAAAAAGTTTGAATAAAAGAAATATCTGTGTTACATTTGTGAAAAACATAACACCGAGGGTGAGATATGAAATTAGTGCGATTTGGCGTGTCCATACCGCAACATCTGAGCGAGCGTTTTGACAAGTTGATCAAAGCAAAAGAATATTCAAACCGCTCGGAAGCGATTCGCGATCTGATCCGTAAGACGCTTGTTGAAGAAGAAATCGAATTAAATGAAGCAGTTATCGGCGTGCTGCATCTGCTGTTCGATCATCATAAAAGGGATATTACAGATAACCTAACCGATATCCAGCACGATCATCATAAACTGATTATATCGTCAACACACGTCCATCTCGATCATGATAATTGTCTGGAAGTGATTTTGATGCGGGGCAAAGCCAAAAATATCAAGAAGTTGTCCGATCTGATGATCGCAACCAAAGGGGTGAAGCACGGACAGCTTTATCGCACATCAGGCGGTAAAAATCTTGTTTAGTACCTTAATCGCTCCCGCATGGGCCTGATGGGGCGCGGCATGGATTATTTAAACAAAAACTAATCCGGTTTACCCCATGGAATACATGAAGATACTGAGCAATTGCAACATAACAGACATATTATTCCACGGGGTGAATCCGGGTTAGGTTCCGGAAAAAAAATGAAACAGGGAATTGAATCAGGCACAAACCCATAACCAAAAATTACCGGATTCAGGTATATTTTGTTAATCGAAATTGAAAATAAATATTCCACGGGATTAATTGCTCGATTAGATCCCCGCAGTAATATTTTTGCAGCCATTGCCCTGATATCCGGCATCATTTTTATTGATGCTGAAAATGCTTACCAGATTTTGTCATATTTTATTTTCAGTCTTTTGGTAATCCTGATGAGTCATATCAGGATTGCGGACTATTTGAAACGATTAATTAGAATTTATCCCATGATACTAATGGTGACATTTTTGCTGCCCTTTACCAAAATTGCCGCTGACAGTCAGCCGCTGATGCAATGGCAATTCATAAAATTCTACAGTTCCGGTTTACAGCGATTTTTTGAGATTAATATCAAATTTAGCCTGATTTTTACCATCACGATCATTTTAACAGCAACGACAACCTATAGTCAGATATTAAATGCACTCGATGCGTTCAGGCTGCCCAAATGGATGCTTGCCATACTCATCTATCTGAACCGGATGCTGTCGATATTATCCATGGAACTTTCGCGTATGCATCTCGCGTATGAGTCAAGACATATTCAGTTATCCTGGTACAATAAATTCAGGATTTTTACCGGCATGAGCGCTGTGTTTATGCTGCGCCTGATCGAACGCAGCGACCGCACTTACCTGGCAATGATCAGTCGCGGGTTCGACGGCGAAGTGCATCCTTTATTTTCATTGCAATGGCATGGACGCGATACTATTGCGATCGGCATTGCTCTAACTTTTATACTGATAACAAATATATTATTATGACCGAAACCATTTCAAACGAAACCCGGAACAGTGCCGCAATCCTTTGCGAAGGTCTAAGCTATTTTTATCCTGATGGGACGCAGGCGCTGGATCAAATCAATTTTAAAGTCGCTGCAGGAGAAAAAGTAGGGATTATCGGTCCCAACGGCGCCGGCAAATCGACCCTGCTGGGTTTGCTGAACGGCATTCTGCGAGGCCGGGGGGCGCTCTCGATCTTCGGCATTCCGGTAAACCCAAAAAACAGCGCTCACGTCAAAAAAATGGTCGGACTGGTTTTTCAGAATCCCAACGATCAGTTATTTTGCCCGACGATTATTGAAGATGTGGTTTTCGGTCCGCTGAATCTCCGTTATAACAGGGATGAAGCTTTATCAGCGGCGCGCCGTGCATTACGGGAAGTCGGACTCGAGGGTTATGAAAAGCGATCTTCCCTGCATCTTAGTTTTGGCGAACGTAAAATCGCCGCCATTGCCACAATTCTTCCGATGCATCCGGAAATTATTGCCATGGATGAACCGACCAGCAATCTGGACGCCCAGCACCGCCGCAGGATTATCAACTGGATAAAGAAAAGCGGGCAGACTTTCGTACTTACTTCGCACGATCTTGATATGTTAATGGAAACATGTACGCGTATCCTGATCTTAAATAAAGGAAAGATTGTCGCTGACGGCCGGCAGAAGGATATTCTTTCGGATCAAACTCTACTTGAAAAAAACAATCTCGAATTGCCTTTAAGTTTGCAATTAAAAGACACTAATAAATCATTTTAGAAAGAAAGGAATGACATGAAACTGAAACGCTTATTTTTTGTATTGATGATTATACTGACGGCAGCTGCTTTTGCTGAACCAGCGGAGGATACGCTACAGTTTTTCCAATCAAATGATTCCATTATTGTTGTAGCCAATCGTTACAAAACTTCGATAAAAAACCTGGCCTACAATTATCAGGTCATATCAAAAGAACAGATTCAGTCTTTAAGCACGCATTCCGCCCTGGAAGTTGTCGATCTGCAATTTCCCTCGGCCTATATCATGGAAAAGAAAGTGATGGGGTACGGCCTCGGTACGGCCGGATCCGGTCAGGTATATCTGCGCGGTCAGGGCGGGCACCCCAATACCGGCGTACTGGTGTTGTTAAACGGACATCCCGATTTCATGGGCATATTCGGCCATCCCCTGCCCGATGTTTACGGCATAGATGATATCGAACAGGTTGAAATTCTGCCCGGCGCCGCTTCTACGGTTTTCGGCAGCCAGGCCATGGGCGGCGTAATTAATCTGGTTACACAGCCAACTTATGAAAATACGGCCAAAATATCTTTAGAGGGCGGTTCCTTTTCTACTTATAAACTGGGACTGAGTCTGGCTGAACAATTCGGCGCCCATGGTTTCTTTTTCTCAGCACGCCAGAAAAAATCAGACGGACATGTTGAACAGACCGATTTTGAATCGCTGCACTTTCAGGGCGGCTGGAATTATCAGATAAATCCACAATGGAGTCTTTCAACCCATGCCCGATACGTACCCTACAGCTTTGATGACCCTTACCGCGGCGATGCCGACACGGCCAGCCTTGGGGCCTTTGGAAAAATAAAACGTGGTACCGGCGAGATCATTTTAAGAAATTCTATGGAGAACCTGAGCGGATCGACCCAGGCGTACGGCAATTTCGGCGAGCACCGTTTTTATAACGGATTCGAATCGAATGATTTCACGATTGGTTTATCCAGCTATCAAAACTGGCGCCTCAATGAACAGCTCAATTTCGCCGCCGGTTTTGACGTGATGCACTATGGCGGAAAAGCAAAAAACGATTTCGCCTTCCTGCCAAACGGCAAGCCCTTTGTCAATCCGGAGCAACGGGAAGTGAACACGGGCGGTATTTATGTGATGGGTTTTTATCAGCCGTTTTCCTTCCTGCACTTCAAAGCCGGGGGCCGCTATCAATATTACGACCTGCCGCTGAGCAACTTTTCCCCCATGGCCGGTATTACCATACATGTACTGAAGGGGCTTAAATGGTATGCAAACTATCAAACCGGTTTTCGCAGTCCAACCCTGCAGGAAATGTATCTGTTCCCCTTTGCCAACGAAAATCTTGATGAAGAAGAAATATATACTTATGAAAGCGGTCTTGCCTACAGAATCAGCAATCAGTTAACCGTACAATTAGCAGCTTATAAAAATGATATTAAAAACAAGATTCAGCTAATGGCAAACCCGACCCCGCCGCCATTCTCCCGTTTCCAAAACAGCGGCGAAGGCGAGCAGTGGGGGCTCGAATCACAAATCAAATACCGCATATTGAGCAACCTGGGTCTGATGCTGGCCTACAGTTATCTGGAACCGGACTTTCTCACGGCGTTCAATCCCAAACATCAGATTAAATATATGATCAACGGTCAATGGCAAAATTACCATGTCAGCCTTTACGGAAAGTATGTTGAAGATATTTACAGCGAGAATAAAACCGCGACCAACATTAAACCAAATGCCTTACCCGATTATCACGTGCTTAATTTATCGTTGACAGCAAAATACAGTCATATAGACTTGTCCGTACGGCTGAAAAACCTGCTCGACCGCAGTTATTTGATGACCGTAATCAACAGTGAATTTATTGGCGTATATCCTCTGGAAGCGCCCGGATTCCATTTTTTAGTGGGTTTGGATGTTAAGCTTTAAACGCCAAAAATGAAGTACGATAAAAATTAGATTTGTGAAAGCCGGATATGAGCCAATTAACCGAACGTGAAATCAGGCAGATTCCCTTAACGGGGATGTTCATCGCCCTGGCCATTATTCTGCCCCAGTTTTTTCATCTGGTGGGATTGGGAGCGATGTTTCTGCCAATGTTTTTGCCGGTAATGGCCGGCAGCATGCTGCTGACCTGGCGCTTTGCCCTGAGCCTGGCCATATTCAGTCCGCTCATATCCTGGCTTATCACCAATATGCCGCCCGTCGTACCGCCTGTTCTGCCGATTATAATCATTGAACTGATTCTTGTGGCATTGATTATTTCTCTGATACGGGTGCACTGGGGAAAATCAATCTGGCTGGCATTATTGGCGGCAATCATCGCCGACCGCCTGGCGCTCTTCTTAATCGTTTCTGTAATTGCGCCGCTGTTCGGCTTTACGCATCCCCTGTTTTCGGTTAGTTTGGTAATGAGCGGCCTGCCCGGTATCGCGATGCAATTGGTCGCCATTCCGCTGACCATGCGCTATATAAAGACAAAATTTCCCTTGTGGTATTACAGAGACCCGGATACGAAGCGCTGAAAAATATTGATGCAGTGCAAGTTTGAATTACAATTTCTGAATAGAATCTAAAAAGGAAAATTAAAGTGATTTTTGTAACTGCGAAAAAAATTGACAGGAAAGATAGCTTTACCAGGCAGATATTACCGGTTACCCAATCCTTTTTTGATGAAAAAGCCGCTGGCTGGGACGCATCGATTCCAGCAGAGAACAAAGCGCGCTTGTATCAAATATTTAAAACTAAAATCCCTAAACTCAGCGGCCCCATCTTAGACCTTGGCTGCGGTACCGGCATTTTAATCGATGTATTTGGAAAAAACAGCTATGCCGGTAAGCGTATCGTCGAATGTGATATTTCCCGGCGGATGCTTAGCATTGGCCGTCGCAAGGCAAATGAATTCAAAAATATCGCATTCACACAGGCGGACGGTCATCATCTTTCTTTTCAGGACAGCGCCTTCGGTTCGGTTGTATGTTTCGCCGTTTTCCCCCATTTTCATGATAAACGGATCGTCCTCAATGAAATCAGACGTGTACTGAAACCCGGCGGCAGTCTGATTATACTGCACCTGATGGGCCATAAAGAACTCAATGCCATGCATCGTGAAGCGGGTCGCGCAGTTGAAAATGACCGGATTGTTCCTGTTGAACAGCTTTCGCGTATCGTAAACGAGAGCGGTTTAGCTGTCAGCCATTTTGAAGAAAATACAGACCTGTTTCTGATCACTGCCGCCAACGGATAAAAACACTTAGATAGTCAGATATAAGCCCGTCCCCTTTAATCGCTATCATGCAACCTTCCCTGCCTGGATTCGTAATTCAACTAATTTCAATTTTTGTTGACCAGGGAGGATCAATATGAGCGGCAACCCAATTCAAAGAAAGTTTTCATTCACCAACCTACGCAATTTACTGGTCTTCCTTATTTTAATTCCTTTACTGTTTCCATTAACCGGCCCTGCTCAGACATTAATTGAATTGCAAAATGATTATCATCATCAGATAACCTATGGCGGTTTTATACTGGATGAGGCTCAAAAGATAAAAATTGAAGGTACGACCTGGAGTGGCTGGCATCATTCGAGGCATGCCAAAATTCGCAATGTCTGGATTCTGGACACCCGAACCCGGCAAGTAGTCTGGGACTTCTCAGAAGCACGTGAATATCGATCGCGTCAACGAATCGTAGAATTTAAAGATGAAATACACCTGGAAGCCGCTGAATATGAAGTTTATTTCGCACCCAACTTTTACGAATACGATAATTTTTGGGATGATGACATCGATGGAATTAATAATCTGTTCGGATATATTTTCTATGCCATTTTTGATGGCAATAATCGCGGTTACCGGTACAGGAACGCAGAGGACAGCGAATTTTCACTTAAAATTTTTGGCAAAGGAACAACTCTGAGTAAAGCAGATATCAGAGACCGTCTTACGAAAATGAAAAACGACGCATTTATATCATTCACCGAACTGCGCCGTAATGAAATGCATGAGCAGATTTTTGAAGTTAAAGAACCGGCAAAAATCAAAATCTATGCCCTCGGTGAAGCCAGAGACGACGGTGATTACGATTTTGGCTGGATTATCAATCTTGAGAACAGAAAAAAAGTATGGCAGTTAACCTACAGAAAAAGCGAGCATGCCGGCGGCGCCCGCAAAAACCGCTTATCTAATGAGATTGTTGAGCTTGAACCGGGCACGTATAAAGCCGTTTATATCACCGATGATTCGCATCATTACGACGACTGGAACAGCGCACCGCCCGTCGATCCTTTCTACTGGGGTTTAAGCATCTGGCATGAAAATGAAAAAGCACCTGAAAATCTGGTAAAAAACACATTATACGAGGATGGCCGCTACACGATCGTCGAATTCGAGCGGGTTCGCGATAATGCCCGGCCCCGATACGGCTTTACCCTGAAACAAAAAGCAACCATGCACATCCTTGCCCTGGGTGAGGGACGGCGCCATGAAATGTTTGACTACGGCATGATTATCGACGCCAAAACCAATGAAACCGTTTGGATGATGGATTATGACGATACGACGCCGGCCGGCGGCGCCCGCAAAAACCGGATGTTTGACGGTCTGACAGAGCTGGACGCCGGCAGTTATTATGTGTATTATATCAGCGATGGTTCTCATCATTACGGCGACTGGAACGACGATCCGCCTTATCAGCAGCAAAAATGGGGCATTAGCTGCTACATTCACGATAGGAATTTTGATCCGGCAAATATCACTGAATTTAATCCCGAAGATGACGATGAAATATTAGCCAGTGTCATTAATGTGGGTGATGACAGTCGCATTAAAAAACACTTTACGCTTAAAAATGACGGTGCCGTCTCAATCTACGCAATCGGCGAGGGACTGCGCGGCAAGATGTACGATTATGGCTGGATCGAAAACCGCAACACCGGTGAGATGGTCTGGAAAATGAAATACAATCGCACCCGCCATGCCGGCGGAGCGCGAAAAAATCGTTTATGCACGGAGCGGATTTTCCTCGAAGCCGGTGATTATTATCTGATCTATAAAACGGATGACTCGCATTCCTTTTATCGCTGGAATGACGATCCTCCGCGGAATCCGGTTAACTGGGGCGTCACATTGCGATTGGATGATTAGCCGGCCTGAGGTAAACATCATGTCTTACTGCGCATTTTATAACCGGGATTAATGAAAGAAATTAACGCAATAATTGGATTATTTCAATTCAGTTTAGTAAGTTTGCCTGTCGGGACAAACAAAATCCCTGTTGATTTGGTTTATTTTGAACCCAAATCGTTCTTTTTGGGATATCATGTTGAGGTTTCCTCCTGCCCGCCTGCGGGGATTGTATTGACATGATATGCATGCGTCTTCCTTGTTTTGATATTTGGAAGTGTTCGTCAATCCCGCTTGTTCGGGATACTTTTTCCGGTTTGACTAAAATAAGTGCATGGATAACACTGCCTGCACAGGGCATTGATTTGCACAAACAGGTATTAACCGGTCATAATCCCGCACCGGTGAAGTTTTAATACGTAATGAAATATTTTTGCCCTTTTAAACCTTTATTTTAAGTAAGGGTAAGCTGTTTTAAGATTATTAGGATTATCGATAAAAGGCTCAAGCTTAGACAAAGGCTAAGGAGAGAAGTTCATATAATACTGACCCCGGACATTATTTATAGTAACGGCAGAGGCTATTCCTAAAAGTTCAGACCGCAACCAGTTCGGAAATCATAATTGTTTGAAATGAAAACAAAACGTAAATGATAGTTTTACAATTATTTTCTCAGCCTAAGCCTTAACCTTCGCCTTAGTCTTAATCGATAAACTTTATCACATTATTTAATAAAGGATCTAATTATGAATGATTTGCATCAAGCAGCTAAGATGGCCCTGGAAACCTGTCTTCATCTGAAAAAAGATGAATCACTAATGGTTCTCACCGACGATAATAAGTTAAATATCGGACGTGCGCTGTACGAAGTTGGCTGCAGTTTGACTAAAGATGCCCTACTGGTACTGATGCCTCCGGCGGATGTAAACGGACAGGAACCGCCCCCTTCCGTTGCAGAAATGATGAAGCAGTTCGACGTTGTCATCTGTCCGACAAGCAAATCGGTAACCCACACCGAGGCCAGGCGCAATGCCTGTAAGGCCGGTACGCGCGTCGCCACAATGCCCGGGATTACCGAAGATATGATGATCAGAACCATGAAGGCCGATTACAATCTGATCGCCGGTCGCACGCTGAAATTATCCGAAATACTGGATAATGGTAAAGTGGCCCGGATTACTACCCCGCTTGGAACAGATCTGACCATGCCCATTGAAGGCATTAAAGCCATTTCTTCAACCGGATTAATTCGTGAAGCGGGCAAAGGCGGTAATTTGCCCAGCGGCGAATCTTTTCTGATGCCGGAGGAAGGTAAAAGCGAAGGGATCGCATATATCGATGCCGCGGTTGCCGTAATCGGTAAAATCGAAACGCAACCGATCAAGGTGGTTATTGAAAATGGTTATGCCGTTTCTATCGAAGGCGGCGCCGAGGCTGATGACTTAAAAAAAGCGCTGCAGCCCTTCGGTAAACCGGCAATGAATATTGCCGAATTGGGCATCGGTACAAACCACGAAGCACAAATTACCGGTCAGATACTGGAAGATGAAAAAGTAATGGGAACGGCACATATTGCCTTTGGCAACAATATCAGCATGGGCGGAACGCATGATGTCGCCATACACATCGACGGCGTCATGACAAATCCGACCGTATACGTTGATGAACAAAAAATAATGGAAAATGGGAGATTACTGGTAGAATGATTGATATACAGGGCTATCTTGAAATATTTCCGAAAGGATTCGGATTTTTACGCTTAATGGAAAACAATTTTCGTCCCACGAATCAGGATGTTTTTGTCTCTCCTAAGCTGATACGTTCATTAAAACTCCGCGAGGGATTACATATCCGGGGTCGCGCCGAAGAACAACCATCACACAATAAGGGACTGCAACTCATCGATATTACCTTTATTAATGAGAAACCGCCGGATGACTACCACTCTATTGATACCCTGCGCGATCAGACAAGTATTAATCCCAATGAACGGCTTTCGATGTGCATGGGAGAAGATGACCGCACCGGGCGCATATTGGATTTAATTACCCCTCTGGGCCGCGGTCAGCGTGGCCTGGTTATTTCACCACCCAAAGCAGGAAAGACAACTATACTTAAACACATCGCCGCCGCTGTAATTAAAAATCATCCTTCGGTTAAAGCTTATGTACTGCTCATTGACGAACGTCCCGAGGAGGTAACTGACTTCCGCCGTTCCCTGGAAGAGGCGGTCGTTTTGTCATCCTCTGCTGATGAAAGCCTGGAAAATCACCTGCGTATGACCCGGCTGGCCATGCACGCCTGTATGAGGCAGGCTGAATATGGAAATGACGTACTCGTACTTATCGATTCTTTAACACGGATGGGCAGGGCTTTTAACAGGGATACGGATAGTCACAGCCGCACAATGACGGGCGGACTGGGCGCCAATGCCCTGGAACTGCCGCGGCGTTTCTTCGGTTCCGCCCGCAAAATTGAAGATGGCGGTTCGCTGACAATTATGGCCTCTATTCTCGTTAATACCGGCAGCCGTATGGATGACATTATATTTCAGGAATTTAAAGGCACTGGCAATCTTGATCTGGTATTATCAAAGAAATGTGCCGAGCGGCGGATTTTTCCGGCCCTCAATATTAACGAATCGGGAACCAGAAAAGAACATTTGCTCCTGAATGATGGCGAGTATCGTTTTGTGGCCAAGCTGCGTAAGGTTCTGGCCCAGCTCGGAGAAACGGAAGCCATGCACTATTTGCTCAATAACATCTCAAAAAGCACGGTAAAAGAATAAATATATTGTCACTTTAAGGGAAAAGCTTCGGGAATGACGCTCAGCTTACCGGACGGACTGGCATATCTTATTGTCTTTATAGCCTATTTCGTAAAGGGATTTTCCGGTTTCGGCCCGGCTCTGATTTTAATACCGGTACTTACTCTGATTTATGATCCTGCAACCGCGATTTCCGTATCGACATTGTTTGATCTGATCGCCGGACCAATTTTGTTTATACCCATTTACAGGCAGCTTAACTGGAAATTCGTCATTCAGATCACTGTTTTCCTTTTTATAGGCGCCTATTTCGGCGCATTACTGTTGAATTATTTTCCTGCCGATATCCTGCGCAGTATCATCGCTGCCGGATTGTTTTTGTTTATAATTATCCTGTTACTGCAGAAAGAGCGTTACCGCTTTTCAGAAAGAACGCTTCGAATATTGAAACTTTTCAGGATACCCGTTTCACTTGCCGGTGGATTCAGCGGCGGATTGATCGGTATATCCGGGCCGATTATTGTGATTTATATGAAATTCCTTTATCAAAAGACATTTTTTCGCAGTCAGTTGATCGCCATATTTATGCTGGGCGCAGCCTGGCGTCTTGTACTGTATCGTTCGCATGATATTATCCCTGAGCTTGACTGGAACCAAATTATGGTAATGATCCTGTTCATGTTTTCGGGGCTTTTGCTTGGTCACAAATTTCATGCCCGGGTGGATGAAAAACTGTTTAACAGAATTGTTGCTGTTATTTTGATTATTCCGGCGCTAAATCTTATATTCAGAACCTAAAACGGAGGAAGATGCTATGCAAAAAGGTACCGTGAAAATATGGGACATGCAGCGCGGTTTTGGTTTTATCGGCGCCGATGATGACGAAGAGCTTTTTGTCAACGTCAACGACCTGCATCCTTCTGTAAAAGCGAACAGACTGATTGAGGGACAAAAGGTAAAATTCGATGTCAAAACCGACATGAAAGGAGACCGCGCCATAAACGTTCGGGTTGATAAAGGATAGCCTCAATATTTTTTTGACATTAATTTTATAAGATATTAAATTCCTGTTTCTTTTGCGGGATCGTCTAGTGGCAGGACGCCTGGTTCTGGCCCAGGTAGCCGGGGTTCGAATCCCTGTCCCGCAGCGAGAGTTTTAGGGACTATCATTTAGGCAGCGCTCTTAGGCTGAAGAAAAAGCCGGGGTTCTGCCGAAGGCACCACGCCAAAGGCGTGGGAATCCCTGTCCCGCAGCAGTTTTTTTGCGCCCGTAGCTCAACTGGATAGAGCGTTTGGCTACGGACCAAAAGGTTGGGGGTTCGAATCCTCCCGGGCGTACACAAAGTTAAGATCAAAGACAAGGCCTTTGGTCTTTTTTTATCTTTATTCTGGCGCGTTCGTCTAGTGGTTTAGGACGCTGGCCTCTCACGCCGGTAACAGGGGTTCGAATCCCCTACGCGCTACAAAGTTTTTCAGCACTTAAGTGCTGATG
>CAYXRA010000125.1:0-14027 GCA_964467525.1 uncultured Calditrichaceae bacterium
CGCCGCTGAGTTGATGGGGATAACTGTTATAAATCGTCCCGGCATCGGCAATTTCCACATCATTTAAAATCTCATAACAGCGTCGGCGGGCGTCATCGCCGGAGATTGAAAAATGTTTTATAACGACGTCCGAAAGCTGTGTACCGATTTTGAAGACCGGATTCAATGCGGTGTGCGGATCCTGAAAAACCATGGCAATCTTACGTCCGCGCAGTGATGCGACGGACGCTGCATCTGACGCAGCCGCAGAATGTCCGTTGAAAAATATTTTTCCGTTCGTTTGGATCAATGCTGGCGGCAGTAATCCCAGAAGGGCCTTGGCTGTCACGGTTTTACCGCAGCCGGACTGCCCGATCAGGGAGATAATTTCATCTTTATAAATGGTGAAAGAAATATCATCCAGAATTTTAGTCTGCGTGCCGGAGTCACGACTAATCACCGATAACTGTTCAACCTTTAGCAGCGCTTTCCGAGGATTTTCATGCATCGTTCTCAATTTTCGCCAACATACCATTTTTCGATATTATAAACCATGCTGAGCGCCGTCGGCGTAACATTTTCAAAACGGCTGTTGACCCCGACCGCTTTATCGAGCCAGAATAAAAATGTATAGGGCTGATCTTCATAGATTAGCTGCTGAAAATCCCGCCAGATGTTGGCCGCCTTTGTCCGGTCCATCTCTTCACGACCGGTCTCAATGAGCTTATCTACTTCCGGATTAGAATAATATGTCGCATTGAATAAATTAGTGGCCGTCGAATGAAAGACAGGCGTCGGATCGATATAATAGGACGAGCTCAGAGAATTGAGGCAGGCATCAAAATCATGGCTTTGCAGATGATCGATAAAGTTGTTCCATTCCAGCATTTGAATGTTGACCTTAACCCCGATTTTGCCCAGCTGATCCTGAACAACCACGGCGGCATCGGCTTTAATCTGATTACCGGTATTGGTGATCAAATCAAATTTGAACGGTTTTCCGTTTTTATCCAGAATACCATCCGAATCGCTATCCGTCCAGCCCAAATTATTCAGCGACGCTCTGGCTTTCTCAGGATCGAAGGGTATTTCTTCAACCGATTCATTATAGGCCCATTCAACAATCGGCGGCAGTGGCCCCAGACTTTTTCTGCCATACCCGTAAAGCAGGGCATCGATCATTTTCTGCCGGTCGATGGCCATGGTCAGCGCCCGGCGCACCTGCTTATCCCGGAAGATTTCATTTTTCTGGTTGTATCCGATATAATAATACACCCGGCCCGAAACCTGGTGTATCTCGATATTATCATTTTTTTGTTTAAGTCTGGCGACTTCCGCCGGGGGAATGCCGCTCATCATATCAACTTCACCGGATTCGAGCTGCATGAGAAGCGTGGTTTGATCGGGCACGATTTTAAAAATAAGTTTATCCAGGTAAGGCCGGTCGCCAAAATACTGTTCGTTCGGCACCAGTTCGATGTACTGCTGCCGCACCCATTTATTGAGTCTGAACGGACCGGATGCCAGGGGATTTCTGCCGAACCGATGACCGCGCAATGCACTTCTGTCAACATCCTTCAGAATATGTTCGGGTAAAATTTCGCCGGCCGTATTAAAAATCTGGCTCGGATAAGCTTCGCTGAACCTGAAGGTTACCGTGTGGCTGTCGACAACAACAACTTTTTCAATCATTCCGATATCGGCCTGGCGCGGACTGGCGACTTGCGGATCCATTAATAAATCATAGGTAAACTTTACATCAGCCGCCGTTATCGGATTGCCGTCGGACCATCTGGCGTCTTTACGCAGATAGTAGGTTAATTTAAGATAATCATCCGAGTGCTCCCATCTTTCGGCAATTTCCGGCACGAATTCCGCTTTATCATCAAGATCGGCCAGTCCGAGGAGCATGAGATGATTGAGTTCCTGCGCCGTTGCTGTTTCGGCATACAGCGGATTAAATGAATCGACGTCACCGGTAATACCGATAACCATGGTGCCGCCATGTTTCGGTTCGCCGCTTGTTTTTTTCTCGCCTTCCGAACTGCAGGATAATACCAAAAGATTGATAAGAAACGCCATTAAAAGTAATGCCGGTCGATTAATTTTTTTCATCACAAACCTCTAAAAATCGGATTTTATTCAGGATTCTTTTTTATTTGCCGGGTTTTCGAAGCGGAAGATGGTTGATCCCAGTTTGATCAGACTGCCGTCCTGCAGACTTTCACGTACATTGATGCGCTTGCCGTTGATATAAACGCCGTTTCTGCTGTTCATGTCTTCGATCATTGCATTATTGTTCTCATAAATAATAGTGGCGTGGCATTTTGAGACCTGGTCATCATTAATAACGATATCGTTGGACATGTCGCGTCCGAGGGCGCTTCTGCCATTGCTGAGCTGGAACACTACGCTATTCTGTTCACTGGTGAGGATGAACAACCGCGGACCTGATTTTTGATTATCTGCTAATTTTGTACCACACTGACTGCAAAACTTATTATTGGGCCGGTTTTCAAGCTCGCAGTTAGGACATATATTGCTGGACATCTTATCCCTCTTTATTCCTTTTCTTTGATTTCTTTTTCAATTAAGGCGATCATTTCCAGTGCTTTTTCATCCCGCGGATTATTTTCCAGAACTTTCTTAAAAGCACCGATGGCCTCCTCAAATTTCCCCATCTTGTAATACACTATGCCCAGATTGGAACGCACATCTTCCACACGCAATTCGGTTTGCGTTTTCATCAACTGTTCAGCATCTCCGGCTTCCAGCTTCCGGCCGCAATTTCCGCAAAAACGGTCATTAGGGAAAACTTCTTCCGAACACCTCGGACATCTGTTCATAACAGGCTCCTCTATATATGATATGCTGTGTTTTATTCTTTCTTATCCTGAAACGGTTATTCCATCCGTTTTATCAGGCAAAAACTTTATTTACATCTGAAGCAGCGATATCTTTTTTTCTGTCGCAGCTCTCAACCGGCATAATTAATTTAAAGGTGGTTCCCTTATTCGCTCCGGAGTTTACCATTAAATTTGCATTATGCCTTTTTGTAATATCGGTCGCAATTGAAAGTCCCAGCCCCGTTCCTTTACCCCGTTCTTTAGTTGTAATAAAAGCTTCGAAAATATGGGGTAGAACTTCAGTTGGAATACCCGGGCCGTCATCGGAGAATGTAATTTCCGTAAATTTTGAATTTTCACCTACAATTTCCTGCCAGACCTGATTGTTTTGACATTGGATAAAATCCGAATTATCAAACTTTTTAAGTCCGCCGCTTTCCAGGGCCTGAGATGAAATGGTAAAGCAGCCGCCGTCCTTTTTAAGGGCGTCAAACGCATTTTTAGCCAGATTCAGAAAAATCTGCATGGTCTGATAGGGATCACCGCTGACGGCGATATAATCCGTACTGAGATTGGCGGAAACGGCTACGTTTTTGGGTTTTATCAGTTCAACGGTTTCAATAAAATCATTTAAATTATCATTGATGTTGAAAATGGTAAAATGCTGTCTGCCCTTGTAAGCCATCGAACGAAAACGACTGAGATAACCATTCATTCTTTTAACCTGTACCGGTATTTTTTTCACCATTTCTCTGGCTCTGTCCGGAAGTTCATCATCTATCAGCAATAAATCGGCCATTCCCGAAATTACAGTCAACGGATTCTTCAGTTCATGGATAATCTCGGTTATGAACTGACCGATCGATGATAATTTTTCCAGGTGCACCAGCATATTTTCTTTGTTGGACAGTTCGGAATATAATTTTTCGAGGGTATTAAATTTGTCTTCCAGTTCTCTATAGGCAATCGCCTTTTCCTTTTCCGATTGCCTCAGAATCATTTCCATATTTTTGTAAGCAACTTCCAGCTCACTCAGAAGACGTTGATTCTCTTCGGCCAGTTCTTTTTTGGTTTTATTTGCCATTTCGTCGTTAAAAATTAAAAAATTAAAAATTTTATTTTGAAACTCTGGCAGTATGCCTGTCTTCATCCACCATTTCAATACTGCGCAGTGCTTTGCTGATTTCCTTTGCCTCAGATTCCATATTCAGCTCTCTGAAATCATCGAGCGCCTGAAAATAATATTCTTTGGCTTCGTCCCAGTATCCGTACTCTTTGTATAAGTTCGCCAGCGTTTTACGACTTTCGGCCTGTCCCTCGCGGTAATTTTTGCTCGAAAAAATATTAATCGCCTGTTTCAGATAGTCCTGAGCTTTGGCAAAGTTTTCTTCGGCACCGTAAATCAGACCAAAAACCTGATAGGCTTCGGCGATACTGATTAAGTCGGACATTCTCTTGAATATCTTGAGCGCTTTTTCCGTGAGTGATTTGGCTTTTTTCAGTGCTTTCTGCCGGGCATACGCTTTACCCATATTCAGATAGGTTAAAGCAATTAAGTGCCTTGATTCCACCTCATCGGCCAGCTTGAGGCACTTTTCATAAGCCTTAATCGATTCCAGCCACTCGCCATGATTGGAATGAAACATACCAATATTGTGATGCACACGCGCCAGATCCTGTGTGCTGTTTTTCACCTCATAAATTTTAATCGCCTTTTTAAAATTTTCCAGGGCGATACTGTGTTTCCCGCGAATAATATTGGCAATAATGCCGATATTGGTATGGGCGTGGGCTTTATCAAACTCACCGAAATCAGAATCCACCGAATGCAATGTTTTTTGGAAATATTTTAAGGCATTATCGAAATCGCCCTTATGAAAATAGAACACCCCGATTTTGTTGTACACCCGACTGAATACATTTTTAATCTCATATTTTTCAGCCAGTTCGAGACATTTGGTGTAGGCCTCAAGAGAAGCACTCCAGTCCCCCATTTTATCATAGATGCGCCCGATGCGGATCTTTGCACTGACCTGACAGTCATAATCCTCAATTTTGGCACAAATCTCTGTCAGCTTCTCATTCATTTTAAGGCCTTGTTCCCAGTTTCCCACTTCTTCATAGCAGATGGAAACATTAAAATAGAAATCTTTTTCAGGGACTTCTTCTTTTATCGTAGAACCGATCTCTTTGATCGATTCGATGAGATCTTCAAAAAACATGCAGGCTTCTTTATAGGCGGATATATTAAAGGCCCGCTTTCCGGCCTGATATAATAAAGGTATTGCTTTCTTATGATCTCCACCCCTGCGGAAATGCTGGGCAGCTTCACCCACCAGCGCACCAAAATCACCGCGATGAATTTTTTCCAATTCATTGGCAATCATCAGATGATATTCCTGGCAGAGTGCAGGCGGAATTTCATTATACAACAGATCACCCAGCATGGGATGCTCGAACTGGTAGTCTTTTTTGCTGCTGGTAATAATCTGCAAATCGCGTTCAATTTTATGCAGACGTTTCAGCATATCGATTTTGGGAATCTCCAGCAGATTTGCCAGTGTGGACGGATCGAACTTATAACCGATTACAGAGGCGACCTGAAGCATCTCACGGTCATCTTCTGATAGCGTGCTCAATCGTCTTATAAAAATATCTTCCACCCGGCTCGGCACTTCAATTTTAAAGTCAATCTTTTTATCGAGCCATAAATGATCAACGGGATAAATATATTTTTTTTCGCTGAGCAGCTTCAGTGTTTCAATCACAAAGAAAGGATTGCCCTTTGTACCCTGGAAAACGCCACCGTAAAAATCTTCGCTAAAAGCCGTATTTACCAGTGATTTATCTATGAGCAAATCACATTTTTCCCGGTTGAGCCGATCCAGGTTGATTTCGTGGCACACATCTTCATTGCGCATACGCTTGATCATATCCACAATCGCTTTGGGCTTGCCATCATCCTGAAGGTCGTATTTATCTGTGCGATGTATTCCCAGAAGCATTACCGGCATTTTTACAATCTGGCGGGCCAGGTAATGGAAAAGTTTCAGGCTTGCCCCGTCGGCCCACTGCAAATCATCGATGATAAGCACCACCGGCTTATTTTTAGCCATCAGACTCAGAAGGACGCTGATGCCCTCATTTAAGTTGGTTTTATTTTCCGGCAGTACATCCTTTTTATTCGACAATTCCGAAAAAATCGTTGTTGTAAACCGTTCGGTAAATTGCGACAGTACCGGCACTTCTTCCCTGATAATATTCTTTAAATCAATCCGTTCATTTTCATCAAGTTTAGGATTATCCTTACTGAAGAAATTACGCAGAGCATCGATATAGGGCATATAGGCATCCATCCCCTCCTGGTACAGACAGTTACCGTATAACACCCAGACATCCTGATGGTCCACAAAATAACAGAACTGGTTGGCCAGTCGTGACTTACCTACGCCGGCTTCACCCGAAATCAGAACGGTTTGTCCGACACCGCCTTTTATTCTATTAAAAATGTTGACTAATTTTTTAAATTCATCTTCCCGCCCAACAAATACGGAACGCAGATTAACGGATTCATCCTTTTTTTCTTCCTCACCTTCATCTTCCTCCAGGTCAAAGTCCGCTTCCGCCATCCATGTTTTCGAAAGAGAAATCGTTTTTGCATCGGAGATGGTTTCGAGATAGGGAATCAGGTCTTCGGCATTTTCCCAGCGATCACTTTTGTTGTGATGAATCATTTTTAATACGGCGTCGTCCAGATTCTTATCTATCTTATTATTATAATATGAAGGCGGCGGCGGCTCTTCGTTCAGTTTTTTAAACAATACTTCAACGGCGGTTTCCCCGGAAAAAGGCAGTACATTGGTCAGCATTTGATAGAAGACCACGCCGGTGGCATATATATCGCAACGCTGATCAATATCTTCGCCGAGCATTTGTTCCGGCGCCATATATTCAATTGTCCCCAAAACCTGGCCGGATGATGTAATTCGTGACTTGGCAGTGATCTGGGCGATGCCGTAATCCAACACTTTCGCAATGTCATCGTTGGTAATGAGAATATTTTCCGATTTGATGTCGCGATGTAAAATACCCAGCTTATGTGCGGTATTTAATGCTTTAAGAACCTGGATAATTAAATTAACCGACCGCTGCGGTTTAAAAATGCCTTTTTTAGCCAGTACGTCGGATAGCGGTGCGCCCTTTACATACTCCATGACAATATATTTTCCATGATCGTCTTCACCAACTTCATATATGGTAACCACATTGGGATGCACCAGTTTTGCGGCAGCCTTCGCCTCTCTGATCAGGCGCTGGGCATTTTGTTTATCTTCGGTTAGTGAACGATGCATTACTTTAATTGCGACTTCCCGTTCGAGCACGGTATCAAATGCCCGGAAAACGACGCCCATGCCGCCGCTGCCCAGTTTATCCACAATTTTGTAATGCTTTATCTGTTCAATTTTGTTTGACATCATTCACCCTTTAATACAATCATTTTTCTACACCCGCTATTCAACCGATATTTTTTCCAGACTCATTAATTGTTCTATCAACTTATCAATATGGCGTACTTTCTTTGTTAATCCCAGTTTTTTAAAGTGCTCACTTGCCTTACGGAACCATGAGACAGAAGCACCGGCATCTCCCTTCTTTCTGTACATTAAACCCATTTCAAATTCTGTTTCCGCACAACCCAGGATATTATTATGTGTCGTATATTTGTCATGGGCATGGAAAAAATTTTCTTCAGCCGTTTTATAGTCGCCTTTCTTTTGACTGATAATTCCGTTAATTTTATAGTGTTCCGCCAGTCCGAGCTGATCATTTAAATTTTCAAGTATCCGTTTTGCTTTAAGGTTGTACTCCGTTGCCGCATCGACCTGATTGAGATTGACCAGTGCCAGAGCACGGTTTAGAAAAGCAATCGATTTCAGTGGTTTCAGTCCCAGCTCGTCCGACAGTTTCAGACTCGAACTGTAAAATTCATTGCCCCGCTCCCAGTCACCCTGATCGGCGTAGGTAATACCTATATTTAAATAGACACGCGCCAAGCCAAATTTGTCACCCAGTTCTTTAAATATTGGAATACAGGAACTGTAATGCTTTATAGCCTTGATCGGATTACCGGACACATTTTCCAGAGCGCCATAATTATTGAGTATTAATCCCTTCATCGGTTTGGAGTTAATCTCATCGGACAGTTGCAGCGCTTTATCATAATTTTCTCTCGCCAGGTCATATTTGCCAAGCTCAAAGTAAATATTGCCGAAACCATAAAATGCCATGGATTTTTCAAACGTGCTCATCAGATGCTGATTAGCCAGACATCTTTTTAAAGCAGCCTCGGCTTTATCCCAGTTATTCAGACGAAAATAGGTGAAGCTTTCCTGCATCAGAATGGCGTTGATCGTTTGTTCGCCGGCGTCATCACTGTAAAGTTCCAGTGCTTTCTCGCAATGCAGCAAACTTTGTTCGTAATAACCTAATACACGATCGAGCCAGGCAAGCTGTGTGTGTGTAAAAATTATTTGCAGTTCCTCTACTTCAGTATCGGCGTTTTGATAGAGATATAAGGCCTTTTCATAAAAAGTTCTGGCCTCCGTAAAAGCAAAACGAAAAAGCGCCTGTTCCCCGGCCTGAATCAGATAACGGAAAGCGGCATTTCTGTTCTTTGATCGACTGTAATGGAAAGCCAGATAATACGTTCTTTTAACAGGGTCGTATAGGCGTAAGGCTTTTATTGCTTCTGCGATTTCTTCATGCAGCTTGTTTTTTTGATCTGATGAAATTTGCCCAAGCAATGCCGCCTTTACCTCATGTGATTTCAAACGAAATGTATTTTCCCGGCTATTGATCAAATATTTTTGTTTTTCCAGGCTGTGTAATTCTTTTAATACGATCACATTGGAATATCCGGTTAAACGGGTGATTAAGGGATACCCGAAATCATGATCCAACAGGCAGACGTATCTTAAAATTTTGATTTGCCTGTCGGAAAGAGAGCTCAATTTTTTCAGAATTGAACGTGAATTCACATGGCGGAAGATAATCTTCAGAATGGCATCATTGGACAGGTCCGGTTTATTAAACCAGATGCCATCTTTGTGATAGATAACCTGCTCATCGATCAGGATATCAATGGTTTTTTTCAGTTGCGCCGGAAGTCCGCCGGAAATTTCATTGAGAACGGATATGAAATCCGTAGTAAAATCCGTCTTTTTAAACATTTGATAAAGAAAACTGCGGACCTCGTTTTCAGTAAATCTTTCCAGTCGAATGCGGTTTAATAATCCATCCCGGTTCATTCTGTAGAGGACATCCGAGTAGACGGGTATTTCTTTTCCGACCACTCTTTTGCCGTCCTGCCTCAGGGTTGCAATGAGTAAAATCTTATTTTCGGCAATTTTTTCAGTTAAATAATGAATAAAACGCCAGGTGGTTTGGGATGCCAGATGTATATCGTCCAAAATGATCATTATCGGACGGGAATCAGCCTGCGATTTTAATCTGGAAACAACGGCCTGTTTAATAATTGTGTTCTGACTTTGCAGTGAATACAGGGATTCCGTATTTACACCATGCCGGTTGTTATCGCTTCTGTGTCCCGGATATCCGTTTAGTTCGGCGTTGGCGTCTGCCGCTGATTTTAAAACTTCTTTCCGGCTATTCTTTTTTAAGACGTCGTAAAAGGGTTTATAAGGATCGAACTCTGATTCCCGGCTGAATTTTACCCGAATCACCCGAATCCCCTTTGATTGGGTATAATCAAATAATCTCTGCACAAGCATCGTTTTGCCGGAACCGGCTTCTCCATTTATCAGCACCAGGCCACCCTGCCCGGAGATTGTATTATCGAGCAACCGGATTAGCTTTTCTAATTCCTTTTCCCGGTTTATAAAAAAATCCGTGTTATTTGTATGATAAAGGTTATTGGCAGATGCGTTCATAATATTTTTTTGTAAATGTATCCGTTTAACCGGTTGAATCGGTCTGTTTTCATCCTTTCTGTCATTATCGGTGAAGATTAATTAATAATTAGTGCTGTAACCTTTTTTGTTTATTTTTTTGCAGACGCTTTTGGATAGGAGCAGATGACCGGAATAAATATAATGACCGGTTGAAACAGTGGCTTAAAACTATAATAGGAAAGTATCTTATTTATAAGGTATTATACTATGAATTAATCCCGGCTTTACACGTTCACGGGTTCTTTACAAATAAAAAAAGGATGGGCTGCGCCCATCCTTCGTTTCTACATTGATTTCCCCAAATTGTCAATGTATATATCATTCAGCGGAAAGTGCATATCTTGAGCATTGCCTTATCCGTTCATCGTCTTCTTTTACCGATCCTTTGGCTTTTGTCTCAATCTTCCTGATAACCATTTTTAATAACCCTCACTTTTTCACCTAAAATTCTATATCTATCTTTTCAAGAACAGGGTTTCTGCCCGATCTATTTACCATAGGCTACGGCATATCGGGAAAAATGAGGAAGCTTTGCATTCTTTACGATAATAAGTCCGAGCTTGTAGTTTACTTTAATCCAGTCACGTTCAATTTTTTTCCAGGATCCATCATCCTCATTGTAGTAGTAAATATCAATTGTTTTGTTCTTTGCTCGCAGGAGGTTCAGTCCAATTACTCTTATGTTAAGCAGAGCATCATAATTGAAGAATGTTCCGTGCGGCCCAAAGGTCATAACCAGGCTGTTTTCAGCCAAACCCAGGGAGAGGCGTGTATCCTGATCAAGGGCAGCCGGTAAAACTTCCAGTGAAATATAGATTTTTGCTTTGTCCTTATAATCTAAATGATTTGCGTATTCATCACCTGCACCCATTTCACCAGCGTCAAAATCTTCATTGTTTTCAATATTCCAGTTCTTCGTAAGAACCAGCTCACCGCCTTCTTCTGCGGAAATCCATTCATAAACCGTAGTCGGTTTGGCGAGCGATGCATCATCATAGATATCCGAAATCGCTATAAATTCAAGATTTTGATCAACGGCACTGCTTAATTCCGTTTGTGTACTTTCAGATTCAAGTGGATTTGTATCAACACAGGACTGAAAAAGAAACAAATTACCAACAACCAATATTGTCAGTATCACTGCTAATTTGGGGAAACGTTTGGCAAACATCGTATTACTCCTTCGTTTAGTTATTAAACTTGCTTAAATACATGCAAGTTTGGTGCCAGGCAACCAATTATTTTCAAAGCCCGCCAATTAGGGCTCTAAGGGGAATTTATATTTTCTTGTCATTACCGAAAATTTCGGAAGTTGGTTGTATACAGCCTGTCAACTGGCTGACTTCAGTCAATTGGCTGACTTCAGCCAATTGAAATAAAACGATTATATTTCTTCAAAGTAAAAATAATTCTTATATTTTAAGGCGGACTTCCGCAAATAGATGATACGTATCCCGGTAGCAATGATCAGCCGCTACACGTATCAGGAAAAATTTTATGAATCTGGAAAGAGATAAATAAATTTGATAAAAAATACAGCAACTTAAAACTCATTAAGCTTTAAATAAAAGAGGGATTAAAAGCAGCATGGCCTTAATCCCTCAAGCATTAACCAAATGTGGAGAAGGGTCGGGATAACTTTATTTACTCAGTGCCAATACCATATCTTGAAAAATGCGGTATCTTGGCATTTTTTACGGACAATTTACCTTCATCCGGATAAACATTGAATTCATCACATTCCATTTCTTCCCACGCGCCGGTTTCTTCGTTATCATAATAGATGCCTAATTCATCCGTATTCACGCCATCAAAATCCAGTCCGCTGGCATAAATATTAAGCGATGCGGGCTGACTAAACACAATGCCATGGGGTGAGAACTTAACATCCATGCAGCCTTCAAAAGTTTCATCATCGATTGATATGCCGATCTCAGCGCTTTCGCTCATCGTATACGGCCAGATGATAAACTTGTTTTTAATATAAAGGCCTGCATCACCGTTATGCTCCAGATTAATAACCCCGCCGCGATCTGCGTCGATCCATTGATATACGGTCGTTTCCTTTTTCAGTGAATTGGCCAGATCAGCAAAGGATAAAAACTGGATCTGCGGTGAAGTATTTGAATTATTCAGGTCGGTTGACAGCGGTTCTTTTTGTTCGCAGGCGATGAATACCATTAACAGTGAAATACAGATTAACAAACAGCAAAGTCTTGAAAGATACTGTACTTTTTTCATTAAAAACCTCCGTGTAATTTTGTTGATAACGATACATTCTATGATCTATCTATATTACTTCCTTGTATATTTACAAGCATCATTTTTACCTATCTTTCAAAACTTACATCTCATTTACAGCTTCGCCAGTAATATCACGCCCTTTAGCTTCTGCATATTTATTGGCCATTATATGCCAGTACTTTGTTCAGAAAGATGTCGATAAGTTCAGAATTGAAACTTTTATTCTTTTCCTCTCTTAATATATTCAATACCTTTTCTTCCGGAAAAGCCTTACGGTACGGTCGATCCGAAATCAGTGCGTCATAGACATCGACGATGGAAACGATTTGAGCCGTTATCGGAATCGAGTCCCCTTTTAATCCCAGGGGATATCCTTTTCCGTTGAATTTTTCATGATGCAGGTAAACGATATCCACAATACTTTTCATTGAATTCAACGGTTCGCATATTTCTTTACCGATTTCCGTATGCGTTTGTATGATTTTAAACTCTGCATCCGACAGTTTTCCCGGTTTATTCAAAACATTATCCGGTACACCGATTTTCCCGATATCATGCAGCATGCCGCCCTGGTAAAGCTGTTCATTGGTTTCTTCGGAAAGGTTCAAAAGCTGACCGAAACGAAAAGATAATTCGGCAACGCGTATCGTATGATTTTCCGTATATTCATCTTTGGCTTCAACGGCTTTTGCCAGAGAGAAGAGCAGATTCCATGAATTATCCAGTTTATCATTTAACAGTTTGTTTTTAAGTAATGATTTTATCCGCACCAAAAAAAGCTTTTGATTGGCCGGTTTATTTATAAAATCATCCGCACCTGCCTCAATGCCGTTGATATAACTATCCTCGTCATCCAGGCTGGTGAGCAAAACAACGGGGACTAATCTGGTTTCGCTTTTCGACTTGATTCTCCGGCAAACTTCAAATCCATCCATCACGGGCATGTTAACATCGGATATCACTAAATCCGGTTGATTTTTATAAAACAATTTAAGCCCATCTTTCCCATTTGATGCGGCTCCCACATGATAGCCTTCCGACTCAAGGTATGAAGTTAAAATAAACCGGATATTTTCATCGTCTTCTATTAATAAAATGCGTTCAGGCATATATTTAATTTCTCTTGCTATTTTAAGTCTGTATGGTGTTTTCGGAAGGTATTAGTTTATATTTAATATGTATTACATATCAGGATAAATTTTTTACCATTATACTGCAAAAGTATGTGACTTTCTTTACCATTACTGCGACTCTAAACATTAGAAAGAGTCCGACCGGCTCGTTTCAGGAAAAGGATTTCCCACCAACATTAAACGGATTTGAATAACAGTCATTTTTAATTAAGGAGACCGATGATGAAGTCTTTTCTGACTTTAGTTGTTCTAATCATCTTCTGTTTCACACTGCTTCCGGCGCAAACTCCGGCCAATGTCGAGAAGGCGGACCGTTTCAGGGTAGTCAAAAAATCGGACGAGCTGAAATCAAATCCTGCCGAAAAGAAACAGGTGGCGACAATCGGTATGCGCATTCAGGATATTTGTTCGGATCAGTTCACGATGTTAGGCACCCGCTATGCCCTCGGTTATGATCAGAGCAATGCGGTTTTAGAAGAACTCGGAACGCGTTATGCATTGGGTTATGATCGTAACGCGGCACAGATTGAAGAGCTGGGCAGTCGTTATGCAGTAGCTTATGGCAGAAACGCCGCACAGATCGAGGAACTCGGCAGTCGTTACGCAGTGGCTTACGGCAGGAATGCTGCACAGATTGAAGAACTGGGCAGTCGTTACGCAGTGGCTTACGGCAGAAATGCCGCGCAGATTGAAGAACTCGGCAGTCGTTACGCAGTGGCTTACGGCAGGAATGCCGCGCAGATTGAAGAACTCGGCAGCCGTTACGCAGTGGCTTATGGCAGGAACGCCGCACAGATCGAAGAGCTGGGCAGCCGTTACGCAGTGGCTTACGGCAGGAACGCCGCACAGATCGA
>CAYXRA010000126.1:0-13955 GCA_964467525.1 uncultured Calditrichaceae bacterium
ATTTTATTCTATACGATTCACCCCGCTTGGTTGTTATTATCTATTAACATAAAATCAATACAAAGGTAAATATTAAATAATGAATCAATGCAGGACGCATTTTGACTGGTAGCATAATGTTGTGGTAGTAAAGTATGTGCCGGCGCCGGCGCTCCCATAGCGCAGTTAAAAGCTGTTCTCCTGATTTGGATCACGGTCTTTTTTCCTTTTTACCGGTACAATAATATTAAAATTGTTTTTATAATAAAAAAAATAAATATTTCTCGCAAGTCTTTTCTTTTTTTGAATTTAGAGAGGATTGAAAAGTCGTAAACGGGAACGGGAGAGAGAAAACCGCGAAGTGCGCTAAGGATACACAAAGTGTGCAAATGCAATCAACTCAAATCTATTACTGATGATTCTTCCTTGGTATCCTTTAGGCGAACTTTGGGCTCTCTGTGGTTTCCCCCAAAATAGCCGAATAAATTGAGTAAAATTTATCCGGTGTTTATTTGAAAATATTTCTTTTCCCGCATCAACATCATTTCACCAGAACCATCTTCTTTATATCCACAAAATCATCTGACAAAAGCTGCACAAAATAGACGCCGGAGCTTACCGTGTTCCCCTGACTGTTTCGACCATCCCATTGCATTTGATGCCAGCCGGCAGTTTGCGGTTTATCGAGCAGCGTTTTAATCAGGCGCCCGTTAATATCATAAATCGATATTTTCACCCGACTTATTTCAGGGATGCCATAACGGATCTGTGTTACCGGATTGAAGGGATTGGGAAAGGGAGAATATAACAGAAATGATTGTTCAATCTGTCCGGTCCGGCTTTCTATGGATGTGATCGTCTGATGATTTTTTAAATCATACCAGTCCCCGTTTGCCAGAGCGTGAATTTTGGCCCCGATAAATCCGCAGTAATTGGTTTTACGGGCGCCGTTTAAGCCGGCATGGGTTACTTCATGCATATCCAGAATATAGGCCAGTTTAGTAACGGTAAGCATGCCCTGATTATCAATACTGGCGCTGCAACCGTCATCGAGATAAATAACGGTATGACCGGGATTTTTCACGGCAGCCCACATGGCGCCGACAAACCTGTTTTCATAAAATTCATGATCATTGTACAATTTCGGCATGATAATCGTGTAGGGCACGGTGCTGCTGACATTATCCTGACGCAGTGACCCATAAAAAGCATTGGTTGAATAATCGGTATGCCGGGTGATTTTTACAGCTCCGAGATTGGCGCTGCTCTCCGAGCTGCCGTTGATCACCGTATCCGTAAATGCGGCAGTCTGCTCAGGAACTTCAACGGTTTTCAAATAAAGGCCGGGATCGACAAGCGTGCGTGTATTCAGATCATACACAGCGGAAGGGACCAGTTGATCGCAGTTCAGGTGGGTAAACGTCACCGGTTTACCGGACGCACACTTTATTACAGAATTATCACCCGGATAAAGAATCGTAACCGAAGTGTTACCGTAAGCAACGGCCTGTTTATCGGGATCGATGCACAATGCGGCTTCATGACTGACGCCGATACCGGTGATGTCTGTTTCACCATGATCTTTGATCCGGCGGGCCAGCATCGGAATCAATCGGCCCAGGCGTCCCCTTTCGTGAAAATGCGAATCGGTTATCACCCCGGGCAGTATTTCTAAAAATTCATCTGTAAAATGGACGCGGTAGTTGTACGGATTATAGGCCACATCCTCGGGATAGGCGCTGCCGTTTTTGGCATCAAATACCACTGAGCCCAGCACGGCCAGTCCGGCGCTGGTGCCGCCGATGGCTCCGCCATGATCGAAAATATAGTGGAGGGCATCCTCGACCAGCGTACCCTTCCAGGTTGAAACGTAATCCCACTGATCGCCGCCGTGCATAAAAATGGCTTTTGCTTTGATTAATTTTTTGTAGGTTGCCGAGTCATCGGCCATTGATCTTGAACCGATTATCATCGTTTCCGAAGCTGAATCCGCCCCCAGTTTGATGAAATCATCGGCATAGCCCGCCCCGGAGTCGGTGTCAATATCGATAATGATACCGGAGTCTGCCTGATTAACGAACCATTGAAACGGCTCATCGATCCAGGAACCGGAACCGTCATAACCACCGCCCACCAGTAACAGCGAACCCTGCGCGAACAAATTTCCCGTGCATATTAACAGAAATAATATCAACCATCGTTTCATACTTTTTTCACCTATAGCCTTGCTTCATTTTGAATAACCCGATAAACAGGCAGGATGTCATTTTGATCAACCCGTATATTAAATTTCTCAAATTCATAGAGTCCGTACAGCATAGTGGGTTCGAGTAACAATGCCGCCCGCATCGCTGCCGGTTGATCCAGAGGAACAAAAATTGAACCGGCCGTAAACCGCAGGATGTCGGCTGCCGTTTTTTCCACAATTTGCCGGCCGCTGTATCGTTGATAAACCGGATCGTGTTTTTCTTCAACGGCGATTAACCTGCAGGGTTCAACCAACATACGCATGTCTTTGTCTAAAATTTCGTATTTGATATCATGTCGCTGCAGCAGCGTATCGAATCCGGATACGTGCGCTTTATCGATCACGTAGCCGGCGGGGGTGGCCACACTTTTTTTAACGATTAAATCATGCATGAAATTGGCTGTTTTTGTCATTTCAACCTGACCCGTTTTCTTATCGATGACGCGCACATCCGTGTACCTTACGCCTTTGTTGGCCCAGAAATAATTAACGGGGATAAATGGCGGCATGGCTCTGCCGCGACTCCGATCGATTACGTTTTTATCCGCATCCCGGTATTTTTTATCGTATATAAAACGGGTTAACAAATCGAGATAAGCATCGACCCGTTTTCCCAGATCAGCTTCGGGATTTTCAGCGCTGGTCATGCGGCCCGATTCGATGATGAATGACATTCCGCCGTAGGCGCCGAGGCCGTTGCGGGCATCGTCGGCTTCCGGGGTGCTGTAACGCAGCTCATCTTCCGGCGGCGTGCCGCCGAGATAGTAGCGGCAGTAATTATGACCGCGTTCCAGCATGAAATCCTCAACCTGTTTTATCCAGCGTTTGCCGTTTTTGTAAATATCCTCATCATAAAGCGGATTGTTGGCGCAGCCCATCATGATCAGCGGCCATTCCTGCCAGCCTTTTCCCAGATAGGAGCGGCTGTCGCGGCCGAACTCGTGACAATCAACCGCCACATGGGGCATAATTTCACGGTGTACACGATGCAGAATGCGCGTTTCCGGCTGCTGCAGCAACTGATGATCGCGGTTCAGGTCGGCATTATTGGCATTGCGCCGCTGGTTTTGCTCAGCGCCGTCGGGATTGACCATGGGCATGATCCACAGATCAACATCATCAGGTAATAGCTGCGGATTCTCTGCAATGTACCTGATCAGATAAATAAGCGCATCTTTGCCGGCAGGCTCATTCCCGTGCTGCTGCCCGTAGAAAAACAAGCGCCATTGATGATTATTATCCGTACCGCGATTGAGATGGACAAGATACAAATTTCTGTTTTGGACCGATTGCCCGGCAATATCGAATGATATGTGCTCTTTTTCGGCGGCCTGTTCGATGATTTCCACCATTTCAGCGTATGATGCCGTTTTTTGCAGATTCAGGTGGTTATCCGGAAGTTCCTGTAATTTTTGCCCGCAGGAAAAAATTAAAATTAAGGATAATAAAACGGGCGAAATTAGCTTTAAACGATACATGCTGATTTCCTGTAATTTTCAAGTTTTTTTTATAAATGAACTACCTCACAGCCAAGCTACGAGCTATCAAAATGTCATTCCGGCGATCTGATTACAAAACCGGGATTGCCGCGCTTCGCTCGCCGCGTAAGCGGCCCCTTCGGGGCAATGACGAAAAAAAATGAGCGCTACCTTTTTGTGATTCACTTAAAATTGCGCTTTCGGATTAATATAAATTTCATCGTGCCTTTTAGCTGCCGGGCTGTGTTTCATCCTCATTCTTTTTGGCGGCGATGGCAAAGCCGGTAAATCCGTAAATCCATGCGAATACAATCCCCAGGTAACACATAAACGACCAGGGTACATAATCCAGCGTCGTCACGCCTAAAGTGCCGGCCATGTAAATACCGGCCATGCTCCAGGGCACCAGCGGAACGATGACAGTACCCGAATCTTCAGTGGTGCGCGATAAATTTTTTGCCGCTAAATTACGATTTTTAAATGCCGGCGCAAATAATTCCCCGGGAATAATAATTGACAGAAACGAACTGCCGGTAATAAATGCAACAATGGCGCTGCTCAGGGAAGCGCTGGCGACCAGCGCGCCGGTTGAGTTGACAAAACGCAGCAGCCAGTCAAGAATGGTTTGCAGCATGCCGGTTCTCTGCACGATACCGGCAAAGGCAAAGGCGCAGAAGGCAATCAGCGTTACCCCCATCATGCTCATCATGCCGCCGCGACTCAACAGCAGGTCAACCTGTGCCACGCCGGTTTGGGCTTCATAACCGATTGCCATGGCGTTTAGCACTTCGGCAAAGGGCGTGTCCTGAAAAATCAGTCCCATAATCACTGCCACCAGTGAAGCGATCAGCATGCCCGGAATGGTGGGCAGTTTGCGCACGGCAAAATAAATAATGATCACCGGCGGCAGCAGCAGCCAGAAATTAAAACTGAAATTCTGCTGCAGGGTATTCAGGATAAGCTGCATCTGTTCCTGCGGCAGCACCTGTTCTTTATACTGCAAGCCGATAAAAAAGTAAACGATCAGACCGATCAGCCAGGCCGGAACAGTCGTCCACAACAAATGGCGGATATGATCGAACAGATTGCTGCGTGCGGCAACCGGGGCCAGATTGGTCGTATCCGAAAAAGGCGACAATTTATCACCAAAGTATGCACCGGTAATAATCGCTCCTGCGGCCGGACCCGGAGGAATACCCAATCCGCCGGCTATGCCCATAAAAGCAATGCCGATGGTGCCGACGGTCCCCCAGGACGTACCGGTGAAAAGTGAAACGACGCTGCACACCACTCCTGCCGTAACCAGAAAATAAGCCGGTGAAATAATTTTCAGTCCGTAAAAGATCAGCATTGGAATCGTGCCGGAGGCAATCCAGGCGCCGATGAGCAGACCGACGCAGATCACGATCAGCATCGCCGGCATGGCCCGCGTCACCGAATCGATGATGCCATCCTGCATTTCCTTCCAGTTGTAGCCGAGGTATTTTCCCAGAAACGCCGAGATCAATGCCGAAGCCACAAGCAATACTTCGGCGCGGATATTATAAATACCGTAACCGATACCGAGCAACAGCGCCATGGTTACCAGAGGCATGAAACTGAGCGGCAGTGAAGGTTTCTTTTTTGATTCAGACATGGGTGAAATTCTTAAGTTGCTTTAATGTGATACAATCCAATCAATTTAATATGAGATATCGTGAACCGGTTTTATAAAAATTAATAGGAATGGCTATCCACCGCTCGCCGGCTTTCTTCAGATATTTACAATTATCTTCATCCAAAAAAGTATAACGGTATCCCGGATACTTTCCTGTAAATTTTCTGAGCATTAAAATAAAAAAGCCCATCCGATGAAATCAGCGGATGAGCTTTTGGGAGGTATTATTTCACCATGATCATTTTTTTACTGATTTGATGACCATCCGTACTCAGACGATAAATGTAAACACCGGAGGCCAGGCGGTTACCCTGCGCATCTGCGCCGTTCCAGTTAACCGTATGCCGACCGGCACTGTATTTTCTGCTGGCAATGGTCTTTACCAGTTGTCCGCGCATATTGTAAACGGACAGATCGATCTGTGCGCTTTTGTTCAGTTCAAAACTGATCCGCGTCGAAGGATTGAACGGATTGGGATAGTTTTGATGTAAATGCATCGATTCCGGCACTATCGAAATCTGCGGATCATCATCGATGGCGGTTACAGTTATTAAACCTTCGATTCTTACCAGACGGCCGTCCCATAGTACCAGCCAGACTTCATCATTTCTGATTTCCAGATCGCGCACATTATCGCGCAGGTCGAGCATTTCATCGCCGGCGTCGATTTCATTGTAAAGCGTGTAATCGCCGGGACCGGCAAAATCGATAATGCCGACACTGTCCGTGACAATCCAGGCATGACCGTTGGCATCGGTTTCCAGATCTACCGCGCCGTTCAGCCAGCCAAGCTCCGGAATATCGGCCGGACTGTACTTAGCCAGCACTTCATTGTTGCTGTTGACCTGCATTAGTGTGTCGTTATAGGGATAGTCGCCGTAAGTGATCCAGATATTGCCGTCCTTATCCGAAACCAGGTTGTCGGGATAAAGACCGTCCAGAATCGTATGCCAGTCGCCCTGCGTATCTTCATAAATCACGCCCCAGTGCGTGCAAAGCCATAACTGACCGGCGGCATCGCGGGCGCCGTCATAAACTGTTAAATGCGAAGGCCCGCTGGTCATACCGGCATCCGTATCGTAGATTGCACCTACCTGCTGTTCCGTTTCCAGATCGTATTCATAAAGGACGGCCAGCGGTGTGCCGTCATAAGTCCAGTAAAGAACATTGCCGTCAACGACAAAACCTTTGGTGTAGGTGCCTTCACTGCCCGATACCACTTCAACATTGCCTTCGCTGTCCATATAGGAAATACCGTAGTGAGTCAGAAAACAGGCTGTACCGTTATCGGCCGCGCCGATTTCGTAAACCTCGTCATCGCCCAGTTCGGCTATACGTAATTCCGTCGTATCGTAATAGGTCCAGGTGCTCATATCCGCGGTAACCATCGCCGCGATTTTCGGGGAAGCGGCGTCGCCCGAAATCCACAGATTATCCATGCCGTCAAAGGTGATATTCTGCGGTTCAATATCGGCGGTTTCGGTATCAAAGAAAGTAACCGTGGTTTCTGACGTTTCGAGCTGGATTAAATCATCGATCTTTGCCAGACGGCCGTCCCACAGTGCCAGCCAGACTTCATCATTTCTGATTTCCAGATCGCGCACATTATCGCGCAGGTCGAGCATTTCATCGCCGGCGTCGATTTCATTGTAAAGCGTGTAATCGCCGGGACCGGCAAAATCGATAATGCCGACACTGTCCGTGACAATCCAGGCATGACCGTTGGCATCGGTTTCCAGATCTACCGCGCCGTTCAGCCAGCCAAGCTCCGGAATATCGGCCGGACTGTACTTAGCCAGCACTTCATTGTTGCTGTTGACCTGCATTAGTGTGTCGTTATAGGGATAGTCGCCGTAAGTGATCCAGATATTGCCGTCCTTATCCGAAACCAGGTTGTCGGGATAAAGACCGTCCAGAATCGTATGCCAGTCGCCCTGCGTATCTTCATAAATCACGCCCCAGTGCGTGCAAAGCCATAACTGACCGGCGGCATCGCGGGCGCCGTCATAAACTGTTAAATGCGAAGGCCCGCTGGTCATACCGGCATCCGTATCGTAGATTGCACCTACCTGCTGTTCCGTTTCCAGATCGTATTCATAAAGGACGGCCAGCGGTGTGCCGTCATAAGTCCAGTAAAGAACATTGCCGTCAACGACAAAACCTTTGGTGTAGGTGCCTTCACTGCCCGATACCACTTCAACATTGCCTTCGCTGTCCATATAGGAAATACCGTAGTGAGTCAGAAAACAGGCTGTACCGTTATCGGCCGCGCCGATTTCGTAAACCTCGTCATCGCCCAGTTCGGCTATACGTAATTCCGTCGTATCGTAATAGGTCCAGGTGCTCATATCCGCGGTAACCATCGCCGCGATTTTCGGGGAAGCGGCGTCACCCGAAATCCACAGGTTATCCATGTCGTCAAAAGTAATGTTACGTGGTGCAATGTCGGCGGTCTTGTCATCGTAAAATGTGACGGTCTGGGCGACCACGGCAGTCGCGGCCAGAAAAATAACCGCCAAAAAAATGCGTAAAAAATGCTGCATACCCTACCCTCCTTTTGTTCAAATGATCTAAAATCAATTATAATGAAAAATTAATGCCGAAACGATGCACGCTGCTGAAAACGCCGTGCTCGTTGAATGAATAGTCAATGCCGAATCCGGCAAAGCGCAGTCCGCCGCCGAAAGCCAGTGAAGATTCATCGTAATTCATTTTATAGGCAGCTCTCAAATAAGCCATATTACGCAGATTATACTCGCCGCCAACAATGATCCTTTCCTGATTATCACTGGGTACGTCCACATCGGCGATCAGGGTCAGCGTATTAAAACTGTTGGTAAATACATCGATTGCCACACCCATCTGGAAAATCTGCGGCAGGCGGAATTCCGGTGACAACCGCTCCGCCCTGGGATTATCATCTTCATTCTGAGCGACTTCTTCTTCGAGGCGTCCATCGATATCCCCGCCGGAAAATTTCAACGTTCCGCCGAAATTACGGATTACCATACCCAGTCTTAAATTCATGAAGCCGGTGTTGTAAATAGATCCCACGTCCAGCGCCAGTTGACCGGTGCTCTCGCTCCAGATGTACTCGTGCACATATTTTCCGGTGATCCCAAACATAAACTTATCGGTCAGGCGGTGGGCAAATGATAATCCCGCGCACAGGTCGCCGGCATTATAATAGTCGCCCGTACCTTCGGGTTCAAAAACGGTGGTGATTTCCATTTTATCCATATAAAAGGATGCAACGGACAAACCGGCAGCAGTATTATCACCCAGCTTCAAAACCGCGCCGCCATAAGTTAATTTTGTGTCCAGAAACCAGTCGGTATGGGCCAGAGTCACGTCGATAAATTCGGTATTAACGGCGCCGGCGGGATTCCAGTAAAGGGAGGCCGCACCGTTGCTGACGGCGGTTGCCGCGCCACCCAAAGCGGCGCCGCGCGGTTCCACGGCAATCTGTAAAAAATTTGCCCCGGATTGCCCCAGGCTGCCCCCGGCAACGAGCGGAGCGATGTTCCCGAGGAAAACCAGTATTGCGATTATACTAATGATGCGTTTCATGTACTTCCCTCTTCTTTTATCTGATTACTGCGAAACGGCCGACCTTCTCGCCGATTTCCGATTTGATATGATAAAAATATACACCTGAAACTACCGGACGACGCTCACGAGTCAACAGATTCCATTCCAGCCTGCCGCTCTGACCGGAGTGTTCGATGGTTTGCACAAGATCACCGTCCACGGTAAAAATCTGTACCGTACAGGGTGACGGCAGGTTGGTAAAAGCGATATTACGCACCGGTTCACCATAAACCGAATTGCCGATCCGGCTGCGATCCCACTGGGCTGATACCACATAGGGATTGGGAACAACGCGAATTTTATCCATATCCGCCTTTTCTACTGCCGGACTGCTGGCAGGATTAAGCTGGACAGCGTTTTCCTGTGTTTTCACGTTTGAAATATCCGTTAACCTTACCGTTTCCTCAAATAGTCCGAACTGATTGAAACGGTAGGCTGATAAACTGTAGTAATGGGTAAAACCGTTGTACACATTAAGGGAGTCAATGTATACATAAGCATTGGGATTAACCGTCTGCTCTTCCTTATCTTTAAATTGCATTGGAATCGTATCCAGAGCTGCCCAGTCTCGCAGAAAGGGATCGGTTGTGCGATAGATAATGTACCCTTGCAGATCGTTGTAAGGCTCGGATAAATATTTATTTTCATAAAAGATATCCAGCGAATCATCCCAGGTCAGGGTAATCTTGCGGTCTTTTGCCTGCGCCCTGAGTTTCGGCTTAGGCAGAACCGGTATCCCGAAATCGCCCGTTTCTTCGTAATTTTTGTAATAACCGCGTAATCCGTCGATTACCTTCAGCAGATCGTCCTGGTCATCGCCGACCGCAACGCCTACCCAGTACTCGACTTTATCACCGGAAGCCATATCGATGGGCCCGTTACAAATGTAAGCGACCATTGCCCCGCCGACCAGGTTGCCTTCGCTGTCCGTAATACGGGTCGTATTGGGATCATCATAATGGTAGCCGTTCAGCGGATTATCGCCGGGATGAAAGTAGTGCGATAAAGTATCATTCTGTTTAACAAAACCCGTATCCGAGCGCATCAGCGAGTAATGGAGGGAATCCCAATATGTACTGTTCACCGCAACTTCATCTTTATAAACATCGATCCAGTGCCAGTCGGTGATGCCCAGTCCGTTTGGGGTTTTCAGAAACGTAACACCGGGCATGAAGGGATCGGGCTGCTGCCATTCATTACTGTAGTTATCGGAGTCATAAAAATAAATGAGTTCGCGGTCTTTGTCGAATCCGATACAGTCATCCGCCCACTCTTCCGCGGCATTGTTCATTCCACCGACATCCAGGTCAGAATAGAAATTCAGATATACGTCGGAAAGGTATTTATCACCTTTATTTTCCACTTCCATTTTAATTATTACAAACTTATCGGCATCGGGAACGCCCCAGCTGTAGACGGTCTGATAAACCCACAAATCAATCAGCATGTCTTCCTCGCCATTCTGGGCATAGCGCCAGCTTGCCGAGTCGGTAAATACGCAATAGCTGTCCTGCTGGCTGAGCACTACCGGATTACCATCGCCATCGACTACCGGCCATCCACCCTTGGGCCACGTTTCCGGTTTGTCGCTCATGGCCAGTTTAAACAGTCCGGCGTGATACCCGTGCACCGGTTCCCACTCTTCATAGGCTCCGCTGGCAGCACTGACCACATTATACTTTCCGTTGGGCATGGTAGCGCCAATCATGATACATTGCCGGTACATGGCAATATGGCCGGAGTTCAGCGGATATTCCAGCGTCTGTTCAAAGGATCCGCCCCAGGGATAGAATTGCCCGACGTTGGTCACAAAGTAACCAATTTTGCCAACATTATGTGTTCCATCCGCGCGGTCACGAATACCTGCAAAAGTCAGGGAAACCAGCAGGAATATGACTATAATCGACCCGGTTATTTTTACGGATGTTTTGTAATTATGCATTGATCATTCCCCATTGATTTAAATATTTAATCTGCAAATCAACTCTAAAATGAAGCTTTAAAACCAAGATAAATTAATCGCGGTGCGCCCCAGTTGCGCGGATCGCGATCAAACTCCGCGGTTTTACCGGTATCGGAGAATCCGGCCTGGCCTGTGCGTCCGTAAACATAACGTACGTTGCGTCTGTTCGTCAGATTATACACTTCGAGGTAGGGTACCAGATTAAACAGTCCTGCATTAAAAGTATAATCCATTTTAAGATCCAGCGACCAGGTTTCGGGCATGCGGCCATTATTAATTTCATAGGGATCGGTTACCGAACGCATCTCTATCGTATACGGCAGACCACTGCCCCAGTCCCCAATAAGCGTCGATCTGAAATTACCCCAGCGAAAGGTAAAACGGCCGTTTATGGTGTGGCGCTGGTCAAAACTTAAGGGAAAAAATTTGAGGGTTTGCTTGTTTACTTCTTCCGAGCCCCAGCGTTCCAGCGGCCCGGAGCTGCTGCCCTCGGCCACGGCATAGGTATAGTTGATTTCACCGGTAAAATAATGTCCGCGTATTTTGCGCAATTGAATTTCAAAGCCGTTATTATAGGCAAAGTCTTCATTAATATGCAGGGTAAAGGTTTCCCAGTATTCCGGCCGGTCTCCGGCAAAATAAGTGCGCACGCCCAGCAAATTTGTAATCTGCTTGCTGTAAACGGTTACATCCAGTACGTAATCATCGAAAAGCTGCTGGCTGACGCCAAACTCGTAAGCGACGGTTTTTTCCGGTTTCAGATCGGGATTACCGAAACGTCCGCCGCCGCCCAGCAAGGCCATCAGCAGATTATCCTTGTAATCGATATCGCCGTCTTCATCCACATCGTACAAATCAGGCTTCGATCCCTTCGGGACCTGCATCCCACTCGTATCCTGTTCGTAGGTAACCAATCCACGGTAAATAAACTGGTATTCCGGTCGCTGGAAATAATGCCCGTATCCGAAATGAAACACCGTCGATGATGTTACCGGATAAGAAATCGCCAGTCGCGGACTGATTTGCGTGTGGATATTCGAACTCTTCTGTCGCCGGGCCGCGGTTGAATCGCTGACATCATCGACATCATAGGGATTTTCCCAGTAATCGGTATTAGGCGCATGCATATCGAAACGCAATCCGGCGCTCAGGATAATCGATGAAAAATTGATTTTATCCTGAATATATGCACCGGTCTCCACCGGATTTACATTATAATCCTCAAACGTGTGGTTGTCATAATAGGGCGCTGAAATATAAAAGCGATCGATGGAATGATACTTGGCAATAATCCCCGCTTTAAATTCATTATAATTATTTGCCCGCCAGACGATATCACCCTTCAAACCGGTAGTCCGCTGATCGTCATCAGAAAAGGAACCGACATAATTTAACGTGTAAAACTCATGATTAGCATCCCAGGCGTAATCCACACGTAAATCGCGATAATCAAAATCCCCCGAATCGTAGTGGTAATTGGTATGAAACAGTGATAGCGAATAATACAGATTAGCAGCCAAAACATGTGTTAATCCGAATCGGTACATTTGGGAATTGGTACGCGGTTCGTACCAATACTGATCGGGAATGTATTTATAGGAATGGGAATAATTTTTATGCTGACCCTGCGATAGATTGACTGACAGAGAAAAATTAAGATTATCAAGACTCTGATCGGTTAGCTTAAAAAAGAAACTACCGTCTCTGTTATAGCCCCAGGGCAGATAACTGTCGCGCCGATCATAATTTCCTGAAACAAAAAAATTCATTTTTTTGAAGACCGGTCCGCTGAGGCTTGCCCGGAATACATTGCGATTATTTTCCCGGCTGTACGATTCCAGACCCAATAATGATGACTTAACATCGATGTTGCCGTTAAAGCGCTGACTGCCACCGCGGGTGGTAATGTTAATAATTCCGCTCATGGCGTTCCCGTATTCGGCGCTGTAAGTACCGCTGATCACCTGCATTTCGGAAATCGCATCCTTGTTAATCATTTCCGATGAATTGATTTCCGAAAAAAGCGGATTAACAAGAGGGACACCATCGACATAATAAACGACCTCACCGGAGCGTCCGCCGCGCAGATGCAGTCCGCCGCTGCTGATGACACCGGGCTGCGTTCGTATCACATCGCTGACCGTGTTAACGGGTAATGCTTCGATATCCTTTGCGCCGACGCTGCGGGTTGTTGCAGCGATATCTTTTTCCACAACCGGCCGCTCGGCGAACACAACCACTTCTTCAGCCTCCATAATCGCTTCCTGCATATCAATCTGTGTATATGAAATACGATCAGCCCGGACTTCGATATTTCTTACAATAACCGGATTATAACCAATGTAGTCGGCGCGCAGACTATATTCACCGGGGGGCACTCTCAGGATTATGAATGTACCTTCCACATCGGATGCCGCCCCAAGGGTCGTATTTTCTATATACACGTTGACACCCGGCAGCGGCTCGCCTGTTTTTTTATCCGTAACCTGACCAATAATTTTACCATAATTACCTGCATAAACCGAACTGATCAGAATTGCAAAACAGATAATTATTTTAGTCAACAAATACCTTTGCATTAAAGCCTCCTGCATACGTGGCAATGTTTTCAGGGATATCATAAATGGAAAGCATGTGACCCGTTAATGTAATTTAATTAACAAATAATTTATTTTTGTAATATTTTTTACAAAAATTTACATGTTACAAATCATAGTGTCAAGAATTTTTTGAATAATTTACAAAATTATTCGCTTAGTCAGGTTTTGCTTCATAATTAATTCCGGAAAATATATTGCCTTCCATAATTTTCGTAAGTATTTGTCCGAGTTTTTCCGAATTCAATGATGTATTTGATCAGAAAACAACACTGCTAATGATTTTTATACCGCGGAATTTAAAATAATTTAAACTTTTTTGCTTCTATGTCTTTTTGTGCGGGTATTATACATCATTCGCAGCAGTATAAAACAGCGACGATATGCTCAGGGATTTATTCCGCCTGCGCGGAACGCCTTTGGCGGATGTTTGGGGATATTA
>CAYXRA010000127.1:0-13948 GCA_964467525.1 uncultured Calditrichaceae bacterium
ACATCCACCACCGCACCCAGAATATTGTATATTGCTACACGTACCTCATCTGCTTCCGGAACGCCGACAACGATAGCGGTCGAAGGATTAAAGGGATTGGGATAGTTCTGTGACACGCTGAATTTTTCCGTCAGGCCGGAACGGTTCCCGATTGCCGAAATGACGTCAAATTGCCAGTAGCCGCTGGCATCGGATTTTGTTGAATCGGTGATTCCGTTATTCTGATTTGTGATGTAAACAAATGCCGATGGAATTTTTTCACCCGATACCAAATCTTCAACCTTACCGCTAATAATAATAGAATTGGTTTGGGGAACCGCGTTTGAATTTATCGCCAGTAAAATAATCAGGATCGGAATGATTTTTTTCATTATGACCTTCTTCGTACTGGTACTGTCAATTTCAATGAATCGTGCTCAAGTTAAAAATAAAACGCATAAATTGAAAAAGATATTCGGCGAAGCATTGAAAATAGTGTACTATTTTTTTTTCATCTTATTTTTTTGGTGATTATTTTATCGGATTCAAATAATCACGACATTAAGAATTAATAAAGCGATGATCAGTGAATGACATTTATTGAAATTATATTTCTTGCTATCGGGCTGGCCATGGATGCCTTTGCGGTATCCGTTTCGGCCGCGCTTTCCGGACTGATTAATAATAAACGCGCCATATTCCGGTTGTCTTTTCATTTCGGATTTTTTCAGTTTATGATGCCGGTACTGGGTTGGCTGGCCGGATTTCGTATCGCCGCACTGATCGAAAATTTCGATCACTGGGTCGCTTTCGGTCTGCTTGGTTTTGTCGGCGGCAGGATGATTTATTCAGCGCTTCAGGGTGGGATGACAACGCACAAAAACGATCCCTCGCGCGGCGTTTCACTGGTTATGCTGTCCACGGCTACCAGCATCGACGCCCTGGCCGTCGGCTTCAGCCTGGCTCTGATACAGGTGGAAATCTGGTATCCCAGCGTCATTATCGGACTGATCACCGCCGCGCTCTCTTTGATCGGCATTCACATCGGCAAAAGATTGAGCGGCAAATTCGGCAATATAATGGAACTCATCGGCGGCATTATTCTGCTTATTATCGGTATTCGTATTCTGCTTGAACACCTTTTATACCTTTGATTTCATCCTGCAAATTCGCCCGTCTTGTTGGTTGTTACGACGAAAACGGCGGTTGTTTATACTTCAAGCTTTTCACATCTTAAAGCATTATCATACTAATAAACAATACCTTACATGCGTATTATTATTTTTGGCATGCCATTTGAAATCATTCCAAACGAAATGGAAAATAATCTAAACTTAATCACAATAAATCAGGAGGTTTTATCATGAAGCGATTCACTCAACTAACACTCACATTTTCACTTGCCCTTCTGCTGACTGTCTTTCTCAGCGGAAACGCATTCGCCCAGGATACAGGCGCAAACCAAAATCACGGCAGCGGGTTTGTCGATGCCGATGGCGACGGTTATAATGACAATGCACCGGATCATGACGGCGACAGTATTCCCAACGGGCTGGATCCCGACTGGCAGAAACTGAACAAGGGCAAACAGGAAGGTAAAAAAGAACGCTTTATTGACCTCGATGGTGATGGGATTAATGATGTAACCGACCATGGACCAAACAAACCGATGGAAAAAATGCGTGGACGACCTCCAGTAAAAGGAACAAAAGGTTCATCTCTGGATCAAAAACAAAAGCAGGGTGAAAGAAGAGGACCAAAAAAACGAACCGGCAAAAAGTAGAGTAACGGTTTTTTTGATAATTTAGGTATTACGATCATAATTGATCACAATCCTGAAGCTATCTTACGCATTGCTCTTCAATCAAAGCAACTAAATATTTTTAACATAATTCAATTGACTTATTTGTCTGACTTGCTTAAGATTCGTATTTTTAAAAACATAGTGACAATAAATCGTTTCATTTGAAAGGATGTTATGACTGCAAAGGAAATCAGACAACAATTCATAGATTTTTTCAAAAGCAAAGGCCATACCTTTGTTCCCAGCGCACCGGTCGTGCCCCAGGACGATCCGACGCTGCTATTCACCAACGCCGGAATGAACCAGTTTAAAGACGTGTTTCTGGATAAAGGAACGCGCAGTTATTCGCGCGCCGTGAATACACAGAAATGTATCCGGGTCAGCGGCAAGCACAACGATCTCGAAGAAGTGGGTCACGATACCTATCATCATACCTTTTTCGAAATGCTCGGCAACTGGTCCTTTGGCGATTATTATAAAAAAGAAGCCATCCTCTGGGCCTGGGAGCTGTTAACCGATGTCTGGGCACTGCCGAAAGAAAGACTCTATGCCACCGTTTATACGACCGATGATGAAGCGGCTGAATTCTGGAAATCGGAAACGGATATCGATCCGGCAAGGATTCTGCGCTTCGGTGAAAAAGACAATTTCTGGGAAATGGGCAATACCGGTCCCTGCGGTCCCTGCTCGGAAATTCATATCGATATGGGCGCAGACTTTTGCGATAAAAAAGACGAACCGCATACCTGCGGCGTAAACGGCGATTGCGGCCGCTATATCGAATTATGGAATCTGGTTTTTATCCAGTATAACCGTGACGAATCCGGCGACCTGCATCCCCTGCCCAATAAACATGTGGATACCGGCGCCGGATTCGAACGTCTGGTGGCCGTTTTACAGGATAAGTATTCCAATTACGCCACCGATGTGTTCACGCCTATTCTGGAAAGGATTGCCGGGTTAACTGGTATTTCTTACGGACAAGCCGCGGAAAAACCTGCCTTTCATGTGATTGCCGATCACGTACGCATGCTGACCTTTTCCATTGCCGACGGCGGTCTGCCTTCCAATGACGGGCGCGGTTATGTGATGCGGCGCATTTTGAGACGTGCCGCCCGCTACGGTCGCAAGCTGAACATGCGCGAGCCGTTTATTTACAAAATTGTACCGAAGGTAGTCGAGCTGATGTCCGATGCCTTCCCGGAAATAAAAACAAGACAAAAGCATGTGCAGGCCGTGATCCGCGCCGAAGAGGAAAATTTCAACCGCACACTTGATCGCGGGCTGGAAATCTTTGAAAAAGTTAAGAATGAACTTAATGAAAAGAAAGAAATCGTGATTCCCGGCAGTGAAGTTTTTAAACTGTACGATACCTACGGATTTCCGGTCGATCTCACGCGGATACTGGCCGATGAAAACGGACTGACCCTGGATATGGAAGGATTTGAACGTCTGATGGAAGCACAAAGGCAGCAAGCCCGGGAAGCTTCCAAATTCGACGCCGGCGCCGCCGATCAAAAGGACTGGCACATTATGAATGAAGGCAGCGATTCCAAATTCGTCGGTTATGAAGAGCTGGCTATTGAAACGCACATCATGCGCTACCATGCCGATAAACAGGCTGTCAGACTGATTTTGCGGGAAACGCCGTTCTATGCTGAATCGGGCGGTCAGATCGGTGATAAAGGACATATCTCCGGCGAAGGATACGAGCTTGAGGTAACCGATACGAAAAAAGACGGCGATCACATTATTCATATCTGCAAACCGCTTGAGAAATTTGCGCCGGAATCGGATAAGGTTATTGCCAGCGTGATTTCATTCGAACGCCAGGAAACGGCTAAAAATCATACCGCTACCCACCTGCTGCACGCTGCCCTGCGCAAAACACTGGGCGATCATATCACGCAGGCCGGATCGCTGGTCGAGCCCGGGCGCCTGCGATTTGACTTTACCCATTTCGAAAAGATCACCGCCGAACAGCTCAGGGAAATCGAAACGACAGTCAACACGAAAATTCAGCAGAATCTGCCCCTGGAAGTGTCTCAGCAAAAATTCAGCGATGCCAGGAAAAAAGGGGCGATGGCCCTGTTCGGCGAAAAATACGGCGAAGTGGTGCGTACTATTGCCATAGCCGACTTCAGTCTGGAATTATGCGGCGGCACCCATGTAAGCGCCACCGGCGAAATCGGTCCCTTTATCATCCTTTCCGAAAGCGGAATCGCCGCCGGGGTCAGACGCATCGAAGCAATCAGTGGTAAAACCGCGGTCAGCTATATCCGGAAATCAATGGACAGGCTGCAAAAACTGAGCGACATCGTTAATGCCGGTGAAAATGAACTCACTGAAAAAGTACGCGCACTGGCGGAGCAAAAAAAGAATCTGGAAAAAGAACTGGAAAAATCAACATCCGCAAAACTCGTTTCCGGCGTTGAAGAGATGATTGCCAATGCCGAATCCATTAACGGCATCAATGTCATCGTGCATGAAATGAAGGATACCAAAACCGATCAGCTTAAAGATCTGGGCGATAAGATCAGAGAGCAGAGCAAACAAACCGTTGCCCTGCTGATTGCCGAAAACAGCGGCCGGGTAAATTTTGTCTGTCTGGTTACCGACGATCTGATCAATACCAAAAAGCTTAAAGCCGGCGATCTCGTACGCGAAGTTGCCAAAGTGGCCGGCGGCGGCGGCGGCGGACGTCCGCATCTTGCCACTGCCGGTGCCAAAGACGCCACAAAGACTAAAGAGGCCGTTGCCAAATTCAGGGCATTGATTCAATCAGTCTGAGAAGTCTGTGAAAAAATAAGTTAAGGTAGCACATCCGGAAATTATAGCGGAATAATAAGCAGACAAAAAATCTGATTATATTTATCAAGTCAATTTACTCCTGAAATAAGTTCAGTAAAATTTTGACGGATTAATGAATGTAGACAAGCAGGATTCGTATTTTATCAAGAACTAACAATTTGTAGAAATTAAATCTAAAAAAAACTTGTTAAAATAATCAAATAACGGATCACGGAAGGATACCTAAATAAAGGAAAAAATCAATTAAGACTGGATTATTGAAGCGGGATCAGTTAAATTCTAACGGTACTAAATAGAACTAAAACAAAAATAATTAAGGGGCACCAATGAAATCGATCTCACATTATATTGCCATTCTGATTTTATTTTGTTTGAGTCATCTTTATCCTCAATCTATTATAAGCACAGACCAACTGTTTGATATCCTGCCGTCCGACAACACACAGCGCTGGTCGGCGCAAAAAGGCGACGTTTACTTTTATCTTGTCGACGATCCGCAAAAGATAAGCAGCGATAATCTTCAGATCGATGTCATAGATAATCACATTGAGACAGGGATTTATTACTGGGTTGAATCATTTAACGCTCCGGCGATAAGCAGTGCGCAGATACCGGAGCAGGCCCGGGCAACAATTCTCTGGCGAAAGGAACGCACGGCCCTTGTCAAAGCTTATGCCCGCAACTTCACTTCACTCCTGCCGGACAAATATTTCGTCATTTACGAAGATTTCAGCACACCGAGCCGGATGACCGGATCCGGGCTGCACAAATCAAACACGCCCATTTCAGAGGATGACAGAACCGTCAATACCATCCTTGATTCCGTCAATATCGATACGATTTACACCTTTGTGAAAGAACTGAGCGGGGAAAAAACATTTTGGCTGAATGGTGAACTCGATTCACTGAACACCCGCTTTTCCTATAGCTCAGAAAATATCAAGGCCCAGGAATATATTAAGGCAAAACTTGAATCATACGGCTATAACGTTGAACTGCAGCCGTTCAACATTTCAGTGGGCAAAGTGGCGGCCTTTACCGGCGCCGAATCGCAAACCGGCTGGCTGATTTCGGGATGCAAAATATTCAAGACCAGCGATAACGGATATTCATGGTCACTGCAATACGAAGCACAACCGCAGACCTTGTTGAACGATATCGCCGTTACAGACAATCAAACGGTTTATGTTGCCGGTGACGACGGATTGCTGTTAACCACGGATTCCGGTGGTGCATACTGGAAAAAGCGCGCCACCGATATACAGACAGATTTGGTCAAGGTTTCGTTTACGGATCCGCAAAATGGCAGCATTGTGACAGAGTCCGGTGAAGTTTTAAGTACAACGAATGGCGGACAGAACTGGGTCAGCGGAAATACACAATTGCTTTCCCGTAATAATGTTATCGCTGTCCGGGAGGGCACGACCTATCCCGATCAATACTACATTATCTGTGCCCATTATGATGATATTTCCGAAGATCCCATGCGCTATGCCCCCGGCGCCGATGATAATGCCAGCGGCACGGCGACGGTGATGGAAGCGGCGCGGATTTTAGCCGGTATCGATTTTAAATACAGTATCAGGTATATCCTCTTCTCCGGTGAAGAACAGGGACTCTACGGCAGCAATCATTACGCCACCAATGCTGCGCTCAATGGTGAAATAATTCTTGGCGTAATCAATCTCGATATGATTGCCTACGACAGCGATAATGACGGTCTGGTGGAAATCCATGAAGGCACCCTGTTGGAATCACAACAACTTGGTGATATTGTTGCTCAAAATATCAGCGATTGGTCGCTCGATCTTACGGCGGAAGTCAAAACGACCAATGCCACCAGCAGCAGCGATCACTCTCCCTTTTGGAATGAAGGGTATCCGGCGATTTTACTGATTGAAGATTTTGAAGATTTCACGCCATATTATCATAAAACCAGCGACCGCATCTCAACCTTTAATAAATCCTATCTTTGGAATAATGCCAAACTGGCCATTGGCAGTCTGTATGAATTTGCCGAAGACGACAGTTCGCCCAGCGCTATCGGTGATATAAATAAGCCCATAAATTTTAAATTATACAATGCCTATCCCAATCCCTTTAACCCGCAAACAAGAATTCGTTATTCGTTATCCGTTAATAGTCATGTTGATTTAGACGTTTACAATTTGCTGGGACAAAAGGTAGCAACGCTCGTATCCGGCAGACAACCGGCCGGCAGTTACACCGTAACCTGGGATGCTACGGGATTTGCGGGCAGTGTTTATTTTTACAAATTTCAGTCCGACAACGGCTTTTCGCAAACCAAAAAACTGGTTTTGCTAAAATAATTGATCTGATGTTTTTTGCCATGGAGACGATCCGCCGGATCGCCTCTACCCTGCTACATCATTTTTTTATTGGTTGAAATTTCGGCATCTCCGGATTTGTGAATCTTTATTCAATTGTGACCATTGTTATTTACATTACGCGGCTTTTCAGTTATATTGTTTTTAATTATAATCCCAGAATCAGGTAATCCGCTTCCTTAAATTTAGGAGATTAGCCATGATACGTTATTTACTTATTTCATGTATCATTGCAGGTTATTGCTTCTTACCGACTCTTCTACCCGCCCAACAAACCAAAATATTCTGGATTCATGAGGATGCCTACAATGGTAAAGTTCAGAGCGCCAATACCGATGGCACGGCAGTTACTGACGTTATTACCGGCCTGAATATGCCCTGCGGACTGGCCATCGATGATTTGAGCGATCCCCGGAAGCTCTATTTTTGTGAACGGGGCAACTCAAAAATTATCCGGGCTAATCTGGACGGCTCGGAGCAGGAAGACATTATCACCGACGTTCCCGGCATCCGTGACATTGAGCTGGATGTTAAGAACAGAAAAATATACTGGGTGCGCGATACCTGGGATGACGATGCCGTCCAGCGCGCCGACATGGACAGCCTGAACGGTAACATTGAAACACTTTATTCTTCCACTTACAGCTACTACGGATTTTACGGGATCGGACTGGATCATGTTAATCAGCGTGTCTACTGGACACAGGCAAACAACGGTTGCAGCGATAAAATCCAACGCATTAATTTCGACGGCACCGGTTTTAAAACTGTTATTAAGCATCCGCAGAGTGCCCTGTTAAATCCCTGGGATATCGATGTAAGCGGCGATAAGATTTACTGGACCGACTGCGGTATGTCGGAAGATGTTATTCTATGCGCCGATCTGGAGGGGACGGTTATTGATACGGTGATCAAAGAAGTGGACACCCAGTTTTTTACCATCGATACCGCCGATGCAAAAATTTACTGGACTGAGGACATGAAAGTGTGCGGTGCAGCACTCGACGGGAGCGGCCGGGGAGACGTCTGCGACGGCCCGGGTTATTTTCTGATGGGTATCGCTATTGCCTATAATGCACCGGCGTCAATCAATACACTGCCCGATCATAAAATGGATTTTGCACTTTACCAGAATTACCCCAATCCCTTTAACCCGGAAACAAGAATTCGTTATTCGTTATCCGTTAATAGTCATGTTGATTTAGGCATTTACAATTTGCTGGGACAAAAGGTAGCAACGCTCGTATCCGGCAGACAACCGGCCGGCAGTTACACCGTAACCTGGGATGCTACGGGATTTGCGGGCAGTGTTTATTTTTACAAATTTCAGTCCGACAACGGCTTTTCGCAAACCAAAAAACTGGTTTTGCTAAAATAATTGATCTGATGTTTTTTGCCGCAGAGACGACCCGCCGGGTCGTTTCTACCCTGCTATACAATTTTTTGTTCTGATGACTAAAATGGTCGCGTTTTTCTGAGACGATCCGCCGGATCGTCTCTACCGCGTAAATGATCAAATCTTCGCTTTTAATATTTCCATTTAAACAGATGCAGATTTCTGAGACGGCCCGCCGGGTCGTCTCTGCGGATTTTTGTCATATATTTTGTTTTGCTTTTTCAATAAATCTTCGGCCCAAAAGAGAGATTTTCACCTGAGACAACCTCATTAATGGAAACAACGACGGGAGGTTAAAATGAGGTTGTCAGTTTATTCATTTTCAGGCATTTTGCATTTCAATATCCGCGGCGCATTTGGGTTTATTTTGTTCTTATCTCTGCAAATCGTAAGCGGACAAATAGTGGATGACAGGCCCGTTAATCCCTTATTTTTACACACGGGTTTCAACCCGCAGGAGTGCCAGGCCCTGCATCAACCGGCAGTTACAAGACCTGATTCCAATATTACTCTGGCCGGGCGCTGGGCCGATGGTCCCTGTCAGGCAGCGGCCGCTGACGGGGATCTGATTATCACCGGCAACGGGGCCAATCTCGATATTCTGGATATTTCCAATCCCGGTCATCCCTTCAGAACCGGCAGAATTATTCTGCCCGCACTGATCAGAGATGTGGACGTTCGCGGCGATTTTGCCTATGTAACCACCGGCAAACACGGTCTGCAGATCATCAATATTTCCGATCCCAAACACCCTCAAATTACCGGCGACATCCTGACACAGGATTATGCTACCAAACTTTGCGTCAATGATTCCTGCGCCTATATCGCCGACGGTATCAACGGGTTGTGTATCATTGACATCACAGACCCTTACTATCCTGCAGAAAGCGGCAGATTTGATCCTGTGGGCTATGCCCGCGGTGTGACGGTGGATTCAATCTATGCCTTTGTAACCTTCGATCACGGCCTGTATGTAGTCGATATTTCAGTTCCGGAAAATCCGCAGCAAATAGGTTTCTTATATGCACAGGCTTTGTGCGACGCGGCGGTCATCGGGCATTTTGCCTATCTGGCCGACTGGGACGACGGGCTGCGCATTGTCGATATTTCCGATCCTGCCCACCCGGTGGAAGCCGGATTTTTCCAAAGCGCGTATCATCTGTGGGGCATTACCATTTGTGATAATCATGCCTTTCTGGCCGAAGGTCGCAACGGCATGCGCATCCTCGATATTGCCAGCCCGGCAGAGCCAAAACCAATTGGTTATTTTCTGGATTGCACCAGTCTGCGCGCGGTTACGCTGAGCGGTAATTATGCCTATCTGGCCGACTGGAATAATGGTCTGCATGTCCTTAACATCAGTAATCCTGCGCAGCCGATCAAGGCTAATCGCTATGATACCGGCGACCATGCCTGGGATGTCAAAATTGACGGTCGCTATGCCTATGTTGCCGCAGGAAACGACGGTCTGCGCATTATCGATGTTTCCGATCCGGCGGCGCCGGTGGAAGTCGGCGCTTTTGAAACAGAGGGGCACGCCTATTTTGTCACGATTGACGGGGATTACGCCTACGTATCCGATAAACCCGGCGGCATGTACATCATTAACATTTCCGATCCGGAAAATCCGCTGAAAACCGGCTTCTTAAATACCGGCAAACAGACTTGCGGTATTACGATATCCGATCATTATGCTTATGCGGCCTGCGGATACGACGGTCTGCGCATTATCGATATTTCCGACCCTGCTGATCCAAAATTAATCGCGATATTTGATTCGCCGGATTTCGCCTGTGATACAAAAGTGCGCGATGATTATGCTTATCTGGCCGATGGTAATAACGGCCTCTGCATTATCGATATATCCGATCCGCAGCACCCTTATCAAATCAGCCACCTGGCTACGAATGCTTTTGTCTGTACGGTAGCCCTGCACAACGATCACGCTTATGTTTCCGAGTTTTACAGCAGAATCAGTATTATCGATATTTCCAGGCCTGAAAGACCGGTTTTAAGGGGATATCATCATACGCGTAATTTTGTCCGCACGATTGATATCAACGGTAATTATGCCTGGCTGTCCGACGGAAATTCCGGAGCCATTATGATTAATATTACGGATCCAACTGCCCCGGAAGAAGTCGGTTTTTTCGACACCGGCGATCACGCCTTCAGCGTGGCTGGTAACGGAAGTTACGGATACGTGGCCGACGGTTATGACGGGCTCTATATCATCCGCACAGACTTTCTGAGAGAAACGGGACTTGAACATAACGCCGAAATCGAAAATTTTAAACTGGAGCAAAATTACCCCAATCCCTTTAATCCGAAAACCGTTATTCGTTATTCGTTATCCGTTAATAGTCATGTTGATTTAGGCATTTACAATTTGCTGGGACAAAAGGTAGCAACGCTCGTATCCGGCAGACAACCGGCCGGCAGTTACACCTTAAACTGGAACGCATTCGGCTTTGCAGCCGGTGTATATATTTACAGACTCAAAACAGTTCCCGGTGTAGTTAAAAGCAGAAGAATGATTTTATTGAAATGACAGCTAACGCACCAGTACGATTTTTTCCGTATCCGAGATGCCGCCGGCGGTCAGTTGCACGAAATACACCCCTGCGCTGAAACCGGCGGCGTTCCATTGCACCTGATGGCTACCGGCAGCTTGCTGCTCTGAAATTAATGTCTCTACTTTCTGACCAAGCAGGTTATAAACACTTACATCAACTGCCGAATTTTCCGGCAACGCATAATGAATGACAGTACTGGGATTAAACGGATTCGGATAGGCTTTGAGTCCGAAATCCGAAGGTATTTGGGGAATGGCGTCTTGATCCTTCAGACCGCTGACCAGCAATCCGTCGATGACATCGATCATGGTTTGCGGATCGTATTCGGAATGGGCATAGCGAATGATGCCCTGTTGATCAATGATAAAATCCCTGGGATAAGGCGAAATTCCGCCGATGGGATAGCTAAAATATACTTCCCGTTGCTCATCCAGCAAAACCGGATAGGTTAAGCCGAAATTGGACAGAAAACTGGACGCCGTCCCCACGCTTTCACCATCGTTAATCCCAAGTATGATAACCTCTTCCGGATCATATCTGCGCCAGAGGGTATATTCTATGTCCGACAACTCCGGACCGCAAACCGGTCACCAGGAGGCAAACAGACTCAGTACAACCACTTTGCCGCGCATTTCGGACAAGGTGTAGATTTGCTCATCCCTGAGTGCGGGCAGGGAAAAATCACTGGCTCTATCTCCGACGGAAGCGCCGCTGCTGCCACCGAAAACCCGGATTTTAAAGAGCGTGTTGTCGGGGTCGTTGGATTCAAGATGTACTTGGTCGGTAAGATTGGTGTCATGCGTCGGCGTCATCGTAATTTTCAGTTCGGCTTCCCTGCCCGGCCCGATATGCAGTTCACTCTGATCGAAACTGTAAAAAGTCTTTTTTGCATAGATGGAATCAATCAGCAAATCCTGTTCACCGAGATTGGTAATTTTAAAAGTTTTTATGACGGGCACATTATCACCGGCAAAACCAAAATCGAAAACATACGGTTTAACCATAATATCAGGCTGCATCCGGGGACTAAATGAAAAGATTTTCAGGTCGTACCAGTCGGTGACGTAAGCGGTGCCGTTATACGCGGCAACGCCCATCGCCCGGTTCCCGGCATATTTTGATCCGGTCAGCCGGGGAAAAGCAGGATTGGAAACATCGATCGTTAAAATCAGATCCCAGGTAGCGGCGTAAATAAAACCGTCGTCATAATTCAGATGATTTAATATCCCTGAGGGTATTTCAAACTGTGACAGATGTTTGGGCGCCTGCGGATCGGCGACATCGATGATATCCATGCCGGAAGCGCCCATAGCCACATAAGCCAGCTTGTTTTCCACGATCACCTCAAAGGCCGGGCCGCTTGTTGCAATTGTTGAAATAAATCGGGGATTGCGGGGATCGGTCAGCGAAAATATCTTCAGGCCGCCATCACCATCGGCCACATAAAGCAGGCTTCCATCTATGAATACATCCCAGGCATTTTTGGGCTCATTTACAATTTTAATATGTCGCGGCAGCTTCGGATCGGAAATGGCGATCACTTCCAGACCGGCCCCGTGAATCGCCGCATAGGCCGTATTGTTTTTGAAATCGACGCTTTCGTATGAAATATTTTTGTATTGTGACTTTTCATTACTGAGTGAGTAAATCGCATGCAATTTTGGGTTATCAAGCTGACCGATGTTGATCAGATAAAGTCCGTCGCGGCGGGCGGCGCCGGCGGCCAGATTACCGGCGGCCTTCCCGTTATAAAAGCGTGTATATATCGAACCCGGATTATACCGGGATTTAAACTTCGGATTATCGGGATCCGCAACGTTGACAAAGATGAATCCGCCAACGCCGACAATATAGAGCATTTCATCTGAATACATTTCGGCATCGAGCAGTTCCGCAAAGAAATTGGGTGTATAAACGCCCCTGCTTTCTAATTCAGCCTGTGCCGGAAGCTGCGCGCACAGCAATATTAGTATCAGCATCAATTTTTTGATCATAAACTTACCCGTTTTTTTTCAGACTTTAAATAGAATAAACAAAATAAAGTTCAGCAATGGGTGTCGGGAGTGTAACATTTTTATAACATTTGAAAGCTGAAATTAAAATTGCGGACTTTTAATGGTTTTGTTTGCTGATAAATCGATTGAAAAAAAGTTTAATATTAAATAGCGAGCGAGTGCTTTAACCCTGTTAGAAATAATATCCGCACCATAAAAGATTTTGATCGAACCGGACCGGTATGACATATCTGCTCAATTCAGGCTAAAGCAAAACGTCCGATATTATTTCACCTTTAATTCGGCCATTTTTACATTTTCCTTTACTTATCAATAACATTTAAACTTGTATTAATTATTGGCCTTGTCTATTTTATTCATCAAATCGCTTAAATAAAAAAGCAAAATGAGGTTGTAGGGCAAAAGTGTTTTTTCTATTCGTTTTCTCAGGTGCTCTCTTCTGTAAGGACATGCACAATTGAAAAAAAGATTAAAGAAGTTTCCAAACGATCCGGATGGTCATACTCTGAAATTAATGCGTGAACATGGCGCTGATTTTTCAAAAAAGCACGGTATGGAATTCTTTTTATATTTTCCTGATGAAAATTCGGCAATTTTAGCAGAGAAACAGATCAAGCAATTAGGATTTGAAGTTGAGATCAGTAAAAATGATTGTGATTCGAGCTGGCTTTGTCTGGCAACCAAAATGATCAATCCGGGCCATTACACACTTACCAGATTTCGCAAAATTTTTGAACAAATCGCCACAGAATTAAATGGCAACTATGATGGTTGGGGCTCATTGATTGAATAAATGCCCTAACTGCCGCTTAAATCATGATAGCTTAGCATGCAGGCTTAACTGGTTTCAGGTGCTGTAAAATTATTCTAATCATAGATTAAATATTCGTTGAAATAGAAGGATATCTGAATGTCAGCTTGGTTTCAAGAGTATGTCAATTGTAAATTAAACATTGCAGAATGCTTAATTAAAGTAGGAGGCGGTACATAAGCATGTGCCGCCGTCCTCTCACACCACC